>JAFPYW010000031.1 GCA_017394405.1 Alphaproteobacteria bacterium
AATTGACCTGTTTCAGCGGCCTGACGAATAATTGTCACGGACAAGCCATTCAAGTCTTTTGCCAATTTCTCAGCATCAGCCTTTAATTTGGCATTCATGGCTTCGTACTCGGCACGTTTGGCTTCAAAAGCCTTCATATTATCAGCGGTTTTACGCAACGCTTTCTTTTGTGGAAACAAGTAGTTGCGAGCATATCCGTTTTTCACATTCACGACATCGCCCATTTGGCCGAGTCTGTCAATACGTTCTAATAAGATAATTTCCATGAAAACCTCCTTATTCTTCGCTCACATATGGCAATAATGCCAAGAAACGAGCGCGCTTGATGGCCTTTGCCATACTGCGTTGGTGTTTGGCGCACAGCCCAGACACGCGAGCTGGTGTCATTTTACCACGTTCGGCAATATATTTGCTGATCAAACGCAAATCTTTGTAGTCAATTTCCTTGACGCCAGATTTGCAAAATGGGCAATTATGAGATCCAAATGTTTTTTCCATCTTACACCTCAGCTTTCTCAATTTCTACTTCAAATTTATCATCTTTTTGACGACGGGAACGCACTTCCAACATAGCGGAAGGACCTTCCTCCAAAGCATCAACTTTGATTGTCAAATGGCGCAATACGTTTTCATCCAAACGCATCAGGCGTTCCATTTCAATGACCGCAGCGGCTGGCGCATCAATGGCCAACATAGTGTAATAACCTTTGCGGTTCTTTTGAATTTTATAAGCTAAATCACGCAAACCCCAATCTTCGGTTTTTGCGACAACGCCGCCGTTGTCTTTCACAACTTTGGCAAACTTATCGGCCAATTCTTTCACCTTTGCGGGTGTCAAATCTTGGCGAGCGATAAATACATTTTCATAAAAGGACATTTTTTACCTCTCCTTATGGTTTTTCTCGTTTCGGTTTATGCGAAAAGGCCTTTATGGCCGACCCGCCTGAAACATAGCCCGCATCCGGAGCGAGCAAGGATTACCGGAATGTTTGGCATTATACCAGATTTTGAATTAAAATGCAAGTACTTTTTTATTTTGATAAAAAGTCAGCCATTTGGCTCATATCTGCGCTGAAAGCACATTCTTCCTTTCCCGTAAAGGGCAGGGAAGTATCAACCAATCTTTCCGCATAGTAGTTGATGTCGGCACATTCTTGTGTCGTGAAAGATAGATGATAAGGTTTGATGCTGGCCGTGTCTTCCACTTTATCGCACGAAAAAGTTCGTTTCATAACTTCAGACTTTAATGTTGCAAGATCAATTTTGTTTTGACGCCCTAGTTGGAATAGACCCAAATTTTCTTCGGCTGCCGGACAACCGAGTAAAATCGCCCGCCAAAAATATTTGAAGGATTCTTCTGGGTTTTGTTTAACATTATACATGCCAAACAATGACAACGCCCCCATTATATTATTGGATAAAGCATGGCGTTGTAAGGCGGCGCGTTGCAACAAAGGAACGGCCTTTTGTGTATCATAATGATTGCTTTTGGGATCGGCATAAAGCAAGGCCAAACGGCCGGTGATTTTTCCTTGATCTTCTTCCGGTAAATCTCCACGAATAGCGGCATTGTAATAACGCATTGCTTCGGGGATCTTTCCTGCGTCAAATTGTTCGTCACCGACCATCATCAAAGCAGTAGAATGTCCTAATTCAGCGGCTTTGTATAAAAAAGATTTAATGCCGGGATAGTTGGTGTGACGTTTATATAATTCAAATGATGCATTTTTCCATTGTCTTTCTTGAATCAACGGGGCCCAGTGAATCATCGCTGTTTGAATGTCGTTAAAGCCACATTCGTCATAAATGGTGGGGTTATACTCTTCCTCAGACGCCAAAACAGTTGGTTCACATGCGGTCACATCTTGATCAAATTGTGCCGCAACAATCGGTGAAAAGCCGATTAAAGATAAACAAACGAGTGCGCTGAGTATTTTCATCTTATCCCCCTTGGTTAAAACAAGTGTAACAAAAAATTATTTCCAATGCAACAAAAAATGAATAGGGTTGTGTTTTTTTGTGTTGTGTTGGTGGAAAATAGTGTTTGCATTTTTTTTGTATTTCGGTTAAAATGCGACGCAACAGAAAGGATTATGTTATGCAACAAACACCCAAACAAATTAAATCAGAAGAACGTTCTATGATGGGCGCCATGATATTGGTGCTGATTGTTTTGTTTTGTTTTCAATATTTTTCACGGCCATCAACACCAGTGCCAGAAACAACTGAGCCGGTTGTGGTTACTGAACCAGAGGTGCCGCAAAAGCAAATTACTAGCCAATTACCAAAACATGCCAGTAGCGCGGTTAAAATTGATACGCCAGCTTTGTCGGGTCAATTATCTTCCGCAGGCGGCATGCTGACATCTTTGACGTTGAATAAGTATAAGGAAACAATTGCTGAAGACAGCCCTGATGTGGAATTGTTGTCTGATCAATACGAGGCCTATTTATTATGGCAAGGGAATGTTGAATTGCCAACAGAAGATACTCCTTGGCATGTGCAAGGAAGTACTTTAACGCCGGAAAACCCCATCGTAATGACATGGAATAATGGGGCAGTGGCTTTGACACGAACAATCCGCGTGGATGAACATTATATGTTTACATTTGAAGATATGCTGGAAAACAAAAGCGGCAAAGATATTTCCGTGTTGTTAAACGGAGTGATTGCTCGGGCTGTGGATAATGTACCCGATACTCGTTCGTCTGTTCATACTGGTTTCGTAGCGGTGGCTGATGATCGTTTGCGTGAAGAAGCATATGATAAAGTTGAAAAGGGACCGATTGCTTATTCGTCTGTCGGGGGATGGACTGGTATGACGGATAAATATTGGCAAACAATTTTAATTCCAGATCAAAGAGCTCAAGTGGAATTTATGAATAAACAAGAACAGAATGTATATTTTTCCACGTTCGAGACAAAGGCCGAAGTTGTGCCGGCTCATGGAAAAATCGTTAAAACAACACATATTTTTGCTGGTGCCAAAAATTTGAATTTAATCAACGGATACCAAAAAGAATTGAATATTCCGAAGTTTGATTTGACCATTGATTTTGGTTGGTTCTATTTCTTGACAAAGCCGTTTTTATATTTCTTGCAATGGTTATATGCTTTGGTTGGAAATATGGGTATTGCTATTTTGGTCTTTGCAACGTTATTGCGGTTGGCATTGTTGCCAGTTGCTACGAAGTCTTATATTTCTATGGCTAAAATGAAAAAGATTCAGCCTCAAATGAAATTATTACAAGAGCGTTATAAAGACGATCGGATGCGTTTGCAACAAGAAATGATGGCGTTATACAAACGCGAAAAGGTGAATCCCGCGGGTGGGTGTTTACCAATGTTGATTCAAATTCCAGTATTTTTTGCATTATATAAAGTGTTGTCGGTTTCACTTCAAATGCGGCAAGCGCCGTTCTTTGGCTGGATTAAGGATTTGTCTGCGCCAGATCCCAGCTCTGTTTTTACTTTATTTGGCCTTGTGCCTTGGCCGATTCCTAGTTTCTTGAATTTGGGCGTGATGCCGATTTTGATGGGCTTGACCATGTATATTCAGCAACGCATGAGCCCGCAACCTGCGGGTGCAGATAAAGCCCAAATGAATATGTTCAAATATATGCCGATTATTTTTACCTTTATGATGGGGCAATTTGCCGTCGGGTTGATCATCTATTGGACATGGAGCAATATCTTGTCCATCGCTCAACAAAAGTACATTATGAAAAAGGTGGGATAAATGGCGTTTGAGGAACGAGGAAAGCAGTTATTTGCCGATGGCGTTCAATTTGAACGTGGGGCTCGTTCTGATGCTGATTTACCAAAACTTCGTTTGCCGGAGATTGCCTTTGCAGGGCGTTCCAATGTGGGTAAATCAAGCCTGATCAACGCCTTGACGGGCAAAGTGATTGCGCGCGCCAGCAATACCCCAGGTCGCACACAAGAATTGAATTTTTTCAAAGTTGGGACAAGGTTTTTTTTGGTGGATTTGCCGGGTTATGGATTTGCCTCTGCGCCGCGTTCAACGGTTCAGGCATGGACACAACTGATCCATGCGTATTTGCGCGGGCGGCAACAATTAAAGCGAGTTTTTTTACTGATTGATGCGCGGCATGGTCTGAAGAAAGTGGATCAAGATATCATGGTGATGTTGGATCGTGCAGCAGTGACATATCAGATTATTTTAACGAAAGCCGACAAGGTGAAAGAATCAGAATTGGAAAAGGTATTGGCCGATACGATGGAAGAGGGGAAAAAGCATGTGGCATGCTATCCAGAAATGTTGGCAACCAGCAGTGAAAGCGGATTGAATATTGCAGCTCTGCGTGGTGAAATTTATAAGGTTGTGGAGGGATTATAATGTATCAAAACGGAGATACAATTTATGCGCTGGCAAGCGGCCTGGGGA
>JAFPYW010000032.1 GCA_017394405.1 Alphaproteobacteria bacterium
AGGTGGGTAACAAAGAGATTTTGAAAGGCTTAAATTTGACGATTAAAGCCGGCGAAGTTCATGCGATTATGGGCCCGAATGGTTGTGGAAAAAGCACGCTTTCGGCTGTGATTACGGGTAATCCATCCTATACTGTGACAGAAGGCGAAATTTTATTTAAAGGTGAAAACCTATTAAAAATGACACCAGATGAACGGGCAAACAAAGGCGTGTTTTTGGCTTTTCAGCATCCGATTGAATTGCCAGGTGTTGGTTTGGCTCAATTCTTAAAGACTGCGTTGAATGCTAAGCGCAAAGCCGAAGGTAAAGAGCCTATTGATGCTGTGGCGTTTATGAAATATATGAATGTGCGAGCAACGGCTTTGGGTATTTCAAATGAAATGTTGAAACGGCCTGTGAATGTTGGCTTTTCCGGTGGCGAAAAGAAACGTTTGGAAACTTTTCAAATGGCGATGTTGGAGCCAGATTTTTGCATTTTGGACGAGATGGATTCTGGCCTGGATGTGGATGCTTTGAAGGTGGTCGGGCAGGGTGTATCTGTGATGCGCGAACCTAAACGCAGTTTTATGATTATTACACACCATGACGATTTGTTGCAATATGTAAAGCCCGACAAAGTGTCCATTATGAGAGATGGCGTGATTATCAAAAGCGCCGGTGCAGAGTTGGTGAAGGAAGTGGAGGCGTCTGGGTATGATAAATTCTAATCCATTTTTGATCCACGCACAAGAAAACGTGATTGTCAAAAATCCGGATGCAAAGTCATGGGTTTTTGAGGTGGGTAAAAATGGTAATTTGTGGGTTGATTTTTTGCAAATAACAGACGATTTGGATGTGATTGTTTCCCTTCAAGGCGAAGCGGCAAAGTGCAAGATAAATTGTGCATATTTATTAAATAAAAACAACAAGTTAAATATAAATATTAAAGTTTTGCACAAGCATAAAAATACAACATCTGAACAGCATATAAAGGGTATTGCAACGGATGAAAGTGCCATCTCATTTAAGGGCATTATTGAGATTCCAAAATCCAGCCAAAAGTGCGATGGCAGGCAACATCATCGCGGGTTAATTTTATCACCAAAAGCAAAAATTGAAGCGACACCCCAATTGGAAATTTGGGCGGATGACGTGGTGTGTGCTCACGGATCGGCGATTGGGCCATTAGACGCCAATCAATTATTTTATTTACAAACACGAGGATTGCCTGAACGTGACGCGAAGCAAATCTTGCTGAATTCATTTCTTGGGGACTTGATGCCAGAGGAATTTTCTGATACAATTCAAAAGTGGATGGGGGAAAATGTTTAAGAAAGATTTTGAGATTTTTGATAAAAAGTATATTTATTTGGACTCCGCGGCTTCTACACAAAAGCCAACATCTGTTATAAGGGGGGTATCTGATTTTTATATGCATTCTTATGCAAATGTACATCGTGGATCCTGTCATTTAGCTAATTTGGCCACCACAGCTTATGAAGCAGCGCGCCAAAAAGTTGCCGATTTTATTCATGCTGATTCAAAGCAAATCATCTTTACAAAGGGGGCAACTGAGGCAATCAATTTGGTTGCCAATGGATATCGTCAGATATTAAAGCCAAAAGATGAAGTGTTGGTGTGTATTGCTGAACATCATGCTAATTTTGTACCATGGCAACAGGCTTGTTTTGCCACAGGAGCAAAATTCAAAACTTTTAATGTCAAAGATGATGGCTCATGGGATTTAGATGATTTCAAAAAACAACTTTCTTCCAAAACAAAAATTGTTGCTGTGGCAATGATATCCAATGTCCTCGGTGTTATATATCCCGTATTAGAAATTATTAAAATGGCTCATAAAATTGGTGCAAAAGTGATAGTTGATACGGCGCAAAGTATTGCTCATTTGCCAATCAATGTAACTAAAATGAATTGTGATTACTTGGTTTTTTCCGGACATAAGATTTATGGTCCAACTGGAATTGGTGTTTTGTATGGTAAAAAGTCAGCATTAAACGATCTTCCTCCTTATCAGTTTGGAGGAGATATGATAGATGTTGTTCAGATTCAAAAAACAACTTTTGCCCCAGTACCAGCAAAATTTGAAGCTGGTACCCCACCGATTGCAGAAGCTGTTGGCTTGGGATTGGCCTTGGATTATATTACACATGTCGGTTGGGATAAGATTATGGCAGATGAACAGAAAGTTTTTGCTTATCTGATAAAAAAATTAAAAGCCATTCCTGACATTCAATTTGTTGGAAATCCAGATCTAAAAAGCGGCTTGGTTGCTTTTAATATCAAAGGGATTCACCCAGATGATTTGAATTTAATTTTGGCCAAAGAGCATGTATGTGTTCGAGTAGGGCATCATTGTGCCATGCCGATTCACACACGTTTTGGAATTAAACAAAGTTTGCGCGCATCCATAGGATTATATAACGATAAAAAGGATATTGACGCCTTTATTAAGGCCCTCAACAAAGCAATAGGATTTTTCAAATGACAGAAGAATTAAAATTGCCGAAACCTATTGAATTAGATTATACATCCAAAGCCGGAACACCCTTGGCTGATGGCGTAAAGAAAGCATCTCATGAAGACATCATTGCTGCCTTAAAATGCGTACAAGATCCGGAACTGATGTTGAATGTGTTTGATTTAGGGTTGATATATGATATTAAACAAGCCGATAATGGAAATGTGGATATAAAAATGACTCTAACTTCACCAACGTGTCCAATGGGGGAAGAAATGATCCAAATGGTTGCACAAGCCGTTTCATCCGTTGTCGGAGTCGGCGTCGTTACGGCCAACCTAACATTTGATCCGCCTTGGACAACAGATCGGCTATCAGATGAAATAAAATTGATGATGGGAATTTAATCCTTTTCGGATTCTTCCACTATCTCTCCAGCTAAAGTTCTAACCAAATCTATAACGGTTTTTTGTATTTTAGGATCTGTCAGTTTTGTATAATACCGCAACAAAGTAATAACGTCTTTGCGTAATAATGTTTCCATATCAAAGTCTATGAAATCTTCAGAAAGTTCTGGATTTGCATAAATTTTACGGGGGCTTCTGCCAGAAGTAGAATCATCAATTTCGGCATAAAAGAAATCAACACCTACACCTAAAACTTGAGCCAAATCCCACAAACGACTGGCCCCGATCCTGTTCAGACCTCGTTCATATTTTTGAACCTGTTGAAAAGTAACCCCTAATTCAGCAGCCAAGCGTTCTTGGCTCATCCCCAATAAAGATCTGCGCATACGAACACGAGATCCGACATAAACATCTATGGGGTTAGGCGCCCCATCAGACAACCGCCCACGAACACTGCCATTTACGGATCTCTTTTTCATAATGCCTCCTGATTTCTACAACTATTAGTTTAACATATCAAAAAGATTATTGTCAACAACTTTTTTGCAAAACAATAACAACTTCTATATGATTAGAATAGGTAAACTGATCTACAGGAATAATAACTTGAATATTCCAACCGGCATCCACCAAAGTTTTAACATCATTGGCAGCAGTTTTGGGATTACATGAAATCATAATGATTTGGGGAATATTTGTTTGAGATACTTGTTCAATTTGCGCTTTGGCACCAGCCCGTGGCGGATCCAATACCACCAAATCAATCCCTGCTAACTCATTCGATGTCAAAGGATTTCGGAATAAATCACGCACAACACCATTTGCCCCCAAAACTGCAACAGAGTCCGCTGCGTTATCATATCCTGTGACAGATAATCCTTTTTCTAATAAAGGTTTGGTAAATGTTCCTTTTCCGCAAAATAAATCAACTGCAGTTTTGGCGTTTCCGATATGCTTCATCATTAGTGTAATCAGAATCTGTTCCCCCTCAAAACTGGGCTGCATAAAAGAATCTGCCGTAGCGGGCAGGGCAATCTTTTCAAAGATAGGCGTATCATTATAAATTACACGGACAATATCTTTATTTGTGGATAAAGAGGATAATAATTCCAATTTGGGCAATTTCGGGACCCCCGTTTTATCCTTGATATGAATATCCAATCCATATTCTGTGTCTAAAACAAACAGATCACCCGTGGTATTTAATTCACGGATAATTTGACGCAAGCAGGGCAGAGCATTATTGATTTTTTCTCGCAGTAACGGACATTGCTGTATTTCAACGATTTGATGACTTTTGAATGCATTAAAGCCCAAGTGACCACGTATAAAGGCAAAACTAGCCCGACGCCTTGTCCCGGTCGGAATCAGAACAACAGGGTCTGGGGTAATATTTAATCCAACATCTCTGAATGCATAGGTGATGAAATCTTTCTTTTTAGTCA
>JAFPYW010000033.1 GCA_017394405.1 Alphaproteobacteria bacterium
GTAATTGTTTGACGTTTGAGTTCCAAAGATTTCTTTGCCAACTCCATCAACTCATCCAAACGCTTGTACATGGCTTCTTCGTTCCCCTTGAACAAATAACCCAACCGCGCACAGTTGATTGTCACCACACCGATAGAGCCCGTTTGTTCAGCGGATCCGAACAAACCACCCCCGCGCCGTTTTAACTCTGTTAAATCAAGGCGCAAACGGCAGCACATACTACGCACATCCGATGGCTTCATATCCGAATTCAAATAGTTGGAGAAATACGGCAACCCATATTTCGCCGTCATTTCAAACAACAAGTCAATGTTGTCGGAATCCCACGGGAATTCGTTTGTAATGTTGTATGTTGGAATCGGGAATGTGAAAGGACGACCCTTGGCATCACCCTCACCCATGACCTCCAAGAACGCCTTGTTGATCATATCCATTTCTTTTTGTAACTCACCATAGGTAAAGGATTGTTCTTTTCCACCGATAATCGGATGACGATCCTTCAAATCCACGGGGCATGTCCAGTCAAATGTCAAGTTTGTAAAGGGCGTTTGTGTTCCCCAACGAGATGGCACATTCAAATTAAAGATGAACGATTGCATCGCCTGTTTCACATCTTCATATTTCAAGTTTTCAATACGAATAAATGGTGCCAAATATGTATCAGCGGACGAGAATGCTTGAGCTCCGGCCCATTCATTTTGCAATGTCCCCAAGAAATTGACCATTTGAGAAAATGCACTAACCAAGTGACGGGGCGGATTGGATTCAGTTTTATTTGGAACCCCATTAAAACCCTCTTGAATCAGCACACGTAAAGACCATCCTGCACAATATCCGGCCAACATATCCAAATCATGAATATGATAATCGCCTTCCTTATGCGCAGCACCGATTTCCGGTGTATAAACATGCTTTAACCAATAATTCGCAACCACTTTGCCGGCCACGTTCAAAATCAAACCACCCAAAGAATACCCTTGGTTTGCATTTGCATTCACACGCCAGTCGGAACGATCCAAATACTCGTTGATGGAAGAAATAGCATCCACGACCGCCTGTTGATCTTTCCGTTGGCGATCACGTTGCTCACGATACACAATATAAGATTTTGCTGTCTTGTAATAGTTAGAGGAAATCAACACCTGTTCTACCACATCTTGGATTTGCTCAATGGTCGGGACAACGGCATTCCCAAAACGATGACGTAAGACCTTGATCACTTGTCCAGCCAATAATTCGGCTTCATCATTACCAAACTCACCTGTTGCTGTGCCCGCCTTACCAATCGCAGCCACAATTTTTTGGGCATCAAAGGCGACTTGAGCGCCATCCCGTTTAATCACACCCGATAGAGGACCTGCATCCAGCATGTCATTTTCTCTTTTGTTTTGAACAACTTCCAACATTTTGTGTCTATACCCCTTCAAAAAATACTATATATTGTGTTTCTGTTTTTCTGTTCTGTCCCTTATTAAACCCCAAAACAAAATCAAGTCAACTAAAAAAATCACTTTTTTTTATCTTTTTTATAAGTCGTTCAAAAACAATGATTTTTATTATTATTTTTTTGTTAATTCAAGCAGCTGTTTGACTTTATTTTTAGACAAAGTTTTGGCGCAAAAATGGTTAATTTGTGGCTAATTTTTCAAAAAGTCCTTTTTTTTCAAGCATAAATGACGATGTCAGACGATTCGCCCAGATCCGAATCGATTTAGAGAAGAAATTTTACTTGGATAAACGTTCCCGTAAATTCAATGATAATTCGATGCTGGACAACAAAATTATCACATATCCCACCAATTCGGTACTTTCTTCCACCAAACGCCGAAGAATACGTGCCAAATGATCATTGTCCATATCCAACACAGCCATCATCAATGGCTTGTGTCCCAAACATTGGGCAACAGGGATAATGATAACCATCGCCCCAAACATCATGTAAAAGGCCGGCGTTGTTAAAATTTCAAACACTTGTTTTTTGAAGGATTTAGGATTTCTCAGCCCATTAACCAACGCCAAAGTCGGAAAAATAAAAGCTATTTTCCAACTAAACATAGGCAACACCGCATCAAACCAAGCATCCTGTTCCCGAAAAAGCGCAAAAATACATAATGACATCAGTCCCAATAATCCGGCCCGATAGTTTTTGTTCTTATATGTCAACCACGCAAACGATGCAGCAGAAAGGCCCAAAATCAACATCTGTATATTTTCAATAATACCATCTTCAATAAATGCCCCGGCCCCTCTTTCGTCCGTCATCCACCAAACAAACAACATAATACCGATTAGTACAAAGAAATATGCCAGCTGCCGCGCCCAACGACAACAGGTTATTTTTTCATTTTTTGTTAAACTGATATCCACTTTCGTAACTCCCTCATACCATTGTATGAATTTTGCTATAAAAGTCAAACGCAAACGCCCCTACGCCCGGCACAAACAGGAATTTTCTTGACATTTTGAGGTAAAATCGTTAAAATAAAGCCGTTTTGCGGATGTAGTACAATGGTAGTACAGCAGCTTCCCAAGCTGAATACGAGGGTTCGATTCCCTTCATCCGCTCCAATTTATTTCAAGCCATCAATTCTGATGCTAATTTGGTCAAATCTTCTTCTTGATTCTCAGACAATGTAGATTTAATAGACACAATCGGTATCACAATCTGCATATCCTTCATAGATTCCAACAATGTTTGCATTTGCTTGGCCGCCATCGGGGCCCATGATCCGTTTTCAATCAGGGCCACTTTGCGCCCCTGCACCCCATGAGCAATCATATCACGCAACAGGTATTCCATCGGCTCAAAGATATTGCCGTCATGTGTTGCTGCAGCCAATACCAGATGTGATGCCCGGAAAATTTCACCCAAAACAAAATCACGTCCCGTATGCGATAAGTCATAAACACAAACGGGCACATCCATTTTTGACAATTTTTCAGCCACCTTTGTGGCCACACGCCCTGTGTTACCATACATAGATGCATAAGCCACCACCACCGCCTTTTCTTCCGGCGTATATGTTGACCAATGTTCATATTTATCCAACAAAAAAGGTAATTCTTCGCGCCAAACCAAACCATGCAACGGACAAATCAAATGAATATCCAAACCGGCCGCCTTTTTCAACGCCGCCTGAACCGGCATTCCATATTTACCCACAATGTTGGCATAATAACGGCGCATTTCCGATAAATACGTATCTTTGAAATCCACCTCATCCGCAAACATCGCACCATTTAGAGCACCAAAAGCCCCAAACGCATCCGCAGAAAACAAAATATGAGCCGTTGTATCATATGTCATCATCACTTCAGGCCAATGTACCATAGGCGTCATAATAAATTGTAAAACATGATGTCCCAAAGACAAAACATCCCCTTCTTTGACAATTTTAGTTTTCAACACTAAATCATTACGAAAAAATTGGTGGATCATGACTTCCGTCTTGGCATTACAAACAACCACAACGCCTGGATATTTGTCAATCAACGCCCCTAATGTAGCGGAATGATCCGGCTCCATATGTTGAACAATCACATAATCCAACCGCCGGCCATTTAATGCCGTCTCCACATTAGCCAAGAAAGTATCGGCCACTGCAATATCAGCCGTATCCATCAAAGCCGTTTGTTCATCCAAAATCACATAACTGTTATACGATACACCATCCGGCAACGGATAAATGTTTTCAAATAATTCCAAACGATGATCATCCGCCCCAACCCACACAATATCATCCATTACATTTTTCGTGTTTGACATATTTGCTCCTTGAATTAAAAGATTTTACCTAACACACCAGGCACTATGCTGGACAATGGATGGAATTCCACTTCGGGATCAGTTACTTTTCCCGTGACACTATATTTAACACTCAACAAACCGCCCCCTTCACCATCCCGGAACAAAGCACCAATTAAAGGAATCTTGCCCGGCAAACTATTCACTGCATAAGCAGGAACCACCGCGCCCGATAGATCCATCGCATCCAAATTGATCGTGCCACGGAATGTGACGCCGATATTTGAACTGGCCGCATATGCGTCTGTCAAAGTCAAAATACCTTCCGGCGTCAATTCCAGCGGAATTTGGATTTCATCAAAGACGATATTTTTTCCGCGAATAGCATCCACAATGCCCAAAATAGACACTGCCTGCAACATAAAGCCCGTTTCGTTCAATTCCGTTTTATCCACCATTATATTCCCTTTTATCACACCTTTTTGGTCTTGTGTTGCTTTCACCACAACCTGTCCGCCCGAGAACCGATCAGAAGCCCCCACATACGTCAGCAAATCGCCCAAACTGGGCAAACTGCCGGAAAACTCACGCGTCTCAGCGTTATAAAACACCACCAACGGATCCCCGCACAACGCTTGTATATGGAACGTATTCCAAACATTTCCTTTGCGATCTGCTTTGCACACAATGCCTTCAATATGTTTATTTGGGTTCAAAATTAATTTTTTCAAATCCACCTGTACAAAAATATCTTTTGGTAACAATGTTGCAACGTCTGTTTTTGTCTGTTTTTGCGTCAATAAAGGCCACTCTTTAATTTTTGATAAATTCCACGATTCCCCATTTAATACCAAAGAAAATTTGTCCGGCTTATATGTCATTTGTCCGGCAAAATTATTATTTTTAGCTAACACTTTTTTCAATTCTATATTCCATTCATCACCCCAACCAACAGAGCCCTTTAATTCCATTTTTTTACCTTCGGCTTCACCCAACAACTCAAAATGACCCAAGCCGGATGCCCAATCATTCGCCGCACGTTCCAAATTTATTATCAGTTGTGCTGGCTCTTTATCTTTTTTAATCAATGCCAACGGATGTAACTCGGTTATTGTCGTTGATAAATCTGCCAACAAATTACCCGTCCAAATTTGTTTTTTATCATATCGTTTTAATGTGACCTCAAACGGCACAACGCCTGTTATGTACTTTTCAATATCCGCCACCCAAGGCGTTACAGATTTAGCTTCAATATCACCCTTGACCTCAAAAATACTATTTGCACCGGATGTTGGATTAAAGTTTTCAATCCACGAAAATTGAACCGGTTGATTTTCAAACGCCACGGTTCCGTCCAAACTCAATTTTTCATTATTCACCATTAAATCCATCTTGCCGTTGGATAACGCAAAAGGTAATTTTGGAATCTGCATACCTAAATTTTTCCCGACTGCGCTGACATCCACCAACAATTCCTTGACCAACCGATTTTCATCCAACGGGAAATCTAATTGCACATGTGTTTCGGCAGTTCCTGCAATTTTCTTCCAATTCAAATCAACCGGTTTTAATAACTGTAACGGCTTTTGATTTATTGCCAACAACATCTCGGAAACAGGCCCTGTCACATCCAGCGCCAATTTTAAGTGTGCATCATCCCCAATTGGGCCAATGGTTAAATCTGCATTCACCAAATTCACCTTGCCAGCATGACCTTTATTTCCCAAGATTTTAACTTTATCCAAATACAACAAAACCTCAGCCGACACATCTTCTAACGCCGGCATTTTGGGCAAATAATCCACACGCACACCTGTTGTCCGAACATCTCCAAAAACATCAACAACTTCATCTCCCTTAAAGGTTAAAATAAAATCGGCCTGAGGCACGCGACCACCGCTTAAATGATTGCGCACCCAAGCGTGTGCATCTGGGCCCTGCTCAACGGGCCACAATTTAGGTACATCTTCCAATGCCACGTTTTTAACAACCGCTTTTAATGTGGTTTCGACATCGGACACTTCATGGGTTTTCAAAAATTTATCTACACCTTTTACTTCCACCTCAACATCCGCCGGCACACCGGACACCAATT
Organism: Alphaproteobacteria bacterium; assembly: GCA_017394405.1. Taxonomy (GTDB): domain Bacteria; phylum Pseudomonadota; class Alphaproteobacteria; order CAAHEQ01; family UBA3637; genus UBA3637. Next base: position 5,841 of record JAFPYW010000033.1, read on the forward strand.
TGGCCTGTGATTTTGCAATTTTAAGGGTCTTAAAACCACTTGAAATTGCACCATTGATTTCCACAGATTTGACATCATAAGTATTTTTAATCGGGCTAGGTAATCTGATTGTTCCGCCCGCTAAAGATTTCATTTGAAATTTCGCCTTGCTTAAACTTTCAGCGATATTTTGGGATGACTTTTTCGTGTCAAAATCAGCCGAAATAACCGCACTAACGGGAATATCTAATCCTTCTAATAATTTACCGAAACGCCCCCAACGCGAAATGTAAATCGGCGTCACACCCATTTCCACGTTCAAATTATTTTTCCAACGATTATAAACAGCCTTGGCTTTTATATCCATCAAATGGTCAGAGACTTGTGCCACCGCATTCAAATGTCCCATGTGCCGAAAGCCGTAATGACGACGTAATTTGACTTCAAAATGGGGCACACTCAATTTTTGCCCCAAGGCCATGTCTTCCAACATCAAAACACCATCCGTGATTTCAATGTTATCAAAGGACAATGCGTGTTTCAAAATACGTCTTAACTTAGGCAATTCAGTTGTATGAGTTGTCTGAACTTCGGCTGTTGGTGACGCCTGCAACAACCAACGCCCGTTTGGATCCACCACCATTCTAATATCCGGAGAAGTAATCGTTAATTTGTTGGGAATATAATTCAATGTTAAAACATGCCACAACCCATAAGATAAATCAGCAGTTGGCAAATCAATCGCCACCGTTTTATCAGGACGAATTAATCGCACATCCCGCATGTGTAAATGGAACAGACCGGCTTCATTAAAATCAGCGCTCAAGACCGCCGAACCAACATCCAAAGAATACTCAGTTCCTTTGGGTAACAATGCAGCAGATACTGGCGGTAATAAAAATTTGGCGTCCATCGGTTCGGTGTATAATTTCCAAAACCCCAATGAAACCACAACCAACACAAAGGCAACCAAGGCCTCAAAAAACCGATAAAGCCAAATGGTCGTTTTTTTAGACAAATGCCACAATTTTAACTTCACAGAATGGCACCCCCCTTTGTTAGCATAGTCAAAATCAACCAACAAATCAAGCCCGATGCAACAGGAACAAATACCCAAGAAATAATAATTTTAATCAAAGAATTCCATTCAATGCCAGAATGTCCTTTAACCAAACCAACCCCGATAATACTACCCACTAAAACACCGGATGTTGGAATCGGCACCAACGGAAATCGCGGTAAATGAACAGATTCCAACAACCCATACAATCCTTCACCGGAAAAGCAATATAATGTCCAGCCGCAAGATAAAACAACAACCAACGCTTCCACTGGCGATAAAGGGAACAAACGATAACTGACCGTTTCAATAACCTTACGATCTGCCATCCACGCCCCCAAAGCAATTGCTATACCAATCAACAACACGACCACTGCGGGATAAATAGTGTCTAAAGCCAAATACGGCCCCGCAATCGCAGGTATATTGTTTGCCCCTAAAAAGTATGACGAATAGACACCGCTTACAATCAACAACAAGCGCACCCACATATCTCGGTATAAAACGGGGATTTTTACATGCCGCAACAAAAACCGCGTTGCGTAAAAGGTAATCATAGCAAAAAGGGCAGCCAAAATCGGACAATAAAAC
>JAFPYW010000034.1 GCA_017394405.1 Alphaproteobacteria bacterium
CGGTGTTGAAATGGTCATGCCTGGCGATAACGTCAAGATGACAGTGAAGTTGATTGTGCCAGTGGCTATGGCTGAAGGTTTGCGCTTCGCTATTCGTGAAGGCGGACATACAGTCGGCGCTGGTGCTGTGTCCAAGATTTTGAAGTAATCTGGATCGGTATCAACCGAAAAACAAAAGTCCCGTGGGTTCGCCCACGGGATTTTTTTATTGCATTTTCAGAAAGTTTTACATAGAATAAAGATATGCAATTAAAAACATTGATTTTGTCGGCAGTTTTAGGGGCGTTCGTTCCATATGTGGCGCGGGCGGATGTCGGCAGTATCTCTTTGCGTATGAATGATGAGGGCCGAATTATTGACATTGTGACAAGTGCTTCGGTCATTTCTGTCGCGGATGCTTCTGTTACCAATACAAATACTGATGCAGGTAATTCATCAGATTCTGTCTTGTCGTCCGATATTACACCAGCGGGCGAAGGGGAATTTAATGTTGAACAGGCGTGTAGTCTTGTTGGTGGTCAGTTGGTGACATATAATTCCACAACTTATTGCTGTGATTCATCCGGACGTGCTTTGACAACAAATTCACAATGGTCTGCACATCCGTTGATCCCTCAATGTGGTTGTACGTCATCTTATCGTAAATCGTTCCAAACAAATTCTAGCGGTGATTATGTGTGTTGTAATGGATACAATATGGTTTCATCTAATATTACGGGCGAAGGTGTTGATTCGGTTGCTTCTGAATTATGTAGGTGTCCGACCACGTTTATTTTGAATGATAAAACGGTGAAGGTGCGTGATATAACGGCGGAAGACAGTACAGATTTGATTTGCTGTGCTAGAGATCATAAAATACAATCTGACGACAATAGCATACTTTGGGCGGCATGCAGTTGTGAAACTGGTATGGGTTTTAATGATAATGATGAATGCGAAAAACAGTGTTCAGCCACATATCCGACGCTTTGTAATAATGAAACCGATTGTGCAGAATATGGATTTTGGTGTGGGGAATCCGCTACAAAACATTGTGTTGCCAAACAAACATGTGGCGATGGGCGAGCCCAAAACGAAACAACATGTGAATGCGATAATGAATGTTCTGCGTCTGATCCGACAGGATGTTCTACACCGGAAACGTGTTCTGGGGTGGGTGGATCTTGGTGTCCGTTTGGCGGATGTAAAACACACATGAGCGATTGCACGTGTTCGGATGGTGGCACATTGAATGCAGAAAAAGGTGTTTGTTGTAAAGATGGTTGGCGGGCAGTATACGGATCCAATGGATATGATGAGTTATCGGTTGCTGATTGTGGTTGTCCAAAGTACAATAGTACGGCGGTCACGCCCAACGCCGGCGGGGTTTGTTGTTATAACGGAAACAAGTATAATGAAACAACGAAGGCTTATGACACAAAAAGCGCAGAATGTTGCGTTGGCGAACATGTGGAATGGAATGAAACAACTCAAACATGCTCTTGCAAGAACGGATTTGTGACACAACCTGATGGATCGTGTGGCTGTCCAAGCGGTATGATTTGGAAAAATGATAAATGCCTTTATTGTACAACAAGTGAAGATTGTACCAGTGCAACCGCTCCTTATTGCAAAACAGATGCTAATGATAATCTGGGTAAATGTGTTGCCTGTTTGAATTCAACGCATTGCTCCAATGATTGTTCCGCGGATACAAGTGCACCTGTAAATAAGTCGGGTCTTGTTTGTGATACATCATTTTATGGCGGCACTTACACATGTAAGTCGTGTGCCGACATAGACAGCACAAAACCATGGCGCGGTCGCGCTTTGAGTGATCCTAGCGCATGTAATAGTTGCTATGAATGTATTGACCACTCGGATTGTGCGGACAAAGAAAATAAGGTTTGTTTGCAAGGGAAATGTGTGAATTGTATTCACCACAACACGACCACAGGTGGCACCCCCGATTATGGTTGTCCGGATGGCAAAATTTGTATTTCAAGCAGCGATGGTAAGAACCAATGTGCAGGCTGTTTGAAAGACAGCGATTGTACAGATTCTGAGGGTGATCCAGACAGCCAGTTAGAGTGTAATTTAAGCACCCATGAATGCCAACAAAAATGCGGATCCGCTGGTGTGAATCCTGAAACCGGGGAATGTGTTTGTACAGGGGATACGCCAGTCTTTAACCCGAACACAAAGAAATGTGTTCGTTGTTATGATTCTATTGCGGAAGATTGGACAGATTTGGGTTGTGGTGATAACAAAACTGACAGCGCCTATGATCCGACCGAAACAAGTTCAACCCCGATTTGTGTTGAATCGGCAAACAATGGCGCAGGTAAATGTGTCAGATGCACAAAAGATAAACATTGTAGTACAGGTCAAATGTGTCGTTCGGATAATACCTGTGGCTGTAAGGATGGCACAGTTTGGTATTCGTTAGCCAACAGATGTGTTTCTTGCACAGTGAATTATGGTGTTGATCCGGCAGGAGGTCGGGCTTGCCCCCCAGAAACACCGACATGCAGTACAAAAACGTATGAGTGTCAATGTTCTAATAATTATGACGGAACGTCCGGTGTGGGTGTTTGTCAGTCCGATAAGCCGGTATGTGATTCCACCAACAAAACTTGTCGTGTGTGTGGCAGCGCAAAGCCGTATTATCGCCTAGAAGACAAGAAGTGTGTGACCTGTGGCGAACATGCCACATGGGATTCTTCCAAACGTCAATGCAAATGTTCGAAGGGTTATGCTGTTTTGAAGGGTAAAGAAAAGCAAGGATGTGTTGCCGCCAATATTCCGACTGTTCGTGCGTGTGGTGATCTTACACGTACAGAAACCCAAAATTGTGTGACACTTGAATTATTTTCATTCACAACCGTAAAAGGAATGTTGTATCAATTGAAATTTGCGGGAACAACGACTATTGATGATCAATTGCAATTAAGCTGTGACAACAAAATTATCTCTGAAGGAACAACGGATGCGGGTAGTTTCTCAAAGACTAAAAACTGGTGCCGCAACAAGAGTTCGTCTGGAAGCATTGAATGCACTAAGGCAGACAGCACGCAAGTAACGAGTAAGGATAATATCTATATTCACGGTGATGGTGGCGTTTGCCATTTGTATATTATGAATGTAACCGGAAATTGTGCAACCAATGCTTGTACAAGTGGTCCCGGGGCCTCAATCAGTGTGACGGCGGCGACGACTACTTTTGATTATTTAGCAAATTAGCAATTGGTTTGTATGTTTTGCGATGGTGCGGGGTAATGCCATATTTATTTAGAGCATTGATATGATCTTTTGTACCATAGCCCGCATTTTTGTGCCACCCGTATTGTGGATATTCTTTGGATAATTCTTGCATAATATGATCACGCGTTACCTTGGCAATAATGCTGGCAGCAGCAATGGATAAGCTGAGCGAATCACCCTTTATTAAACATTGACAAGGAATTTCCCACTTGGGTAGCCGATTGCCATCAATCAAAGCAAAATCAGCGCGGTGTCCTTTTTGTTCGGCGTCTTGTAAAGAACGACGCATCGCCAAAAAAGTGGCCTGTAAAATATTGAGTTGATCAATTTCTTCAGCGCTGGCTTGACCAATACCAATATAAGCCCCTGAATTCATAATTTGAGGAAATAATAATTCCCGTTTTGTCGCTGATAATTTTTTTGAATCGTTGATGGCATTGGCTAATTTTGAATCAATTTGAAAATTTGGCCAACAAACACAAGCGGCAACCACCGGTCCGCACCAAGGTCCTCGTCCCGCTTCGTCTATACCAAAGATAAGCCCTTTAGATGGACATGATTTTTCATAATTAAAATCAGGCATTTTATCCCTTCAACGTCTTTACCACATCATCATAAGGCATCATTTGGCGAATTGGACCCAAACATGAAATGGTGGGCGTGGTGGCAAAAATTTTGGTCGCATATTTTTGAACATCCTTCAAGGTGACGGCACGAATTGCTTTGACCAACGAAGCCTGAGATCTGACTTTACCATAACGCAAAATTTCAATGGCATTCATATCCGCATGTTGTGTAATATCTTCGCCACGCATTAAAAAGGCGGCCTCTAATCGGGTTTGTGCTTGTTTAAGTTCTTCGGGCGAGATTTTATGTGTTGCCTTTTTCAATTCATCTAGTAACACCGGCATTAAAACTTTCAATTCTTTTTCCCCGGTGCCGGCATAAATGCCCCAAATACCCGTATCTGTTTCTGCTGATGCGTAAGCGTGAATTGTATAAACTAACCCGCGCTTTTCACGAATTTCTTGGAATAAACGGCTGGTCATTCCGCCACCCAAAATGGAAGCTAACAATCTGGCTGTCCATAAATTTGGGGAAGTATAGGATTCACCCTTGAAGCCAACTATTAAATTGACTTGTTCGTGTGGTTTTTGTACATACTTATAGCCGCCACGATAAATGGCTGGTTCAGCCAATGGTGTTTTGTGCAACTGAAAATCACCAAACAATCGTTCGCATTTTTTACAAAAAGCGTCATGGTTCAACGGCCCAACAGCACTGATGATAATGCGATCCGTTGCGTAGTGGGAATGAACATAATTCAACATTTTTTGGGGAGTCATAGCACGGATAACATTTGGATCCCCGGCAATATCCCGGCCCATAGGCTGATTTGGAAAAGCTGTTTGGCTGAAATTTGTTTCCGCAACATAGTGCGGTTGATCTTTGTACATGTTGATTTCCTGAATAATCACGCCCTTTTCGGTGTTGAGTTCTTTTTCATCCATTGTGGCGTGTTGAGTGATATCTGCAATAATATTCAGACCTATATCCATATCTTTTTTTAACATACGTGCATAGTATGCGGTGACATCTTGACCCGTGTAAGCATTGATATATCCACCAACTTGCTCTATCTCTTTAGCAATTTGCAAGGCAGATCGTGTTGTTGTTCCTTTGAAAGCCATGTGTTCCAAAAAATGTGAAATACCACTTTCGTTTTTTTTCTCAAAACGAGAGCCAACACCAACCCACAAACCTAAAGTAACAGAAGCCATATCAGGTTGAAAATCAGTCACAATGCGAATACCATTTGATAAACGCGATACGTTTATTTTTTGTTTCATGCTAATTATCCTTTTTAATCTAAGGGCTCCAAATAAATGGCCTTCATAAAGGTATCACTGAACTTTGACCACCAATGTTCTTCTTGACCGCGTGGAGTTTTATATTTTTTCTTATCCAAATTGAAGGAGTCTTTCAATTCTTCCCACCAATCGGATAATTCTGTCTTGAAATCTTTTGGTTGGTCTGGATTGTTTTCCTCACGATAAGCACGACGATATTGCTCTGGCGCCAAAGGAATTTCCGGAGCGCGTGTTTCATAGGTAATAGCCACCAATGGTTTTAATGTCTGTCCATCCCTTAGGTGCATCAAGACATAACCAGTACCACCGCCAGCCAATGCGCCATCCGTTTGAATCACATATTTGCCTCCCAATACGGCATTATCTAAATCAATATAATCAATAAAGAACGTGTTTTGAGTATTCACAATGGCTGTATCAAAAATACTGCATCTGAATGCGTGAGATAACATACGGATGGTATTTTCCGGCGTAATGTCAAAAGTTGTTTGACTGTATTTACAGGTCGGCATCGATTCATTGGCCGTTACCAAATAATCCAACATTAATGTTTGTGGGCCGGGAATGGTACGGGCAACAGGCATTGCAAATGTGGCATCTGTGACAGCAGATTTTGCATGCCATTGAAGGTTGTTAGATTTACAAGCATATGTTTTTGTGTCGCCTTCACAAAAGTCAATGCGAGCATTCGGTTGTTTGAATAAAGTATAAAGTCTACGCAACCAGGAATGGACTTGAGAACGTTGATCTGCAGTGTCGCAAATTCCCTTTTGACATACATAAACAGACGCATGAGTTGTTATTGCAAAACAACTAAAGATTATAAATGTCGCGATAAATAAAATTTTTTTTGCTGTCATTCCCTGTCCTTTATAAAATCATAGTAGCAAGCGCCAAACAAAAAAGCAAGTTATTTTTTCAGATAAAGCGTTTTGCCCAATTGCCATGCTGCCAAAATGCCGATGCCGGCTGTTTCTGCTCGTAAAATTCCCACATCAAAATGGCATAAAACGCAATCATTTTTTTGGAAAAAATCCATTTCTTTTTTGCTCCATCCCCCTTCAGGACCAACAAAAAACGCTACTGTCGCCTCGGGGGATAAGCGATTATCTGCACAGATTCGTTCCGATAAACAACAACAGGTATAATCTTTGCATAATTTTTGATAAATAGTTGATACTTTGTCCGTAGGATGAATTGTCGGAACATCTAACCTTTCACATTGTTCCGCTGCTTCCCGAACGATAGCCTCTGCGTGTGTTTGATTAAAATGTGTATGAACGGTATGTTCCGTGATGAGCGGATAAATGTCTGTTACACCCAACTCGGTTGCTTTTTGTAACACAAGATCCATATTGTCTTTTTTGATTAGAGCTGGGCACAAAACACACGGATGTGGATGTGTTTGAGCACGAGTTTGCTTGATAAGGTTTAAGGAAAGTTGTTTTTTGTTTTTGATTTCCAACAGAGCAGACCACTCACCATCTTTGCCGTTAAAACATAAAATTTCCGCATTATTCGGACAGCGCATAACGTGAATCAGGTAATGGGCGGTTTTTTCCGTCAATGCAACGGACATTCCTTTTGATAAGTGCTGATCAACAAATAATCGAATCATTATTCTTCCACCTTTAATAAAACGGCTGTGACGTCGTCAGGTGGTGGGGGCGGAACTTGTTTGAAAAAGTCATCAAACAGAGCATTCAGACCATCATTCACGTTTGCGGCCTTTGTATGTTTCATCACCATTTTTTTGAATGTAACATCTCCCAATCTGACACCATCTTTTGTCGTTGATTCTATCAAAGCATCGCTGTATAACAACAACATATCACCCTTTAATAACTGAATAGTTCTGTCTTTATATACAGTAGGTCTTGGCATAATACCTAATGGCAGCCCATCCGCCCTTAATGAAATGGATTTTTTATTTCTGATAAGCAACGGATTTGGAGCGTTGGCGCCGGCATAAACTAAAGTTTTTGTGCGTTTATCAAAAATCCCCAAAAACATCGTGGCAAATTGTCCTCGGGGTAATAACCCGAACATTTGTTTGCTTAAATGCATTAAAAATTCGGCGGGCGAAGACATCCGTTTGTTATTTTGGCTGACAAGTGCGTGCAACCGGAAAGTATTCAAGGCGCTGGCCACCCCATGCCCCGAAAAGTCGCAAATATAAAACCCGATTTTATTAGATGAAATAGGAATCAATTGCCAAAAATCTCCCCCCAACAAAGATGAAGGTGTAAAGTATTGGGCTACATTCAGATGATAATTTTCACGCAGAGTATTTAAGGCCTTGTCCGTGGGCAACATATCTATTTGCATATGTCTGGCGGCTTGTAATTCTGATTCAATTTGATCTAATTGATTGCTCAAACTTTGAACCAACAAACGGTTTTCTAAGTGAACACGAACGCGTGAGAAAAATTCCAACGGATTGATTGGCTTTGTAATAAAATCAGTTGCGCCGGCTCGGAATGTTTTTTCGCGGGTTTCACGATTGTCAGATGCCGTTTGAATTAAAACTGGGATGGTATTCGTTTCTTTGTTGGCTTTAAGGTGTTGAATCACTTCATATCCATCCATGCGTGGCATCGTGATATCCAAAATAATCAAATCCGGTTTAATTTCTGTCGCTAATTTTAAGCCCTCTACGCCATCCGAAGCAAAAGCTACATCCGTGATGTTGATCAAGTTCAGCAGACGGCCCAATACGGTTTGTGTGCTGGGGTTATCTTCTACGACCAATACCTTGCAGTTTGATAAGTCTTTTGAAGAGGCCAATGATGTTTGAGTAGATGAATCTTCCACATAACCATCTGTCCAACGTTGAATAGGGTGGTCTTGTAACAAAAATGATAAAGTAATTTCTCGACCGAAGTCTTCAATGGTGCAAGAATCTGCTGCACCAGCAATGATTCTGATCCCGCGGCCAGTTTTGTTGAGGATGTTTGTTGTTTGTTTTAATGGTAAAACGGCATTATTATATCCAATTCCTTCATCACGAATTTTAATTTCCAATTTTTTAGCATTCCATACAGCAATGATACTGATAGATTTTTGGGCATAGCTAGGGTCGTTTAAGCGGTCATGTAATAACCGAGCATATTCAATAAAATCACGTGCGGATTGCCGCGTCACGCTGTTGATTTGTAAGTTTCCGTGAATCAATCCGTTCACAATAGATTCATGTAATGCAAAGTGAATACTTTCTTGTTGTTCTGCCGGTAAAATAATAAATTGTTGCAAAATATGTGTGATGTTTTCGGCAACATTGCAGGCATAAATGACGGGGCATGTCAGCAAAAACCCCAATTTGTTTTTACCTTTGATGTCATTCATTTTCGCCGTAAAATCTTTGATGGATGTATCCAAAGCGTTGGCATCGATGACAGACATTGGAGCCAAAGCAGAGATGGTCTGCAAATCTTGTCCAGAGGGCGCCTTAACTAAAACAGCGGTGTTGGAAGGCAGTTTTTGCATATTTTTTGGGGTCAGCATGGGATTTTGAGCGTTGGGCCATGCGATACCGCCAGTCAACTTTGTCAGACGTTTAATGTGTGTGGCAGTTAAATTAAAACCAGTTAAATAAAACATTGTCCCCCTTTATGGTTAAAATGCAAATTTCTGTGCCTCAGCCAATTCTTCCGGTGTATTGATATCTGTTGGTGCATCCTCAATCAGTTTAATGGTTGGTACAATTAACGCATAAATGGTCATGCCATTTTCAAGCGCGCGTAATTGTTCCAATTTTTCAGTGCCTTCCAAAATGCCAACCGGACAACTGACAAATCTTTTCAATGCTTCGGTACGATAAACATAAATGCCGATATGCCAGTACGCAAAATCTTTTGTCGGATCTTTGTCGCGATTAAATGGAACAGGGCTGCGCGAAAAATAAAGAGCACGCCCAAAATCTTCCCCTTCTTTCAAACCCATAGCAATTTTGACATAATTTGGATTTTGAATATCTTCCAGTGCGGTGATTTTTTTGCCGACAGTTACCCAATCTGCCCCCGTTTTTTCCAACAAATCAACTAATCTTAAATTGAGTTTTGGATCTACATTGATGCCATCCCCTTGAAAATTGACAACAGTATCATATTTTGTGCCGTCTGGGTCAATTGTCTTGAGCGCACAAACAATGCGGTCTGTTCCTGAGGGCAAACTAGCCGGTGTCAAAACACATTGAGCCCCGAATTTTTGTGATTCTACGACGATTTCTGGATCGCCAGCTGCAATATAAACATCTTCTTTCGGATGGACTTGAATGGCGTGTTCATATACATGTTGAATGACGGTTTTTCCATTGACAACAGCCAAAGGTTTATTGGGCAGCCGTGTGGATGATAAACGTGTCGGAATAATAACTGCAACTTTTGACATAAAATAACTCCTTAAACTGATATAAAAATCATATCGTTTTTTGGGATGTGTTGTCAAGTAAAATTATAGGTTTTGTAATGTGTTAAAAAATGTTGATTCTGCTTGGCGTAAGCGATGAACTAAATCCTCATGCACATGATAAAAAGCATCGCCCCGAGCGTAAATAGCAAAACAAATCGCCTCAAACGGGTTATAGGCGCGTCCTTCGCGCAAAGCTAAGAAGTATTGCTGATCAAAATGGTTGTGACACCGTAAATGCCAAGAATCAACCACGCCCGGTGTGTTATATCGGCCCTTTTGGCCCATTAAAGAAGTAAAGAAAATCATCACCCGTTTTGCCGGTGAAGCCAATACCGAGCCCAATTGCATTCTGTACAACCATGTGGGCTGAGTTAAATCATCCGTATAATTAAAACGTAAATCTTCGGCTAATTGACGGGCAAAAAGTTCGCGTTTTTCGTGGGGCAGCGCTGTAAAAAAGTCCAATAAAGAGGGATTGTCATGTGTGTCCGTCACGGCGATATCTTCTGGCATAGCTAATGCAGCGTGATATAAGTGGTCATGAACGGCCGGGTCGTTAAATTGAACGGGAACCATTCTGCCCAAATGAAAGGATCGTAAAACAGAATCCATATATTGCGGACGGATGCCCAAATCTTCTGGATAAATGTCCATACTAGACAGGTGAAATTCATTAAAAAATGGCAACAAAAATTCGGCAGTCATACGACGAAAATCTGCTTTATCTTTCAAATAGAATTTTTTCAACAACGGATGTTTGGGAGAAGAATAAAGCCGACCATTGGGATAATTTTTTTTGCCCGTATAAAAGCAATACGGATCCACCCATCCGATAAAATGGTCAATGCGAATACCCCCCTTGTTACCACGGAAGTAAAAGTGCAATAATTTTTTGAACATCCGTCCAGCGGGACCCAAATGTTGAGTTGGATTTTTTGTAAATAAAGCATGGGGATGTAAAATCGGAAAGCCCCATTTTTGTGGCGTTGCTGAGTATTGATCTGGCGGAGCCCCTAAACTCCAATCTTTCAAAAACCAATCAGGATGACGATCGCTCACTCGTGTCGGGACATTGATTGGAATATCGCCGATATAGGTAAAGCCACAATGGCGCATTTGATCTTGAACCAGTTTGTTGCAAAAGGCCGTAAAAGGCAATTCGGATTTCGATTTTTTATACGCTTCTGTCAGGGCTTCGGTATAATCCGACTCAACCTGCTTGAAATCAATATAACATAAATTTTTTTGTCGTTGATAAATTTTATCTAATGTTTTTTTTGAAATCAGACGTTTTTTATACAATTTATCTAAATCCAAAAAAAACGGATTGTAATCCCACGAAGACAGGTAAGGGGAATGCCACGTTTTTGCGCTTGTCTTTCCGATTGGGCCTTGCATAATTTTATGAATAACACCATGCCAAAACCGCCAAATACGTGCGGCTCCTTCGCCATAGGGAGAACCGATTCCTGTATCCTTTTCATCGCTTTCTGCGGGCATGGATGTGGCGGGTAACCCCAAAACAATGGTCTTGTCCAAGGCATCATATCCTTCTTGAATTAAAGGACGATAAGCATCCCATAAAGCCATCAATGACTGAAAAGTTTCTTCGTTCATCTTTCCCCCTTGATAAACGAACTATATCATCTGTGGTGGCGTATCAGACGGTGTATTTTGTTGTTCGGTTGGTTGTGTCGGAGCCGTCGGTGCGGTTGGCGCCATTGGCGCCGCCGGAGTTGTTGTTGGAGCTGGCTGTGGCATTGCGGATTGCGCTTGCTTTTTGGCTTCCTCTTCACGCAGATCCAAACCAATCGCTTCTGTAATAGAATTCAGATGACGCTTGCTCAAAATATCACCCAATTCCTTGTCAATTTTATGCAAGATGCCGGGGCCTTCAAAAATAAGACTGGCTTCGTCAATAGCAATCAATGAGGCGCCAGCGGCAATATGGGCAAAAGCCGTTGCCCCGTCAAACACACCTCCAGTTGCGATAATCGGCATATGGTCCTTTAATTGTGGATACAGGTGACGAATGAGTTCAGACACATATTGGTGTGTTGGCTTGCCAATCAACTGCCCAGCCATTTGGTGTTCCTTTGCTCCTTGAATTCTTAAACGTGTATTCTTAGCCAAGGACATCGGTCCAGCCACAACAACGCCATCTGCACCACTGCCTAATAACACTTGAGAAACCAACGGGATTTCCATCGTATTTATATCTAATGGAATTTTAATAAAGATTTTCGGCGGATGAATTGGTGCTGCCCGTTGAACTGTTTCTTTAACAGCCCGCACAATCGGCAAAATAGTAGAAGCATCCACGACCAATACACACAATTCCGCATTAGGATGTGAAAAGTCTAATGTCAAAAAGTCACAATAAGGCGCTGCCCGTTGAGCCATCAGCACAAATTCATCCAAGTATGAAAAATGCCGGCCACGTTTGATGTTTGATTCCTCACTTTCCGCTGGAATAGCAATATCCAAACCCACAAAGTGTGGCAAATACCGACGCTTCACGAACCATGGCAACATTTTTTCCAAACCTGGGTTGCGATAGCCATTACATTGACTAATAATTGCCCGATCTGCCTTGAAGAAAAACTTTTCTTGGGAGGGTAATTCTTTTTCCAATGTATAAGGGCCGAATGTACCGAAACTATACCCCATTTGCATCAAAGCATCTAATGTATTACCCCGTTTATCAACACCATCGCCCAATCCGACAGGTGTAGGGAAATGACGACCGAACAAATCAATAGCCAAACGTGTGTCAGAGCAATGCCCCGACGGGAATGATCCGTCACGCAATCCCCAATAAAGCAATTTATGGGCCCAACGAATATTCACGTGTTGAACAATCCACCAAAAGATAATAAAGAGTAAGTTGCCGGTATTATGTGGTTTTTCCATATCAGACTCCTTCGTGATGCTTTTGTTTGAGGGCTTCCTTTTCATCGTCCGTTATCTTTCTGAATAACGGATCAGTTAAAGTAAAGGCATCTCCCTCTTTTAAGGTTGCTAATAATTTTTCACTTGGTTGATTCGGCCATATAAACGGCGTTTTTTTGCCAAAGATAGCCAACATTTTTTCGGCCGTAGTCGGCATAATCGGCGATGTCAAATGAGCAAACAACCAAATCAAATTCAGGGCGGTATTCAAAATTGTGCCTGCATATTCTTTGTTTTCCTTGGCCACTTTCCATGGTTCTGTTTGGGCAATGTAGTTATTTCCGGTTGTCCAAATTTCACGTAACAATGCCAGGGATTTTCTGAACTCAATGGCGTCCATCTGGGTCGTATATTTTTGAATCAGGTCATCCAGCGTGGCGTATAATTCTTTTTCTTTATCTGTGACGGGGCCTATTGGTGGAATGACCGCGCCAAAGTTGTTTTGAGTCATTTTCAAAACACGATTGACAAAGTTGCCTAACACGTCATTCAAATCTTTATTGATAACAGCTTGGAAAGAATCAAAGCCAAAGAACGAATCGTCAGATTCGGGGCTGTTGGCTGGAATCCAGTAACGCCAATAATCGGCCGGAAATTCTTCCAACGCTTCATCCAAAAACACACCGCGGTGTTCAGATTTTGAAATTTTGCCGCCAATGAAATTCAACCAACTGGTGGCCTTCAAGAAAGACACTTGTGTCCATGGTTCTCCCGATCCGAATAACATGCCTGGGAAGAAAATCGCATGGAACGGAATGTTATCTTTACCAATAAATTCGGTATGCACCACTTCGTCAGGATTTAACCACCAATCTTCCCAATGACGATTGGCTGGATCTTTGTCGGCCCATTCTTTTGTGATGCCGATATAACCGATTGGCGCATCAAACCAACAATAAAAGACTTTGTCGTCATAGCCGGACTTGGGAACGGCAAATCCATTTTTTAAGTCACGTGTGATGGCGCGCGGTTGGAGGCCCTCTTTTAACCATTTTTTAGCGGTAGTGTAGGCGATGTCTGTCCAAATGCCTTTTTTGCTTTCAATCCAATGGGTAATTTGTTCTTGCATTTTATCCAAACGAATGAATAAGTTGTTTGTTTCTTGGAAAACGATATTGTGGCTGCCAGAAACAGTGCTGTATGGATTTTTTAATTCCTCCGGCTCCAATAATTTTGTGCAATTTTCACATTGGTCGCCCTTGGCTTTTTCGTAGCCGCAATAAGGACATGTGCCCCCCACTTGGCTATCTGCTAAATACTGATTATCATCTGGGCAAAACGGTCGTTTGGTTGTTTTTTCCAAAATAAAATCGTTCTTTTCTAGCCCCTCAAAGATCCGATCAGTCAATTCCTTGTTTTGGTCGGAATCCGTATTACCATAAGCATCAAAGGATAAATTAAAACCTTCATAAATTTTGGTGTGTGCATCATGATATTTTTTGATATATTCTTTGATGGAGATTCCTTCCTGCTCGGCTGCAACCTCGATTTTTGTGCCATGCACATCGGTGCCACCAACGAACAAAACATCTTCTCCTTTTGCACGTAAATAGCGAGCATAAATATCGGCATTCAACATGGCACCGGCCAAATGCCCGATATGTGGCAGCCCGTTGATATATGTCAATGCAGAAGTAATTAAATATTTCTTTTTAGTCATCATAAACCCTCTAAAAAATTCATTTTTTACTATTATATCTGAAACAAAACGAAAGTGCAAGAATGTTTTTTTATTAAAAACTTGATTTTTACGAAAAAATGCGATATACTTATTTCTAAGTTCAAATTTATATGTGGAAAGGAAGAAAAATGGCACGTAGAACAGTAGAAGATTGTATTCAAAGAGTTCCCAATCACTTTGAATTGGTTTTGTTGGCGGCAGGTCGCGCAAAATCACTAGAGGCTGGGGCAGATCCGATGGTTCCCAGAGAGGGTGATAAAAATCCGGTTGTGGCTTTGCGTGAAATCGGTCAAGATGCCGTGGATTTGAAGTTGTTACATGACGGCGTGGTGTCCAGTTTGCAACGTTATGCCGTGGCTTCCGAAGGTGATTCTGATGCCGAAGAGTTGAAGGAAGTTGAATCCGAATTGTCTGGCGCAACAACACAAGATGCGTTGTATGCTGACAACGAATTTGTGGAATCTGAATCTTTCCAAGTGGTGGATAGCACAGAGGCCTAATCAACGCTTACGAACAAAGGGGGGAGTATGCGTTCTGATGAATTGATCGAAACAGTCAGAAAATATGATAAACACGCCGATATAAATGGGTTGCGTCGGGCGTGTATTTTTGCCGAAAAAATGCATCACGATCAACGCCGTGATAGTGGTGAGAAGTATATTATACATCCGTTGGCTGTGGCAGAAATTTTAGCGACTTATAAATTGGATAGTCAAGCCATTATTGCAGCATTATTGCACGATACAGTTGAAGATACTCCCGCATCATACGAATCGGTTCGGGCTCTGTTTGGTAAAGAGGTTGCTGAGTTGGTGCAAGGGCTGACAAAACTGGAAAGTTTTCAATTGCAATCATCTGCTTCAGGGCAGGCGGAAAATTTCCAAAAATTGATTTTGGCTTCCAGTAAAGATGTGCGAATCTTAATCATTAAAATGGCTGATCGTTTGCATAATATGAGGACTTTATGTAATTGTTCGCCGGAAAAACGTAAAAGAAAAGCCCAAGAAACAATGGATATTTTCGTGCCATTGGCTGAACGTTTGGGCCTGCATAAAATTCAAATTGAATTGGAAGATTTATCTTTCAAGGAAATCAATCCGACTGCATACGCCAACATTCAAAAGCGTTTACAGGAAATGCAAACAAAAAACAAAATCAATATCCAATCTGTTATTCGCGAACTAAAGCAATTACTGATTCGGTCAAAAATCAAAGGAGACGTATTGGGGCGCGTGAAGATGCCATATTCTTTGTGGCGAAAATTACAAAAGCATCGCAATGAAATGTCTTCTATTTTTGATATTTTGGGGTTCCGTATTGTTGTTAAAAATGTACCAGATTGTTATCGTGTTTTGGGCCTTGTACATAATAGATATCGCGCGATCCCGGGACGTTTTAAGGATTATATTTCCACCCCGAAAGACAGCGGATATCGATCTTTGCAGACCAGCGTTATTTCCGAAAAAGGATGGCCATTGGAAATTCAAATTCGGACAGAGGATATGGAAGCCGAGGCAATGTATGGTATTGCGGCGCATTGGTCATACAAACAAGGGGTTAAACACGATGGCAAGAAACTGCCTTGGATGAAGGAATTTTTGAATATTATGTCGCAATCTAAGGACGCCAGCGAATTTTTGCGAAATGTTCAATTGCACTTATATACCGATAAATTATTCTGTTTCGGTGCGGATGGCACATTGTATTCTTTGCGGCAAGGGGCAACGGTTTTGGATTTTGCTTGTGCTCAGGGAAGTAAAGTGGCTTTGAAATGTTTGGGGGCCACGGTCAATGGCGATGCAGCACCTTTAACACAACGGTTGGTTGATGGGGATAAGGTTGTTTTCAAATTGGCCAATAAAATTGTCGCTGATAAGAGTTGGTTAAAAATTGTGACAACGGCTCAAGCACAATCATTGTTGGAAAGTTATTTTGCAGAAAAACCAAAAGAAACAGAATCTTGGTTTTCGCGGTGGTGGGCTGGAAAATGGCATAAAGATGCTGAAATTTTGGGTTTGAAATCAAACACAAAGTATATCTTTGATCCTGCATGCCATCCAAAACCAGGAGATTCCATTGTGGGCATTGATGACGGTAAGCAAGTGGTGATTCATAAGCGGACTTGTCCGAGATTAAGGAGTTATGAGTCCAATCCGCGGCGTTGGATTCCGTTGGAATGGCATAATCCGGATAAAAAGAAAAATACTTTAGAAGTTTCCTTGGCTCTTGTTTGGAAAACACGTCCAGAAAGTATGGGAAAAGTGATTGATACATTGACACAAGCGCACGCTGAAATTCAACAATTGACTACCTTGCAACAGGGGCACAAGAAAACCAATGTTATCGCCGATATTCGGGTTAGAAATAAAGATCATTTGTTGGATGTTTTAGACGCATTGCGTGCTTGTGATGTTGTTGAATCTGTGTATCAGGAAAAGGGCGACAAATGATTATAGGATTAGGATTAGATTTGGTGGATGTGGCCCATTTCAAACGGGTGGCACAAAAGGGCGGTAAGGCCTTTTTTACCAAAATTTTGACTGATTCTGAATATGCGGAATGGCAAAAATTATCATCTGTTCAAAAAATCAGATTTGGTGCCAAACGTTATGCCGCGAAGGAAGCATTTGCCAAAGCCTGTGGTACGGGCATTGGGGAATTTGTGGGTTTAAAAGATGTCGGGGTGGATCACGATAAATTGGGGCGTCCATTGTTGCATTTTAGCCCGAATATGCAAAAAAGATTAAAAAAAAGATTCGGATCTTCCGTTCGTGCGGAAGTGTCCATTTCTGACGATAAAGTGGCTGGCGCCGTCGTTATTCTGTCTCAAGATTAGATTGTTCGTTCATTTGTTGCACTGGCACGGACAAATTATCTGTCGGTTGTTCGGTGGCGCCGGCATCCAATTCTTCAACCGCAGGAGTGGCTTCTTCATTTTCAGCGGGGGCTTGTTGGGCCTCACGGGAAGCGCGTAGAGCATTTTCATTTTCAATCGCCAAATTTTGCAAGCGCATGTAGTGGTCGGCATATTGACGATATTGCTCTGCCAAAATCATATCATTGGCGGTGGAAGCATCCTTGGCCAAAGCGGCATACTTTTCGTTTAATTGCAATGGAGTGCCGCGCAATTTTCCGGCCGGACCCGATGAATCTAAACAGGTATTGCGATAAATAGTTTGAGTTGGACGATTGTTTCTATTATTAAAACGTCTATTTTGACGATTGTGATTATTTTGTTTCATATGCCCTCAATGTTTTGTAAAAAATAAATCCATTTTAAAAACTACAACAGGATTCAATCAATCCTTCAATGGATTACGAGAAATATGATACACAAATTTTGAAAAGATGTCAAGAGGAATCAACATGTTTTAGATTAAGATTCCTTGACAAAGTAAGGACATCTGGTAAAATGGCGAATAGATAGGGGTGTTTTTATGAAAGGAGCGAGCATGTCATCAACAATTTTAGTTACAGGTGGCGCGGGCTTTATCGGATCATCTTTGGCCGATAAATTGTTGGCTTTGGGACATCGTGTGATTGTGTTTGATAATTTTAATGATTACTATGATCCCGCCATCAAACAAAAAAACATAGAACAGGCTTTACAAAACAAAAATTATAAACTTTATAAAGGGGATATTGAACGCATTGACGATTTGGAAAAGGTCTTTGCTGAAAATAAAATAGACGCCATTGTTCATTTGGCTGCGCGGGCAGGTGTTCGTCCATCCATAGAGGCCCCGTTGGCGTATGCCATGACGAATATCATTGGAACATTAAACATCTTGGAAATGATGAAAAAATATAACATCAAACGTATGAGCATGGCGTCTTCTTCTTCAGTTTATGGAAATTGCAAGGCGGATAAGTTTTCGGAAGATTTAAATATTCGTGAGCCGATTTCACCGTATGCGGCCACGAAATCAGCGGACGAGCAAATTTGCTATACCTATCATCATTTGTATGGGATGGAAATTTATATGCTCAGGTTTTTTACCGTTTTTGGACCACGGCAACGTCCCGACTTGGCAATTAATAAATTTGTCAATCTGATTATGAATGATAAGCCCATTGATATGTATGGCGATGGATCAACGATGCGCGATTACACATATATTGACGATATTACAGACGGCATTGTGGCATCTTTGAATTATCATGAAACGGGTTATGAAATTTTTAATCTGGGTGGTGGCAGTCCTGTTACCTTGAAACAAATGATAGAAACGATTGAAGATGTGTTGGGCAAAAAGGCACAAATCAACCAACTGCCTATGCAACCGGGAGACGTTGATAAGACCGTTTCAGACATATCTAAGGCACAACGTTTGCTGGGATATCATCCCCATACTTCTTTCAAGGAAGGCATTCGTAAATTTGTTGAGTGGAAAAGGGGGTAATCTGGCTGGGGTGGCTGGATTCGAACCAACGAATGACGGTATCAAAAACCGTTGCCTTACCACTTGGCGACACCCCAATCATTTAATGGATGAAAGATATTCTAGCAGATTTTATCAAAAAATGCAAGAGGTATTTTGAACGCCCTAACGTGAAGACTTGCAATGGAAATTTCGTCCGATGTGTCTGCGAAAGGCTGGGTCAAGAGCCATCCCTTGTCCATTTTTAGGGTAAAACAAACGGAGATCTCTGGTGCCAAATTTAACCATTTGCCGTTCTATTTCATAAACATTATTTGTCCAGTAAGTTCTATCTTGTTGGGACAAACAATCAAACCTTGCTGCCGCAACTTTCTCATCTTCTGCGTTTGCAAATTCATGTCCATGTTTTCTGGCTTCTTCGCGAGCAAATAACAATTTAACTTCTTCTGCTGCCATGTTTTCCATTTGTACGTTCGTATTTTCCATAGTGTATCCTTTTCTATGTAAAACTGGCGCGCCCGGCGAGATTCGAACTCACGACCTTCGCCTTCGGAGGGCGACACTCTATCCAGCTGAGCTACGGGCGCTTGATAGGGCATATTATACCGCAAAAACCAAAAAAAATCAAGGTGTTTTTCCCTAGCCCCAATGGACAAGCATTTGGATCTTTTGAGCAATATCGGGGGCAGGGTTCAGGTATTTTGGTTTCATCTTGCCTGGCTTTAAGGCATCCATGGCATAGCCCCCTTCGTATAGTGCTTTGTGGAAGCGGGCATGCTTTTCGCTGACCATCCCATCGGGCGCAAAAATATACACGGGTTTATTTGTGCCGCAACATTCAGTGCACATGGACATAGAATCCCCTGTCACCACAATCATATCCGCCCACGCCAACAACCCAAAATAGGGGTTTTCCGCTTTGTCGCCAAAACGATAGAAAAATTTGTTTTTCGGCAATTTCTTTTGCAACAATTCCACAATCTTTTTTGGAGTGCGGCGAGATGTTGTCGTAATCACGCTGGCTGGTTTTAGAGTGGCCACAGATTGAATTAAAGCATTTCCCATTTCAGTCGTAAATTCTTTGCCCTTTGTGGTGCCACCAACCAACAAAGCAATGCGTGGCTTTGGAAATTTACCCAATGTTTTTTCCCATTTTGCTTTTTCTTTTTTCAGGCGTTCCTCGGTAATGCGGTGGGGCGTGCCCAAAACTTGCATCACATTTTTGGCGTGTCCTTTGTAATTATCGTGGACGGGCAATACTATTAAATCCGCATCCTTTGCGCCGTTTAGTGGGTTCATCAGTTGCACAATTTTTGTTTTCCCTTTGCTTAAACGTTTGATAGCACGAGCAATCGGAAAACTGCGCCGACCGGCACTTAAAACCACATCTGGGAAATGGTGAGTTAAATCCTTTTTATATTTGGAATCAAGTCCGATAAATGTCCGCCAACGTAACCAGTTTGGCAAACGAATCCATTTGTTGTAGCGAATTTCTTTGCGTTCATAGGGGGCACCCAACGCCTCGGCAATGCCCAACAACTGATTGACATTTCCAGCACGATCATCGGCCAAAATCCATACTTTCATTTAGAATCCTTTCACAACCACTTTGTTGGCGGCGGCCTTTTTTTGCAACTGAGTAATGCCTTTTTTGATGGCTTTTTCTTGTTTGGCGGAATCTTGTTTTTCGGAACAGATATCCGTTTGAAAATACTGACATGGACGGCCCAAATAAGCCACATTTGCGGATTTATCATTCACGGCGGCGGTGCGTTGTTCGGCATCCATTTGTTCTTTTTCAACATAAATGGTCAAGGGTTCGCCCGGCTGATTCACGCGATACCAACCAGATAAAACATACGGCGGCGTATTCAGCGTTTGAAAGCGAAAATCGGCCTTATCCAACGGGTTGTGATAGGCACATCCGCCTAAAACCAATAAAGAAATAATACATAATTTTTTCATAACTTTAGAATAACAAAAAAAGTATAGATTGACAAGTGCTTTGTGGATTTTTATATGAAAATTGACACCCAGCGTGTCTGAAAGGAGCTTAAAATGCCAGGATGCGGATGTGGTTGTGGCACCAAAAAAGGTGGCAAACCCAAAGAAACTAAAAAGTAATCAAAAACCCCGACCAACCGGCCGGGGTTTGTTGTAACAAAACAGCCTATTTACACAAGGCATGCCCACCAGTATTTGACGGGCCCAAGTGTCTGTTGAGATTACCCATGGTGAAATGAATATACATCATCTTGGAACTATCATAAGGCGTTTGTGTCCAAGACCAATCATATCCGTTAGCATCATTTTTACCCAATGCTTTTCTCAAAGCAATCAGGGTTGGACTGTAATTTTCATTTACATATTCCTCAGATTCGGACTTGATAGTGGTTGCGTCAGACCAATAACCATTCCATGTTGATTGAGCACATGATTTGCCCTGAGCACAACAATAATAAGACGTCGGATTTGTTTGTAATGTATTGCCATTGTAGCAACCAACATCTGTTGATTCAATCAAGACCTTTCCTTTTGCAGCGCACCAATTGGCTGCGGACCAATAGTTCATCATATCATCACTTTTAATAACGGTGCCCAATCCACTGATGGATGCACTGGCAGAATCACCCAAACTTTGACAGGTACCTTCTTCGGCAGATGTCATTTTGCAATACTCACCATCACCACATTGGGTGTTTTTGGTACATGTTACTACGGCCTTAACACATTCGTATGTCGCACAACAACCGGTTTCTGTATTCGTTGCTGTACAGGTTAAATCATATCCGCTGTCGCAATATGTTGGACCTGTTGGGCCGGTGAAGGTGCTGTCTTTGTCAACACATTGATAATTCTCTGCGAATTCCGTTTGTGTAATGGTGCAAACAACGCTCTTTTTCGTCAATTTATCACAATGTGCTGCACCGTCTGATATCGTCATACAAAAACCACTGTCGTAAATTTGGTTTGTGTATTTGCAAGTACATTCGTTGCTGATACAAATGGCATTTTCATCATCGTTGGAACATACCGTTCCATCGGTTTTGCCCGTGCAATCCGTTATGTCAGATTGGCTTTCTGGTATGACAAAGCCTTGTCCTGCGCCCGTTGAACTGTCAATACCAAGCAAACAACCCGTACCAGATTGTAAACATTGATACACATATTCATTAAGGAATATAGAATCATACGGGATACAGACCTTTGCCGTTTGTTTTGTGTCCGTCATATACACATCTATTTCCATCAATTGGGTACCGCTGCCATAAGTGGCTGTGTCGCAAACAGTAGCGATACATGTGTTGTTATATTCTTTTATACAATCCCCATTTGATAAACAGGAGTATTCAATACAGCAGGTGCTATCCGAATCGTAACTGGTACATTTTGGCCAACCGCAACTGGGCTTTTCCAATGGCAGGATATTGTAGTAAGGCGAATCTTTCGCCACACAGCCATTATGTATATATGGCTCACCACTACTTTCGCATTCAACAAATTTGTGTGTCAATTTATTGCAGTCCGCTGTATCACCAGACATGGTTTGACATACCTTTACACCAAAATTTTCTGGAGTATTTTGGGTTAAATCATAACGTTGCTCTGTCCATTTACAAGTACATTCACCCGCGTAACAAATGAGGTCAGGATCGGCAGTATTGGAACAACTTATTCCATCCGCTTTACCCGTACAATCGGCCGCATAATCTACGCAGTGAAAAGCGCCTTGCTCAAAAACAACGGTTTGATTGGATTCACAACAAACTGGCTCAATAGCCAAACCATCCATTATCGGCATTGGAACTTTTGTGCCATCGCAACAAATTTCTTTCGTTCCAGTTGCTGATTCATAAGATGTACAGTTCTGAGTGGTACCACCCGGCATTTTGCACAAAGCATGACCACCTTCGTTATAAGGGCTGAGGTGTGTATTCAAGTTGCCATAAGTGAAGTGGACATAAAGTGTTTTGGTGGTACTGTATGCCGTGCTGGTCCAAGCCCAATCATATCCGTTGGCATCGTTTTTGCCTAATTGTTTTCTTAAAGCAACCAAAATCGGGCTGTAATTTTCATTTACTGTTGCTTCATATTCGGGCTTGATGGTTGTTGCATCTTGCCAGTAACCAGCGCTATTCCAAGATCCACAAGATTTACCCGATGCACAACAATAGGCATTACTGGCCTGATTTGTTACCAAGGTGCTTGTACCACTTTGATAACAACCGATATCTCCGGCTTCAACCAAAGATCCGCCTTGTGCTTCACACCAATTGGCGGCGGCCCATTGACTCATCATATCATCACTCTTGATCACGGTTCCTAGATCGGTAATCGTGGCTTGTTCATAGGCGCCCAAAGGTTGACATGACGCATTGGTAATCGTGCTGCCTTCACCGGTCATCTTACAATATTCACCTTGAGCACAATCTGCATTGCTTTGGCATCCCCATGCGCATTCGTATGTGGCACAACATTCATTGCCGCCAACAGAGGCAGATTCGGCGCATTGTAATGTGCCATCACAATTTTCATAGTTCGTTGATCCAGTAAAGGTGCTGTCTTTGGCAGCGCAGATGTAGTTTGGTTCCAACGTTGTTGTATTGACGCTACAAATAACTGGCTTTTCCGTCAATCTGTTGCATCTTGGCGTATCTGCGATATTTTCACAGGTATAAGTTGCCATATCAAAGGATTGATCCGTGTACTTACAATTGCATGTTTGGTCTATACAAATTGCATTTTCATCCGAGTCGGAACAACTGGTTCCATCTGCCTTGCCTGTACAGTCAGCTAAAACGGTCGGATCCCTTTCCATCAAACACAAAGCGTGTCCGCCTTCGTTATGACGTGGCAAGAATGTGTTCACATTACCATAAGTGAAGTAGATATAAAGGGTTTTGGCACCATATTCTGTGGCCGTCCAAGACCAATCGTAACCACCACTATCGCCCTTTCCAAGCACTCTGCGCAATTGGATTAAAATTGGGCTGTAATTTGCATTTACCGTTTCTACGTTTTCGGGTTTGATGGTGGTTGGATCACTCCACAAATCCTTCCAAGACGCGCACGATTTGCCCGAGGCACAACAGTACGCACTGCTTTCTTGATCTGTTACCAAAGTGTTCGTGCCGCTCACATAACAACCAAGGTCTGATACTTCAACCAATGCGACACCTTGTGCTGCACACCAATTGGCGGCGGCCCAATAACTCATCATTTCATCGCTCTTGCGCACATCGCCCAAGCCGGAAATGGTGGCATCCGCATAAGCGCCCAGACTTTGACATGTACCGGTGGTCGCGTTGCCGTTTTCACCAATCATCTTGCAATATTCGCCATTGCCACAATCAGCATTAGAGGTGCAACTGACATCGTGTTTGCAAACGCCGTCTTTTTCCACATAATCAGTAGGACATTTACAACCACCCATTCCATCGGCAACGTGGGTTGCTTCACATCCGCAAGCCCCAGGTGTTGTTGTGTCTGTACATATTTCTTCATCGGTTGCTGGTGCTGGTGGTTGTGGCGTAGGCTGATATCCAGGTTGCACATCAATACATTCGGTTTGTCCAGCATCCGGTTGATAAGTATTTTCCGGACAAATTGTTTGTGTAGCACTGCCCGCATTGGGTACATAATAACCAGGTTGTGCTTGTGTGCACGATTCGGCCCCTGCTGCCGCATAAGTTCCGGCCGCACATAACACACAATGATCTGTCGCTAACACACGTCCCGCTTTACAACGCCAAACTCCGGCGATATATTCGGCCTCTGGATCGTTGGACAAATCTGGACCATCGTTAATAATGAATTCCCCTGAATGGCCATCTGCGTGGCGGTGAATACCAAAAGAACTTACACCAGGGTTGTGGCGTTTGTAATAGTTGGAAGAACTTCCACTATGCCCACCCAATGCCCATGCGGAGTTTGTGCCTGCCACTGAAAGCAATAACAAACTAACGAAAGACAATGCTTGAAATATGTTGTGTGTCATAAACCCTCCTTGATTTTAAGTAATTGTACTCTCAAAAAAAACAATTTGCATAAAAAACTCGCCTTATAAGGCGGGAAAATGATTTTTTTAACAAATTCAACTTATTTTAATGTCAAATTTGTGGCACAGGTTTTGCCATTTTCTTCTTTTAATTCATAAGAAATAGCTTGGCCTTCATCCAAACCGCGCAATCCGGCTTCATGAACGGCTGTGATATGTACAAATACATCCTTTTCGCCTTCATCTGGTGTGATGAACCCATAACCTTTTTTATAGTTAAACCATTTAACTTTTCCTGACAACATGGTGTCTTTACTCCTTGTTAGTTTTGCCTTATCATCGGCCCAAATTCGACAGTTCCGTTGGGCCCTTAAAAAGAAAACTTTATAAAAAACCATAGCGTCTTTTGTCGAAGACATAAAAAGTATAAGATGAATAAAAATAAATAGCAAGAGATTTTATAAAAGATTTTTTGCTTGCTTTTTTGCCCGAAGATAATTAGTGTAAACTCAGGAGGGTGCATGAAAAAATTTTTGAAAATATTTTTTTGTTTTGTACTGATTGGCATCGTTTGCATAGCCATGGCAAAAAGTTATCACAATGTGGATAACTATGTAAAAAATGCTCCAGCGGTGGCGTCTGAAAATGATTTGAAACGTGTCGTGCGGTATTTGACATCCGAGTTCAATTCTGACGAAGATAAGGCGCGAGCAATTTATGCGTGGATTGTTTATAATATAGATTATGATGATTATAAATATAAAAGGTGGATTGAAAATCATCAAAAGAGTCGTCAAAAGGAAGTCCCAACAGTAGATGTGATTGAAAAAACACATGCGGGGATTTGTGGGGAGATTTCCGAGTTGTATGTTAAAATGGCTCAGTATGCAAACTTAAAGGCGGAAGTTATACATGGCATTGCGGTAACAGCTGGGGCTCGTATTAACAAAGATAATATGGATGAGTTTGAACATGCATGGGTGGCCGTTAAAATTGATCGCGAATGGGAATATATAGATCCCACATGGGCCATACCAGAAAAGGTTTTTACTGACGTTCGTACAGATGGTGCATATCGTCGAGAGTTGCAGAATCGTGTTTATAAAGCCGGAAAAATCCAACACAATAATCGTTCTGTGTCAAATGATTGGTTTATGACGGATAAAGAAGATATGATAAAAACACACTTTCCGAATGATGAAAGATGGCAATTACAGCGTCGCCACAGAACGCTCAATCAATTTTTGAGGCAATTTAGATGAGTACTGTTTTGGTTGTAGAAGATAATGAACTGAATCGCCGGCTGTTTGTAGATTTGCTCTCAACACGGGGGTATAAGATATTGGAAGCGACGGATGGCCAAAAGGCGTTAGATATGGTTCAAAAACACGAACCAGATTTGGTGTTGATGGATATTCAATTGCCCGGTGTGTCAGGATTGGACGTAACGGCCCAAATCCGGTCAAACACGAACATTAAACAACCGCGCATTGTGGCTATTTCGGCATTTGCATTAAAGCAAGACGTGGATAAGGCAATTGAAGCCGGATGTGATGATTATATTTCAAAACCGATTGCTATCGCCTCCTTTTTCCAAACAATTGAAAAGAATTTGCAGGCGGATCAAGGGTAAAACAAATTTGCCACTGATTTTTTATCTTTTTCCTTGACTTTTACGGGCATTGTTGTTATACTGCCCCCAGTTCAATTTTAATGAAAGGATTGATAATGACTTTACCTTTAATGCCAAAAGCAACTGCCGTTTGGTTGGTAGAAAATACGGCTTTAACCTTCCAACAAATCGCTGATTTTTGTGGGATGCATTCTTTGGAAGTTCAAGCAATCGCCGATGGTGATGTGGCTTCTAATATTATAGGGTTGGATCCTGTGGCAAACGGCCAATTGACATTAGAGGAAATTCATCGTTGTGAAAAAGATCCAAAGTTGGGTTTGTGCTTGGCGGAACATCCTGAAATTGACAAATTGTTGAACAAAGGTTCTCGCTATGTGTCGCAATCCAAACGCTTGGATCGTCCGGCCGGTATTTTGTGGTTGGTGAAAAATCATCCGGAATTGTCCGATGCTCAGATTGTCAAATTGTTAAAGACAACAAAACCGACAATCGTGGCTATTCGTGAAAAGACACACAAAAATATTCATAATATCCAAGCACGCAATCCTGTTACTTTGGGTTTGTGCTCGGAGACAGATTTGAACATGGCTGTGGCTATGGCCGTCAAAAAAGTTAAATAATCTGATATAAGGGGGTAATATGACTGAACAAGCAACCGTCACCAGTGACGCGGGAAAATTGAACACATTCGTTGATCGTATTGAACGATTGGAAGAAGAAAAGCGTGAATTGGCGACCGACATCCGTGAAGTGTTTGCCGAAGCAAAAGCTGCCGGTTTTGATACAAAGGTCATGCGTCAGGTTTTGCGTTTGCGTAAAATGGATCCGGCTGATCGCGCTGAAACAGAATTTTTGCGGGATGAATACAAAAAATTATTAGGTATGGCGGAATAATCAGACTTAAACTATTCAAAATCCCCGACAGATAAATCGGGGATTTTTTATTGGTATTTTTGATATTGCCTTTTTTGTGAATTTGGTCTAATATCATAATAGAACAGGAGAGAGTTTTCTATGAAAAAGTTGGGGATTTTATTGTTGAGTAGTTTGTTGGTTGCGTGCGCTTCCAGTGATGAAATTGAAGTAAATAGTGCTGAGGAAGCATATCTGGAAGGGTATCACGCCTTTGAAAAAACAGATTATGAACGCGCCGCAAAGGCATTTGATTTGGTGGAACAAAATTATCCGTTTTCGGAATGGGCTGATAAGTCTCAAGTCATGATGGCGTATTCGCAATACAAACAAAATAAATACAGCGATGCATTAATGACATTGGATCGGTTTATTCAATTGCATCCGGGAAATAAGAATACACCATACGCTTTGTATTTGAAGGGGCTTTGTTATTTTGAACAAATGGCCGATTCTTCTCGTGAACAGGAAATGACAGCCAATGCGGACGCGACATTTAAGGAATTGATTGCCCGTTATCCGTCGTCTGTGTATTACAATGACGCCAAGGCCAAGTTGGTGATGATTCAAAATCATCTGGCGGGGCAAGAAATGGAAATTGGTCGTTATTATCAAAAACGTGAAGATTTTACCGCCGCTATGAATCGATTCCAAGCCGTGTTGATCAATTATCCCGAATCGAATCAGGTGCCGGAAGCGTACTATCGTTTGGCCGCTTGTTATCAGGCATTAGGTATGTTAGAGCCCGCGGATAAAATAACGGCCACATTGACCGAAAAATTCCCGGATTCACCTTGGACAAAACGGGCGCAAAAATTAACGGAGTAGGCGAATGCTGACAGCCCTTACAATTCAACATTTTGTTTTGATTGATTCGTTGAATTTGACATTTGACAGGGGCTTGGGTGTTTTTACCGGAGAAACCGGCGCCGGCAAATCTATTTTATTGGACGCTTTATCTTTGGTTTTAGGGGCTAGGTCTGAAACGCGTTTTATTCAACACGGCTCTGATCAGGCGGTGGTCAGCGCCACTTTTTCGTTGCCAAAATCTCATCCTGTTTTTCGTTTGTTAAAAGATCAAGGTTTGGAGGCGGATGAGGATTTGATTTTACGCCGCACTTTATCAAAAGATGGCAAAACAAAGGCCTTTATTTGTGATCAACCGGTCAGCATTGGTTTGTTGAAAAGCGTAGGTGATTTGTTGGTGGAAATTCACGCCCAATTTGCCTCGCATGCGTTATTGAATCCTGCAACACATTTGGCAACTTTGGACCGATACGGAAAGTTGGAAAAGCAGGCCGCTGAAGTGGCTGATGCATGGCATAAATACCAAAAAGCGTTGGCGGAATCAAATGAATTTGAACAAAATTTGAACACACAATTGTCGGAAGAAGATTTGCTGCGTGCCGATTTGGAGGCTTTGGATAAATTAAATCCAAAAGAGGATGAAGAAGAAACTCTGACAAAACGGCGGGCGGCGTTGATGAATGCGGAACATATTGTGGAAAACATCCAAACTGCATGTGCGTTGTTAGGTGATGATGAACAGGGAATTTTGCGCTTAATCGGTCGAACAGAAAACCAATTGTTTAATGCCAATAAAACAACGGAAGGTCGCTTTGATAATGAGTTGAAGTCGTTGGCGGAGGCCGGAAATATCTTGTCTGATTTGTCATCCGATTTGGAACATGCGTTGAATGATTTGGGTGATACATCGGAATTGCCAATGATAGATGATCGCTTGTTTGCTTTGCGTGATATGGCGCGAAAATATCGAATTTCTATCGCGGAATTGCCAGCTTTTCGGGAAGAAGTGCGACAAAAATTATCCCTAACCGAACATGGCACCCAAAAATTGGCCGATTTGAAGCAGCGGGCGGAAGAATTGCGTCAAGCATACTATGTGTTGGCAAAAGGATTGTCCAATGCACGGCACAAGGCGGCAATTGAATTAAACAAGGCCGTGATGGCGGAGTTGCCCACGCTGAAATTGGAAAAAGCGATTTTTGAAACGGCCGTAACGGATGTGTCGTTGGATCAAGGTTCTGCCACGGGTTTGAATGAGGTTGTCTTTATGGTGGCGTTTAACAAAGGATCGCCAATGAATCCGATTCATAAATGTGCATCCGGCGGAGAATTATCGCGGTTTATGTTGGCCTTAAAGGTGAATTTGACGGAAGACAATAATCGCACCTTGATTTTTGATGAAATTGACACGGGAATTTCGGGGGCCACAGCGGCTGCCGTTGGCGAGCGATTGGCACGCTTGGCCGAAAAACATCAAACGCTTGTGATTACACACTCGCCACAGGTGGCGGGCTTTGGTAAGCATCATTATTTGGTGCAAAAAGCAGATGTGGATGATAAAACTTTGACGTCTGTTTTACAATTGGATAAAGCGGGTCGGTTGGAAGAAATTGCCCGTTTGGTGTCCGGCGCCACAGTCACCGAAAAATCCCGCGCAGTTGCAAAAGAGTTATTGAAGGTTTAGGAAAATAATCCTTGACTTTTTTTGGAGGTTTGTGGTATAGTATTCCAAGTTAAATCGGAGCAGTCTATCTGCTCTTTTTTTTATGCCCATAGGAAATGACTCCTGTGGGCTTTTTTATTAACTGAAAGGAAATAAAATGACAGATAAAGCAAGATTATTATTTGATGGAAGCTCATTAAAATGGGAAGAAGGTGGAGACGTTGTCAAAGAGTGGCCAGCTATGTCAGGCAAGGCAGATTTCCAAAGTAGCGAATATACATGTGTGCCTGATGTTGGGCCAATTCCCGAAGGAAAATGGCATGTGAAACAAGAAAATCATCAATCTGCAGATTTTATTGATCATGCCTTAGGCTCTATTGGATTTGGCAAATGGCGAGGAGGATACTCTTCGTGGGGAGATGACCGAATTTGGTTAGAACCAGATAAAAAAACAAATACTCAAGGGCGCACAAATTTATCTATTCACGGCGGATCAGATCTTGGTTCCAAGGGGTGTATTGATTTGGCTGGCGGCATGAGCAACTTTGTGAGCTATTTTGATTCTCATGGAGAGGATATGGACTTAATTGTTGAATACCCGGATTGGTTTTGACATTGACATTTAAATAAATATGAAACAAAATTGGGTTCAAGGGGTATCTTGATGAGTAAAAAGGATATATTTAAAAAGTTTGTTATTACTATTTTTATATCAATTGTTTGTTTGTTTATATTGTTATATACAACAGATGCAATAAATATGATTTTTGTTCACCCCTTTGAGTATTGGGGGAGTGAGCCCTTTAGTGATTGTTGGTATTATAAATCTGCAACACATTATGGCCTACGTGCTGTATTAGATGTGATCATCTGTTTGATTTGCTTGTATTGTGTTTTGAAATACCACAGAAAGCACTTTGGAAGAATTGCTATTTTAATATTATGTTATCTATTGTGGACTTTTAAATATCCGATAAAAATCTGGATCAAGCATTTATTCTTTTGATAAACTTTTCTTGCTTTTGATTTGAAAAAAGATTACAATAATCTTATGCAAACACGGGAAGAAATTAAACAGGAATTACAAGATTTAGCGGACAAATTGGAACGCTATGACGAGGCGTATCATCAAAAGGATGCGCCGTTGGTTTCCGATGCCGAATATGATGCCTTGCGTCGTCGGGCCGAGCAATTGGAGGCCGAATATCCCGATTTAATTCCTGAAAATTCTTTGTCACGGCGCGTGGGTTTTCAACCGGCGAGTGGCTTCAAAAAGTTGGAACATGCTGTGCCGATGCTGTCGCTTCAAGATATTTTTGATGAGCAAGATGTGATTGATTTTATGGATCGCCTGCACAAATTTTTGGGGCTTCCCGCAGATGCACCGATAGATATTGTGGCTGAACCCAAAATTGACGGGCTTGGCTATTCCGCTGTTTATGAAAATGGTAAGTTTATGCGCGGTGCAACACGTGGGGATGGCACGGTGGGTGAAGATATTACTGAGAACCTAAAAACTATTCCTGAGTTACCAAAAACATTAAAATCTGCTGATTTATTTTCTTTAACGCCGGCTTTGTTGGATGTGCGCGGGGAAGTGTATATGAAAAAGGCCGATTTCTTGGCCTTAAATGAAGAGCAAAAAAAGAAAAATGACAAGATTTTTGCCAATCCTAGAAATGCCGCAGCGGGCAGTTTGCGTCAATTAAATCCTGCGATTACTGCCAAAAGAAAATTGAGTCTTTTTGCCTACGCTTTGGGTGCTTATGAAGGGGTTCCGTTCAAAACACATTGGGATTTTATGCAAAGTTTGAAAGCGTGGGGATTTCCGATTAACCCGATGATTCGCCTGTGTCGCAACACAAAAGAAATGTTGGATTTTTTCCACGAACTTGGCGAAAAACGGGCCAGTCTTCCATATGATATTGATGGGATTGTGTATAAGGTGAATGATTTAGCTTTGCAAAAGCGGTTGGGCTTTATTGCACGTTCTCCTCGTTGGGCGATTGCGCACAAATTCCCGGCCGAACAAGCCACAACCATTTTGAAGAAGATCCGCGTTCAAGTGGGCCGTTCGGGCGCTTTGACCCCCGTGGCAGATTTAGAGCCAATCAACGTAGGCGGTGTGTTGGTGCAACATGCAACACTGCACAATGCTGATGAAATTGATCGCAAAGATATTCGCGAAGGTGATACAGTTGTTGTGCAACGCGCTGGCGATGTGATTCCGCAAATCGTTCGCGTTATCAAAGAAAAGCGTCCCGCCGATTCCGTTCCTTTTGAATTTCCAAAAGTGTGCCCTGTTTGTGGGGCGCATGCCTGTAAAGAAGGCGATGATGCTGTCACATATTGCATGGGCGGTTTGACATGTCCAGCTCAAGCTATGGAACGATTAAAACATTTTGTGTCAAAGGACGCTTTTGATATTCAAGGGCTTGGTGATCGCAATATTGAGCAATTCTATGAACTCGGTTGGATTAAAAATCCGATGGATATTTTTACGCTTCGTGAAAATTATGAGTTGCGCTTGTTGGGGCTTGAAGGTTGGGGACAAAAATCAGTTTTGAATTTATTTGATGCGATTGAAAAAGCCAAAACGGTATCTTTAGCACGCTTTATTTATGCGCTTGGCATTCCAGAGGTAGGTGAAGCTACTGGTAAATTGTTGGCCGCTCATTTTGAATCTTGGCAAAATTTTGCAGATGTTTCCACAAGCGCGGAAGCAATGGCAAAATTGACCGAAATAGATGGCATTGGTGAAACAATGGCACAAGATATTATTGACTTTTTTGCCGAAGAACATAATCAAACTCTTTTGCAAAAATTGTTGTCTGTTTTAACCATTCAAGATGCCCCAAAACAGGCAGAAAATTTGCCATTAAAAGGAAAAACTTTCGTCTTTACGGGCACTATTTCTATGCCGCGTGATGAAGCCAAAGCGCGGGTGCAAGAATTGGGTGGAAAAGTATCAGGTTCGGTCAGTGCTAAAACGTCATTTGTGGTGGCGGGTGTTGATCCTGGTAGTAAATATACCAACGCGCAAAAATTTGGCATTACTATCTTGGATGAAAAAGAATTCAAAAAATTACTTGACGAGAATAATAAATAGCGATATTCTAAACAAAAAAGAGGGGAAATTTATGGATCCAGAACAAAATACAGCCAGACCGCCGATGTCTAATGCGCCTACTGAGCCGCATGCCGGACCCGCACCTGCGCCGTCCGTTGGACAGGATTCTGATTTATACACACAGATCGCTGGCCAGGATACTGATCCTCAGGTGGTTAAAAAGAAAAAGCCCTCTTTATTGATGTCTGCGGTTATCGCGTTTATGCGAATGACGCTGTATTTTGATTCTTTGCGTCGCGCCCATGAACAGGCGTTTCATTTTTTGGGATTGGTGTGGGCCTTTTTCATGGGGGTGCTATATTTAAGTGGTATTTTGGTGTTATTGGCCGCGGTTTATAATCGTCTGCAAATGCCGATTTTGTTGGAAGATCAATTGCGTGTTCGGAACATTGAATTTGCTTCGGCAGATTATTCAATGGATCGGATTGTGGTGCATGAATTGAAGGATAATAACGGAACCTATACGGTAGATACATTAGTGGTCTATTCCACCTTTACTGATATGTTGCAAAAACGAATTCGTTTAGTCGTATTGGATGGCCTGAACATCTTTTTTGATACAAAGTCTGATTTTAATCCTGTGCAGGATATACCGGCCATTTTGAATCAAATCCAAAATCCGGCCCGTGGTCGTGTTGATTTGAAAGTAAATGCAATCACGGTGAATAACGGAAAATTGAATTTTAAGAACCGCCAAATTGAAGTACCTATTTCATTTTCTATGGTTGGCAGTTATGGGCGGCGGACACGAATCGTGATGCCATTGTCTGTCAATCAGCCATCCTTCCAAGCCGAAAGTACTTTATCTTTGGATCATACAGGAAATCAACAGCCAGAATGGAATCTTTCCATTTCTAAGGGTATGATTACTTTGCCACGTAGTTCGCCAGAAAACATCAATGGGGAATTCAAAATTGCTTTGAATAAAACGGCTTTTGATCATTTGAATGCAGATTTCAAATTGGGTTATGGGACAATTGAAAAGCATATTACGGCCACATTCCAAGCAACACAGAACAAAGATATGACAGCTAATGTGTTGTGGCAAAAAAATAATTTAACCGAACCAGATCAATATAGTTCTTTGACCTTTTCTGTTTCTCATTTAACAATGGATCAGATGGGGCAAATTCACGGATCCGGGCGAATGGTGATAGATTCTAAAAAATTTGTGACGCCGAATGTTTCGTTGGATAATCTGCATACGTCTTTTATGGGAGATTTTCAATGTTCTAACTGGACAAGATGTTCGTTGGAACTTTTGGAAAAAGCTCCAGTTTCCATTCAAAACTTGTGGTTCCAATATCAACGGCACGGCGTTCGTTCAACTGATGCCGTCGCCTTTACGATATTGCCACATGCCGATGTGTTGGTATTAAAAGATGATGATCCATACTTGAAGTTTTATTTTGATATTGTTGATTTTGATATGGATGCAACATTGTCTGTCACTGGGGAAAAATTATTGACATCCGTGCCAAAGATGGTGCTGATCGGCGGTATTGCAGATGCTTCATCAGATGCTTCGCAATTGTCACTCAGTATGGAAAACTTTAATTATCAAACATCCAACATTTTGATAGAAAAGGGTATTTTGAAGGCAGAGAATTTATTGCAGCCAACCAGTTTAATCAAAATGCATGCCGACAAAACGAATGTCAGCAACACCCCATTGTTATCGCAAGATTTCAGTCTAGATATGAATATGGTGGGGTCGCAAACTCGTGCACAACTGAAATTTTTGGAAACACCTATTGTTGTGCAATTGGAGGGTAATTTATCATTGGCTCAACGAGCCTTTGCGGGTCGTGTATTTGTTCCGCCGTTTGAGGTGGGCGATTTGCCACAACCACTCAGTGCATATTGGCCAAATGTTCCGGCAAACCTGACGAATTTTACGGGCAGTTTAGCCCTGTCCGGCCAAGTGAATTGGGGGGGTGTTCATAGTATTGTCGGTCCGCTTAGTATCGGGATGAAAGGGATGTCCTTTACAATCAACGATATAGATGTTGTCGGAATGAATACAGTTTTAACGGTGGAAAGTTTGGTTCCATTCATAACAGCGCCCTCACAACACGTTTTTGTGCAATCTATTGAAAGTTTGATTCCGTTCCAAAATTTGGACGTGAATTTCCAAGTAGATAGTCAAGGATTGAGATTAAATCAATTTACAACATTAGGGGCAGGAATTCCGTTGTCTTTACCAGCTTCAGTCATTTCTTCAAAAAGCGCTAATTTGTTGATGTATCTGAAAAACGATGCCCCCATTACACATAAGGAATTCCAAAATGTTGTTCATTTGAAAGATATTGATGTGACGGCCGGGACTGCCAACGTGTCAATTCCTGTTGAATTGCAAAATAATAACTTGGAAATTTCGAATGTGACATTGAAAATTTCCAATGCCTTGTTAAAATTCATCGGAGATACTTATAGTTCTGTTATTGGCAATGACACAAATTATTATGTGCGCAGCGGCCAGATCATTATGGATAAAAATCGTGTCTTACAATTGGTGTTAAATGGCCGGACCTTGCCAAGTAAGAATGCAAAAGATATTCAATTAAACGAAGTGCATTTGCCAGACAATGTCTTTGTGTTGGCTCATCCACAACCAGTGCCATCTGATATTGAAAAACGGCTTGGGCTGCTGTTCAAGTGATAAAAACTGGCTAAATTATAAAAAAGACTTGCAAAAAAAATAAAAATCGTGTATAAATAATGTCATTAAATCTGGTTTAACAATTTAAGAAGAGAGTCTAAAATGGCAACACCAAAAAAGAAAACATCTAAATCTAAACGCAATATGCGTCGTTCTCATGACGCTTTGGCTGCGGGTTCTTACACAGAATGCCCAAAATGTGGTGAATTGGTTCGTCCGCACCATGTTTGCACCGCTTGCGGTACATATAATAAAAAAGAAGTATTGGTTAAAAAAGCCAAATAATTATTCCTAACCATAGGGGGTAATAAATGGATAAACAAATCGTTATTTCCATTGATGCCATGGGGGGTGATTTTGCACCACGTTCCGTTTTGGAAGGGGTTGCAATCGCCGCGAAAAAGCATAAAGATCTCTTTTTCTTTTTGTTTGGAAATGAGGAAGTTTTAACCCCTATTATTAAGGAAGTTGGATTGCCTGAAACACGTTATAAAATCCATCACACAACACATGTGATTAAAGGAACAGACAAGCCATCTCATGCCATTCGGACAGGTCGTGAGTCCAGTATGTGGCAGGCCATTATGGCTGTGCGCAACGGATATGCAAAGGCCGTTGTGTCCGCCGGTAATACAGGGGCATTGATGGCCATGAGTAAGATTTGTTTGGGAATGATTCCGGGTATAGATCGCCCGGCCATTGCCGCGATTTTGCCATCTGAAACAGGTCCGATTACGTGTTTGGATTTGGGTGCTAACACAGAATGTGATGCACAAAACTTAGTGGAATTCGCCATTATGGGTGATGTGTTACATAAGGTTTTGTTTGGTGATGAACACCCGAAGGTTGGTTTGTTGAATATCGGATCCGAAGAAACCAAAGGGCGTGAGGAGATTCGTGATGCCGCCACTCAATTAAAAGAATATGGCGAACATTTGAATTTTGTTGGCTTTGTTGAAGGAAATGATATTGCCGCCGGTAAGGCGCAAGTGTATGTGTCGGATGGTTTTTCCGGCAACATTGCCTTAAAAACATTGGAAGGTACAGCCAAGTTTTTCGCTCACACTCTGAAAAAGGGTATGAAAAGATCACCATTTGGTATTTTAGGCTTTTTAATTGCTGCTCCGGCATTGAAAAAATTAAAGAAGAAATTGGATCCGCGTCAATATAATGGGGCCATGTTGGTTGGTTTGAATGGTATTTCCGTAAAAAGTCATGGTGGTGCTGATGCCTTTTCGTTCGCTTGTGCTATTGATTCCGCCGCTCGTATGGCCAAAAATGATTTGTGCGAAAAGATAAAGACGGAAATGACGGCGTTTATGAATCTTTCCGGCTTGAATGATACCGCTGCACCTTAAAAAAATGTGAAAAAATTCAATAAAATACTTGCAAATTTTTTGTAAGTGTGGCAAGATGTATGTATTCAAAGAGAGGTTACTATGACACAAAAAACAATAACACGTGCAGATATCGCGGAATCTTTGTATCAGGAATTGGGTTTTTCCCATGCTGATGCATTTAAGTTGATTGATAAGACATTGACTTATATTATTGAGGCATTTGAGCGTGGTGAGGAAGTCAAATTGGCTCACTTTGCCTCGTTTATTCCGCACAAGAAATCCGAGCGTATGGGACGTAACCCCAAAACGGGACAATCTCATGTGATTACACCTCGTACTGTGTTGTCTTTTAAGCCATCTCATTCTTTCAAAAGTAAAATAAAATAAAAAGGGGACGTATGAAATCTGAACACGCTTATCGCACAATTACAGAAGTCGCTGAGTTGTTGCAGATTCAACCCTCTGTTTTGCGATTTTGGGAAACACAATTTTCACAAATTAAACCAACAAAACGGATGGGGCGCCGGTATTATCAATCAGACGATATTGTATTGTTGGCGAAAATCCGCGATTATTTGTACAAAGATTTTTTGACCATTAAAGGCGTGCAAAAAAAATTGAGATCCGAATTGGACGAACCAGAGCCAATGATTACCTCCAGTGCGGTGTCACAGGATGCGGGTATCCGTACGTTTGTTCAAGAAATTAGTGATATTAAACAAGAACTAGCACAATATTTGTAAGATAAACAAAATAAAAAAACAGGAAGAAGACTTCCTGTTTTTTTGTTTTCAAAGCATCTCGCTTATTTTTTCTTGGCCTTTTTGGCTGCCTTTTTAACTGGCGCTTTCTTCGCTGCCTTTTTAGCCGGCGCTTTCTTAGCGGGAACTTTCTTCACCGCTTTTTTAGCTGGGGCTTTTTTAGCCGGTGCTTTCTTCGCGGGAGCTTTTTTCACCGCTTTTTTGGCTGGAGCTTTTTTGGCAGGAGCCTTTTTAGCAGCTTTTTTAGCTGGTGCTTTTTTGGCTGGCGCCTTTTTAACAGGGGCCTTCTTGGCTGGTGCTTTTTTAGCAGGAACTTTTTTCACCACTTTCTTGGCAGGAGCCTTTTTAGCTGGAGCTTTCTTAGCGGGAGTTTTTTTCGCTGCTTTCTTAGCCGGAGCCTTTTTGGCCGGTGCTTTTTTGGCTAATTGCTTTGCTGCTTTTTTAACGAGAACTTTCTTCACAGGCGCCTTCGGGGCCGCTGCGGCCTTCACAACCACTTTGGCTTTTGGCTTTGTTGCCTTGGCCTTTGGTTTGGCTTGGACTTTTGGTTTGGAAACAGCTTTGACAACAGTTTTCACCGCTTTTTTAGCAACCTTCTTTGGTGCTTTTACAGCAAATAACTGCTCACAGGCCTTGATCCAACATTCCTTGTCCTTGCCTTCAGGACGACCCGCTTGTTCCCAGATATAATAGGCAGCAACGCGGATGTTTTCTTCATTGATTTCGTGTGTCATTGTAATACTCCTTTTCCCTCAACGATTTGAATATAATTGAAAAAAAATTATTTTGCAACACTTTTTTTATAAAAAAAATATGTTTTTTATTTTTTATTCATATTTTCCTGTAAAAACGGCAATAATTGATCCATTGGTAATCCTCTGGAAAACCAATAACCTTGGGCATAATCGCACCCATTGTCGCGCAACCATTCTTGCTGTTCTGTTGTTTCCACACCTTCGGCCAACACCGGGAATCCCAAGTCATGGCCCAGTTTAATAATGGAAGACACAATAGATTTATTCTTTTCATCTTCCATTAAAGTGCGAATAAAGGATAAATCAATTTTTAATTTCCGGATGTTCAAACGTTTCAAACGCTCAAACGAAGAATAACCCGTTCCAAAATCATCAATAGAAACAGGAATATTCAACTCAGCCAATTTATCCAATACACCATTAGACAATATCTCATCTGTCAATTCCTGAGATTCTGTCAATTCACATTCCAAATATTTAGAATCCAAATTATTTGCTTGTAATTCTTTTTGAATTGTGGAAATTAAATCTTTTTCCTGTAATTGGCAGATAGACAAATTGACTGCCAAAAACAAATCCGGTGCGACGGTATGTACTTTGACCAAATCCGGCACTGTATGATTAAATAAATAAGTTGTAAATTCGTGAATTAAACCGGTTTTTTCCAATAACGGAATAAATTCCATTGGCGGTACATAGCCACGTTTTGGACTTTCCCAACGTACCAACGCTTCAACCCCGCGAGTCTTATTTGTTTTTAAGTCCCATTCCGGTTGATAATAGAAAACGAATTCCCCATGTTTTAAGGCGTCTTGCAACTCTTTTTCCGTGATGGGCTTCGGGTGATGCCGTAAAATTTTTTCAAAAAATGACATATATCCTCCTTTTCTTTTTCTTACACTTTAACCAATTTTTTTACAAAAAGCACGCTTTTTTTGAAAAAAATATACACTTTTTTCATTTTTTTGATTATAATTTGGACATTCATAGTGAGAAGAGGAAAGGATTAAATACGAAAAATGACACAAAAACCGATTGTTTTATGTATTTTGGATGGATGGGGATATAATCCGCAAAAAGAAAATAATGCGATTGAAATGGGAAAAACACCCGTTTGGCATGAGTTGCTTTCCAAATGGCCTCATACAATGTTAAAAACATCGGGCTCTGATGTCGGTTTGCCAGATGGCCAAATGGGAAATTCCGAGGTTGGTCACATGAATTTGGGCGCCGGCCGTGTTGTATTCCAAGATTTACCACGTATTGATAACGCCATTCAAAATCATGAATTGGAAAAAAATCCTGTTTTAGTCAATTTGATTCAAAAATTAAAACAAACCAACGGAACCTGTCATTTGATGGGATTGTTGGGGCCCGGTGGTGTGCATGCTATGCAACGTCATATTGTTGCGTTGGCGCATATATTAAATAGTCATGAAATAAAGGTGGCCCTGCATGGATTTTTGGATGGACGTGATACACCACCCGATTCGGCCAAAGGTTTTGTTGCTGAGTTAGAAAAAGATATTGCAAATATGCCTTTTGTTAAAATTGCAACAATTGGTGGACGTTATTATGGTATGGATCGCGATAATCGTTGGGATCGCGTGACAAAGGCCTATGAGGCCATTGTGAATGCAAATGGCAACCGCTTCAAAATGGCAGATGATGCCATCAAAGCCAGTTATGATTCCAAAGTGTTTGATGAATTTGTGGTGCCTTGTGTTATTGGAGATTATCAAGGAATGCAAGATGGAGATGCCGTAATGATGGCGAATTATCGGACGGATCGGGCGCGTGAGATTACGCGGATGATGTTGCAACCTGATTTTGAATTGGCCCCACGATCCCGGGTGATTCATTTTGCGGATGCTGTCGGGATGACTGAATATTCTGCGGAACATACACAATGGATGCACATTTTGTTCCCGCCGGAACAATTGAAAAATATCTTCGGGCAAGTGGTGGCGGATGCTGGATTAAAACAATTGCGTATTGCCGAAACAGAAAAGTATGCTCACGTAACATTCTTTTTCAATGGTGGTGAAGAAAAATTATTTGATGGCGAAGATCGTATTTTGGTGCCCAGCCCGAAAGTGGCGACATATGATTTGCAACCGGAAATGTCTGCAATAGAAGTGACGGACAAATTGGTTGAAGCCGTGAATTCGGATAAATTTGATGTGATTATTGTCAATTATGCCAACGGGGATATGGTTGGACATACCGGTATTATGGCGGCTGCCGTTAAGGCAACAGAAACGGTCGATGCGTGCGTTGGTCGATTGGTGGCTGCGGTGGAAGCCAAAGGTGGTGCCTTGTTTATTACGGCGGATCACGGCAATTGTGAAGATATGGTGGATGAAAATGGGGCGCCCAAAACAGCACATACTTCAACACCAGTTATGGCGATTTTGGTGAATGGTGAAGGTGTCAAAGAATTGAAGAAAGGCCGTTTGGCGGATGTCGCGCCGACATTATTGACATTGCTCGGAATTAAGCAACCAAAAGAAATGACAGGACATTCTTTGATTGAAAGGGATTGATGTTGAAAAAGTTGATTTTGGTTTTGTTGGTTTGTGTGATCGGAACGCCGATGTGGGCTGCGCCGACAGCAAAGGATTTGGCCAAAATTGAGGCCCAAATCAAGCAAGAGAAAAAAGTTCAGGCCGAAAACAAACGAAAATCTCAAGCGTTGGATAAAGAGGTTCAGAATGTTCAAAAGGAAATGGTGTCCTTGGCCAAAAGCGTGCGTAAACACGAAGGTGAATTGTCGTTATTGGAACAAAAGAAAAAAGAATTGGAAAAACAGCAGGCAGAGTTAGAAGAGCGATTATCATTGTCTTCTAAGCAATTATCTAAAATTATGCAAGGTATGCAGACTTTGGCTTTGCGGCCGAGTGAGATTTTATTGTTTCAATCCAAAACGCCGATTCAAGTGTTGCGATCAAAAAGGTTGATGCAGTATAGTTTTCCAATCGTGGGGGGTATCCAAGCGCAAACTCAATCTGATTTGGCGACGTTAAGCCAAGTGAAGTTTGATTTGCAAACAAAAATTTCGGCCATTAAAACGACCAAGGCCGAATTATCAGATAAAAACGAAAAAATGGAAAAATTGGCTCAACAGAAAAAAGTATTGCAGGCACAATATACTTCCACTTATGAAAAATCAAAAGCCAAAACGGAAAAGTTGGCAAAAGAAGCATCTAGTTTGAAGGAATTGTTGGCAAAAATTGAAAAGGAACGCAAGAAACAGCCCAAAACGCAAGTACGTCATCGTTCATTCGGAACAGGGGCTTTTGCTCGGGCGCGAGGTTCTTTAGCATTACCAGCCCAGGGGCGCATTACACAAAATTTCGGAGATACAACGGGCGCCAGCCAATCTCATGCAAAAGGAATGGTGGTCACGACTCGTGGTGGGGCTCAGGTGACAGCGCCATTTGATGGAACCGTTTTGTTTGCGGGTCCGTTCCAAAATTATGGCAAGTTAGTTATTATTGATCATGGAGATAATTACTTGACGGTTTTGGCGGGAATGGATACAATAACAACATCGGTTGGTAGCCAAATTTTAACGGGAGAGCCCGTTGGTCGGATGAGTTCCGATTATAGAAGTTTATACATTGAGGTGCGCCAAAATGGTCAGGCAATCAACCCAAGACCTTGGTTTATTTAAGGAGAAAATATGAAAAAAATACTTTTATTTTTAATGATGACAGCAATGGCTGTGCCAACAATGGCTGATACAACAAAGCCTGCCGAATCTGCGGAAAATGAGAATGTGTATGTGTTGATGGAATTGTTGGGATCTTCATTGAAAATGATCAAAGAAGATTATGTGGAAGATGTCAGTTATAAAACAATGGTAGAAAAGGCCTTAAACGGCGTCTTAACGGCCCAAGATCCGCACTCCGGTTTTTTGAACAAAGATGAAATGGATGATATGAATACGCAAACCAAAGGGGAATTTGGTGGCGTTGGTATGGAAGTGTCCAGTGAAAATAATTTCGTTCGTGTGGTGTCCCCGATTGATGATACGCCGGCGTTCCGTGCGGGTATTCAGGCGGGCGATTACATTACACATATTGATGGAACATCTGTGGTTGGGTTGTCTTTGAATGAAGCGGTGAAGCGTTTGCGTGGTGAACCAAAAACAAAAGTTAAAATTAAAATTTCTCGTAAAAATAAAGAGCCATTTGAGGTTACTTTAACACGCGATATTATCAAAGTAGATCCGGTGAAATTTGAAGCCAAAGGCAATATTGGATATATTCGTGTTTTAACTTTCAGCGAAAAAACAACCGCGGAATTACATCGTGCCATTAAAGAAATAAAAGAAAAAATCGGCAAAGATTTAATCGGTTTTGTGTTGGATATTCGTAATAATCCAGGTGGCTTATTGGATCAGGCCGTTGGCGTGGCTGATACATTCTTGGCCCAAGGCGAGATTGTTTCTACGCGTTCCAGAAAACCGGAAGAAACGTTGCGTTTTTCCGCTAAATCTGAAGATATGACAGACGGATTGCCGCTTGTAGTGATGATCAATGAAGGGTCTGCCTCTGCTTCCGAAATTGTTGCTGGGGCGTTGCAAGATCATAAACGCGCCGTGATTGTCGGATTAAAATCTTTTGGAAAAGGATCTGTTCAAACGATTCGTGAAATTCCTGGATTCGGCGCCATTAAAATTACTACTGCACGTTATTTCACACCATCAGGTAATTCAATTCAGGCTAAAGGAATCACGCCGGATGTGGAAATTCCCCGCGCTGAATTAAAGGAATTGCCCAAAATAACGGGTTGGGGTGAAGGCGATTTGGATGGGGCTTTGTCCGCTGAAGTTGGTAAAAAAGCAAAAGACACAACCGAATTCGTGCCAGAAGAAAAAACCGACGATACTAAAAAAGATGAAAAAACGGATTATCAGTTGGATCGTGCATTAGATATTTTAAGAGCAATGTCTGTGATGGCGGCCCAAAAGGAATAAGATGGCAACAGAAGAACTGACATATCGTCAATCTATTGGCTTTATGATGTTTGATTCTAAAAAACGTGTTTTTTTGGGCAAACGTTGTTGGCCAAAGGATTCGCCGTATCGCTTTCAAA
The DNA here is from genome assembly GCA_017394405.1 of Alphaproteobacteria bacterium. Taxonomy (GTDB): domain Bacteria; phylum Pseudomonadota; class Alphaproteobacteria; order CAAHEQ01; family UBA3637; genus UBA3637. Next base: position 43,304 of record JAFPYW010000034.1, read on the forward strand.
TGCCGCAAGGTGGTATTGAGCCAGGTGAAACACCCGAGCAGGCCTTGTGGCGCGAAATGTACGAAGAAATCGGTTTGACAAATGATCAGACGGAATTAGTGGCCGAAGCGAAAGAATGGCTGACGTATGATTTGCCGCCCAATATGCGGACCTCTATTGTTGGAAACAAGCAAAAATGGTTTTTGGTGTATTTCAAAGGAACATCCCAAGATTTTGTTTTCACACATGAAAAACATCCGGAATTTTGTGGCGCGCGTTGGGTTGCCCCAAAAAAAGTTCCGTACTTGGTTATTCCATTCAAACGGAAAGTATATCGTCAGGTTTTGAATGAATTCAAACCATTGATTGATGCGTTTGAAGTGCCTATTTCGTCACCACAACCATAGATTCACGCAATACGCGATTATCCCCGATGGTATAGCCGGTTTGCAACTCTTCCACAATGGTGCCGGCGGGTTTTGACGGATCTTCAACTTGTTGAATCACCTGATGTTTATCGGGGTCAAAAACATGGCCCACATCTTGCATTTTTTTGACGTGGTTTTTACCCAAAGCATCTTCCAATTGTTTATGGACCATTTCAACACCTTGCAACAAACTGGTAAAAAATGGTTCGCATGGTTTATCTGATTTGCCCATTTCCACTTTTGCTGTTTTTAGGGCGCGTTCCAAATTGTCCATCACGGGTAACATATCAAGAGCAAAATCTTTATTGGCATAACGGGCAGTATTTTGCATGTCTAATGTGCAACGTTTACGCATATTTTCCACTTCGGCGGCATTGCGTAAAGCCAAATCTTTCCAATGCAACAATTCCTCTTGCAAATGAGTCACTTGATCATCGGCTTGTGTGGCGACATTTTGTTCTTTTTTTTCTTCGGATTTGTGTTCTTTTTTCTTATCCATCTGACACCTTCCTTTTTTGATATCTATCAACTTTGCTATCTATACTTATATATGTAGTCGTTTGGGACAAAAAAATCAAGAGCACTTGCGTTTTTTTATGAAAAATGCTACACTTTTTTCCATAAACAAAGGAGTAAAAAATGGCAAGACCATCCGGTCGCGCAGCCGATGAATTGCGCAAGATTGAAATTCAAACACATGTGAATAAATATGCCCCTGGTTCATGCTTGATTAAATGGGGTGATACGCATGTTTTATGCACAGTTATGATTGAAGATAAAGTGCCAGCATGGATGAAGCAACAACAAAAACACGGCGGTTGGCTGACTGCGGAATATGGTATGTTGCCTCATGCTGGAAATATTCGTAAAGACCGCGATGCAGTAAAAGGTAAGCAAGATTCTCGGGCCATTGAAATTCAACGTTTAATTGGTCGTTCCTTGCGCGCAATTGTGGATTTACATCAAATTCCAAACAAAACAATCAAGGTCGATTGTGATGTATTGCAGGCCGATGGTGGTACGCGTACAGCCAGCATTACAGCCGCCTATATCGCCCTCAAAATGGCAGTAGATTCCGCCCTGAAAGATGGTTCCATTGAACATAGTCCTTTGGTGGGGCAAGTGGCCGCTGTTTCCTGCGGTGTTGTGGGTGGTGAGCCCGTTTTGGATTTAGATTACGCGGAAGATTCCAATGCAGGAACGGATGCCAATTTTGTGATGACGGCCGATGGAAAAATGATTGAAATTCAAGGATCGGCCGAGGGGGCTCCTTTTTCAAAAGATGAATTTGGAACTTTGCTTTCTTTGGCTGAGAAAGGGATTGCCGAACTGATTCAAAAGCAAAATGATGCCTTAAAATAAGGGCTTGCCTCTTTGAAAAAAAGCGGCTAAACTGATGATATGAAAAAGCAAACGAAAAAACAAACGCCGCCGACGATGGAAGAAGTGCTTGATTATTTGAAAGCACAATCTTCGCCCGTGACAAAACGGGATGTGGCACGCGCTTTTCATATCAAGGGGAATGATCGAATTCACCTAAAAAAAATCCTAAAAGATTTAAAAGAAAAAAATGAAATTCAAGGGGGCAGCGGTGGTCGCAAAATCGGCCTGACGGATGCTTTGCCTGAACGCGTTGTGGTGGAAATTACAGGGCTAGATTCCATGGGTGATTTATTGGCGCGCCCTTTGGAATGGCCTGCCGACAAACCGATGCCACAAATCACAATTACAGCAGACAAGCTGATTCCGCCCGCGGGTGTTGGTGATATTGTTCAAGTATCCGTGAAATCCGTTGGAAATAAATTATACGAAGGGGCAACTTTACGCCGTATGACCGCCGGCGAAAATCATATGGTTGGCATTTACGAAGATGGTTATGTCCATTCGGTGGATCGCAGACTCTCGCGCGATTTTGAGTTGGTGCGTGTGCCTCCATCCATAAAATTGCAAAACAAAGACATTGTGGTGGCCGATATTCCGATGGTGCGTGACAGAAATCCGAAAGCGACATTTATCAAAAAAATCGGCAATTTTACAGAAGCCTTTGCGCCCACTTTGATTGCGATTTATCAACATAGTTTGCCGGTTGCCTTCACCGAAGCAGCCGAAAAACAAGCACAAAACTTGAAAGTACCGCCTGTGGATAAAGACCATGAGGATTTGCGTCAAATTCCTTTTGTGACAATTGACGGTGCGGATGCGCGCGATTTTGATGATGCCGTGTGGGCAGAAGAAACGAATGAGGGCTTTCATGTGATGGTTGGTATTGCGGATGTGGCGTGGTATGTGCGCCCTGGATCCGCACTGGATATGGATGCGCGTTTGCGTGGTAACAGCACTTACTTCCCTGACCGCGTGTTGCCTATGTTGCCATTTGAATTATCTAACGGTGTATGTTCATTAAATCCGAATGAAACACGAGCGTCTATGGTATGTGAAGTATGGTTGAACAAGCAAGGCAAAAAGTTGCATCATACTTTCCGTCGTGCCTTGATTAAATCTGTGTGCCGCTTGACTTATCCAGAAGTGCAAGATGCTCTAGATGGCAAAACACCTATTGTTGGCTTAGAACAAGAAATTGATACTTTGAACAAGGTCTATCGAGTGCTTACGAAATTGCGTGCGAATCGTGGTGTCTTAGAATTGGATGTGCCAGAGCGTCAGGTGATTTTGGATAAAAAGGGTCATGTCAAAGCCATTAAAGTTCGTGAATCATTGGATAGTATGAAGTTGATTGAAGAGCTGATGATTTTGGCGAATGTGTCAGCAGCTGAAACTTTGGAAAGCGCAGATGTACCCACCATGTATCGTGTGCATGACCGCCCAAGTGATGAAAAGCGCGAACGCTTGAATGCCTTTTTAACAAGCCTACATTATAAAGGTGTGCGCGAAGATGCGGTACCAAAAGACTTTAATGCTATTTTATTGAAAGCGGATGGCACAAAGCAAGATTATGCCATCAACGAGTTTGTGTTGCGCAGCCAATCACAAGCCGAATATTCTCCCAACAACATTGGGCATTTCGGATTGGCTTTGTCGCACTATGCGCACTTTACGTCACCGATTCGTCGTTATGCAGATGTGTTGGTACATCGGGCACTGATTAGGGCATTGAAATTGGGGGCGGGGGCTTTGACGGCAGAAGAAGCCGATACCTTTGAGAATATTGCCGAACATATTTCCGCCACAGAGCGACAATCAGCAGCAGCCGAAATGGATGCGGTGGATCGTTATACCGCCAGTTTCTTAGCCGGTAGAGAGGGAGAAGTGTTTACCGGACGTATTTCCAGCGTGACGGCTTTTGGTTTGTTTGTTGCGATAGATGAATATGGTGCGGATGGCTTTATTCCTTTCCGCTTGATGACGGGCGATTATTATGAATATGATGACGAAGCACAACGCCTTGTCGGGCGTGGCAGCGGCAAAACCTATCAAATGGGAGATGAAATTCGCGTGATTTTGATGGAATGCGAACCCGAAACAGGTAGTTTGTTGTTTCGTCCTGTATCCGCAAAAATGTCATTTCCTACCCGCAAAAGAAAAAAGTAATAACGCTTGACAAGTGATTAGAATTCGGTTACTCTGTTTGAAAACAAAGGAGACAAAATGAAAAAATTAGTCTTATTATTGCTTTGCTTTATGGCAACATCTGCATTAGCGGCTTCACCGTTGCGTAGCGGTTTGTATTTGGGGGCTCGTTTGTCGGGTATGCGTTCCGAATTAAAAGTGGATAATAAAAAAGATCACGGCAACATGTATGGTTTTATGGGGGTTGTCGGTGCACGCATTCGGTATTTTCGTGTGGAGTTGGAATATTTGGGAACCAGACCAGTTAAAATTAAAAGACGCGAAATGGAAACTTCTTGGTTAGCGGGACAGGCGTATTATGATATTCCATTGAAAACAAAAATTCGTCCGTTTGTCAATGCTGGATGGGGCTATCATGAAACAAAAATTAAAAATAAAGAGCATCCGTATAAAGAAACAAGAAAAGGTTCTGTGTGGAACTTGGGTGGTGGTTTAACTTGGAATACCAGCAATGCTGCCAATATTGATTTAGGATATCGTTATGTTAATTTGGGTAATTTCAAAACGCCGGAAGGAACGCTTAAACCGAAAACCCATATGATTTATTTGGGATTCCGTTACGTTTTCTAACCAAAGGTGGGGGTGCGGTTTCCTTGATTTAATCGCATAATAATAAAGGGAATCACAATATGCAACATAGCAAACAATTATTCAAAGAAATTGCGAGAGTTGGTCGTTTAATCGGCTGTGCTGTCGTATTGTTTGTGGTGGCTATTTATTTGTGGGCTAGTGCATTTTTCACGCGGCCGGTTTCATGGCATTTTTTGTGGCATCAATTCACAGCCAGGTGGGTGCTGATTTGTATTGGTGTTGCGGTTTTCAGTTTTATTTTGTTTGTTGCTATTCGCTTTATTTATTTGGTTTCCAATATTACATCTCAAATGTTTTTCGGGCATAAATGGAAAAGGTTGTCCCGTGAAAAAGTGGCTTTGGAAAAATCTTTGGAACAATTTTACAGCGCATTGAAGCGAATTCATACGCCGTTGGCCATGACAAAGGGACGTAAAATTGTCTGGTTGAACGAAGAAATGCAAGAATTATTGCAAAAGAAGAATGTAACATTGACAGATTTGGCTGTATTGTTCCCACATGTGGATTTGCCCCATAAATTGTCCAGTATTATTCGCCGGTTAAAGGTGCAACGCGGCTATGTGAAAAATGTTTTTATTTGTGTCAATGGTATGTCAAAACCAATTATATTGTCGGCAGTTTGCTTGAAATCTCACCATCCGGAAATTGGTATTTTGTGGAGCTTGGAAGATGCGTCGGCAGAACATCAAAACAAATCAATGGAGCGTTATTATGACGCCGTTTTTAATTCGCTAAAATTATTTCATTCCATTAAAAATCCAGCAGAAGAAAAAAACGCCGTGTCGCGGATGTTACGGGAAATCAGTCAGGCCTATCATTTGACATTGGCCGGTTTTTTGAAATTGGAAGGCGATTATTTGATCCCGGAAGTCAGTTATTCGGATGGCAAGTTTTCTTCAATTCCAGATCGTTTTGATTTAAGGGATGCTGTTGTAAAAACCTCCGCCGTTGCAAAGGCAATTCGTTCCAAAAAATGTGTGGGCTATGCGGATGTGGCACCATTACCATATTATCGTTTTTTGAAAGATACAAACAAAGAATCTCCGCAATCAACCTGTGCATTCCCGATGATTATCAATCATCAGTTAGAGGGTGTGATTACGTTGTATGGATCCGATCGTAATTTCTTTTCAGCACGATTATTACAGCGGTTGAATCAGCTGTTCCAAGAAATCTTTTTGGCGATAGGAATAGCGCGCTTTCGCTGGGAAAACAAACGAGCTATGTTGGAATATGACAAACAATTAAAAGACCAGGTGAAAGAATTGGAGCAAGGCCGCAAAACCTTAAAACGTCAGGCCCGTGAGATGAATGGTGTTGTAAAAGACTTGATTATTGCGCGCAATCAGGCGGAAGAAGCAAACCAAGTTAAAAGTGAATTTTTGGCCAGCGTTAGCCATGAATTGCGCACGCCGTTGAATGCTATTTTGGGTTTTTCGGAAGCGATGGAAACAGAAACATTTGGACCGATGAAAAATCAACGTTATAAAGAATACAATCGCTATATCTATACAAGTGGCAAGTATTTGCTTTCCTTGATCAATGATGTGTTAGATTTATCGGCGGTTGAATCTAAACGTAAAAAAAGGGTGGAAACGTCATTGAATTTGGCGCGTTTGATCCATGAAACTGTGGAAATAATAAAAGGATACCCAGACGCGAATAAGAAAGCTTTCACCATACATGTGCCAGATACGATTGAATTGTTGGCAGAGGACAGATCTATCCGACAAATTTTATTGAATATCTTATCTAATGCGGTGAAATTTACGGGAGATGATGGAAAAATTGAAATTTCGGCTCGTCTGACATCTGGATCTGATTTGCGTTTGGTAGTGGCCGACAATGGCGTTGGTGTGCCAAAGGACAAAATTAAAACATTGTTCCAACCATTTGTGCAACTGGAAAATGTTTTGACAAAGGAACACAAAGGTAGTGGATTGGGGCTGGTGCTGGTTAAAAAATTGATGGAATCATATCAAGGAACGGTTCAAATGACCAGCAAACTTGGGGCTGGTACGAAAATGATATTGATATTTCCCAAAAAACGTGTTATGAAGATTAAAAAACAAAAGGAGCAAAAATGAGGGCTAAATCTATCGTTGGTATTTGCTTAATCGTTGCGTGTGTGGTGAGCATTGTTCCATTGATGCGTCACGCTTTAGCTAAAACAGAAGCAAATGGTATTATCGTGGATGAAGAAAAGGAAGTGGTGAAGGAACGCAAGCGTGTTGTCGCTGAATGTGCTTATATACGTCCGATGCGGGTGGCTACTTTCGTCAGCAATCCACCATTCGGTTGGGTGGAACGAACCACGATCAATGGTACAGAAGCATTGGTCAGTTATGGAGCAGGTGTGCGTATTTTTGAAGAATTAGCAAAAAAATTGGGCTGGCGTTATATCAAAACGGGCTATACATCCCAAACACGTGCAATCAACGCCTTAAAACGTGGCGAATTAGATTTATTGATTGGTGTTTATACGCCCAATTCTTTGAGTACAGGAACACGTGGAACATTACCCGTGTATCCCAGTTTTTTCCAAAATGTTTTTACGGTTTATTTTGTGAAAGATCGGGAATTTCCTGTAACCTCATTTGAAAGTTTGGAAGGTAAAAGAGGTTTGATTCGTCACGAAGAAAACATTTACCCATTATTTTCATCACATAAAACAGCGGATATGAATTTAATGCAGGTGAATACCGCTAAAAAGGCATTTGAAATGTTATTGAATGATGAGGCAGATTATTTAATTGGCAGCCCATATTCTATTGAAGCCGAATTGCGGCGTTATAAATTACATGAAACAATCGTATCCGGGGATATTGTTATGTTGGATGCCAATATGTTTTTTGTTTTAACCACGAACACAGATTGTTTCCGTTTGCGTGATATGTTGTCATCGGAATTAAGCGAGTATGTGAAAGATCAATCACATATCAATGATATTATTCGCACAGAAATTGATAACTGGGGGGAACGTTTCCGGGAAGATAAGGAATTGAACGTCACGGAAAAAACGCCCGACCAAGAACAAGATACCGCTGAAGTTACGAATTAAAATGGTTTCCGTTTAGGAACTGGTGGAACTTTTCCAGCCAAATGTTTTTTGAACTCTGGGTTGATACTTTCAGCCCATGATTGGAATTTTTCCAATTCAAATTCTGTCAATTGCGTGCTGCCAATTTTGTTGTTTCCAAAAGGATTGACAACCTTGCCGTTTTTCAAAACTTCAAAGTGTAAGTGCGGTCCAGTGGAACGTCCGGTTGTGCCGACATAAGCAATAACTTCGCCACGTTTGACTTTGCTGCCGACCTTCAAATCTTGGCGATAGCCGTTCAAGTGTGCATAAGCTGATTGATATCCGCCTTTGTGTCCGATACGGATGTATTTGCCGTAAGATCCTTTGCGTCCGATAATTTCAATAGTGCCATCGGCAGCTGCTGTGACAGGGGTATTTTTGGGAACGGCTAAATCTACACCTTTATGAAAGATTTCGTATTGCAAAATCGGATGGCGTCTTCTGCCAAACGGGGAGGACAGACGTGGTCGCGCTTTTAATGGTTTTTTCAACAGCATTTTTTCTGTTGTGCGACCTTTGGGATCATAAAAAGCATTGTTATAAGAATATTTATGAAATTCTTTTTTGCCGGATTTTAAGCCAACATATAATAATTGCTTCGTGCCAATTTCCACACCACCCGGCGTTTCTTTTGATTCCACGATGATATCCACGGTATCGCCCGGGCGGATGTCTGTTGAAAAATCAAACTCGCCGTCCAACGCGGCTGTAATTTGATTGATGATTGAATTCGGAACATTTGCTTTTTTAGCAGACCCGGCAAATGTTCGCTCAATCACGACCTGCATCCGTTCTTGTTTGGTTTCAATACGACCTGTTTGTGAAAAGGTAACCCAAGAGCCGTCTTTTTCACGTAAAACAGACAAAGATTCTGTTTCTTTTGGGCGTACAGACATACCGGCTAATGTGCCATCTTTTTCGTGGAAGAACAAGAATGTTAAACCAGGACGCAACGATTTCAGGTTCATCAGCAATTCCAGTGCTTCAACAATTTCCATGCGTTCATTGGATGGTACATTTTGTTCGGATAATAATCCCAACAAACTATCGCCTTTTTGCATGACGCGTGTTGTGGCGGTCACTTCGCCGGCCGCGACACGTTTTTCCAAATCATCTATTGATAGTTCAGGTTGGCTTTCAACTGGCTCGTCCCCTAAATCTTCATGAACAACTTCTGGTTCGGTTAAATCGGGGGTCTCAATGGGTGTTCCATCTTCCGCAGGGGATTCTTCTTTTTGTGTGGGCACCAAAGCAAATGGCAAGGTCATGAAGCACAACAGCACCATTAGCCCTATAAGCAAGGCAAACTGCCGGTTGATCAATTGCAAACGATCACGCATGATGCGTTGAGATAGTTTTAATTGTTGAGATAGGGTCTGTATCTTATCTAATAGTTTACTCATACCGAGTATTGATGACAGACTTTTGGTAAAATGTCAAGTGTTCATTTGATAAGGAGAGCCAAAATCGCCACAGCATTTTGAACAAAACCGGTTTGTAATGGATCCTGCATCAACCAAAATGAGAGTGTATTTTGCCGAATTTGGATGTCTTGGAGGAACATTTTTTCTTCACTGATTAAATCGTGTGTGCCAAGCGGTGACTCAGATTCCAATATTTGACACGGGCAATTGCTGTTATATAGGGGGCGTATGCCGTTGATGTGAGGCGTTGTGTTGAGGACGGCTTGAACATAAAAAACACCCCCGCGAATGACCGGAGCAAAACATGTATGGATGCGAACGGATTTTAATCCCAAACAATTTAACTGATTGGGAATTAGAGTAGTTAAATTTCGGAAAAAGTCCGGAATTAAATTGAACGCTAAAGACGGATATTGTTCAGGTTCGGATGGTGTTTGGGTGAAAAAATGTCGTGTTTGACGAATCAACTGTTCGGCGTAATCCGGATCTTGATACCAAGCCCCGATAAAAGCGGCGACTTCAGCGTCTTTTACCCCATATTTCTTGTGCAACGGCCATAAAGCATTTGCAAGTGCAATAGTCGCGGAATTTGGCGCACACAAACATTTGTGTCGTAATTTGTGAATCTTTTGACCATTCAACAGGGGGACAATGCAGACGGCATTTTTTAGCCGACCAGTGCAATCAATGATCCAATTTTTTCCGTGTAAAAAATGATGAGGATACCGGTCAAAAATACGCGGTTCGCATAAAAATAGGATGTGTGGTTGCATTAAATCAAATAAATCCAAGGCGGACGATGTAATGGTTTGATGTTGGTAAGTCAAACTGATTCCGGATTCTTGATGTAAATCCAAGGGGCGAATTAAATCAATGGGGTAACCTTGGGCTGCCAACTCGGCCAAGATCGCTTTACCGATGGCGTTTTGTGTTCCCAATACCGCAATTGTAAGATCTTTTTTCTTCATGGAACAAACATGGTTTCCAAAATAAAAAAACGCGAGATAGTCTTTGGGATGTTGCAATTTTATGTGGGTTGTGATATCTTACGCAAAAAGGAGAAAACATGACTGAACATATTTATCAAAAAACAATTGCAAAAATAATTGAAGCAGATGGCATTGGATTACATTCTGGAAAGCCAATTCATATGACATTAAAACCGGCTGATCCGAACACGGGGATCGTTTTCTTTCGGGTGGATGTAACGGACAAAGATAATTGTGTTCCGGCCAAGTGGGATCATGTGGTGGATACACGTATGAATACTTGTTTGGGAAATGCGAGTGCTGTCGTTATTTCAACGGTTGAACATTTTATGGGGGCGTTGGCCGGTTTGGGTGTTACAAATTTGGCAGTTGAATTGAGCGGTCCGGAATTGCCACTGATGGACGGATCTGCTCGTGATTTTGTGACATTGTTGGAAGAAGCCGGCGTGGTTAAACAATCTGAGCCCGTGAAAGCATTGAAGATTTTGAAGGCGGTTGAGTTTTCGGATGGAAAGGGTGCAACAACTCGTTTGGATCCGGCGGATAGCGGTTTGTCTTTCAAATTTGAAATTGACTTTCCTCAAACAAAAATTATCGGTCATCAACAAATTGATTTTGATTTGAATGAAGCTGCATTTAAGCAATTGATTGCACCCGCGCGGACCTTTGGTTTCGCTGCGGAGGTGGAACAATTACGTGCGATGGGATTGGCACAAGGGGCCAGTTTGGAAAACGCAATTGCTATTCAGGGCGATTCCGTGTTGAATCCAGGCGGATTGCGTGACGCCAATGAATTTGTGGAGCATAAGGTGTTGGATGCTATTGGTGATTTGTATGAAGCGGGGATGCCGATTATCGGTCGTTTTACGGGTGTAAAATCGGGCCATTTCCACAATAACCAACTATTGCGGGCTGTTTTTGCGGATCCCGCTAATTACGAGATTGTTACTTTATAAATGATCTGCGGATAATTTTTCACCGGCTAAAATATGGGCATGTAGGTGAGGGACTTCCTGTCCCGCATCGCGTCCTGTGTTAAAGACCAATCTGTATCCGTCAGTCAAATTCAGGGCCTTAATTGTGGCAAAAATACCCTTCAAAAAGCCGTCAATTTCATTTTGGGACGCATGATCCAACATATCCTGAAAGTTGATATATTCACCCTTTGGAATCACTAATACATGAATTTTTGCCTTTGGATTGATATCGTAAAAAGCTAGAACAAAATCGTCTTCATAAACTGTTTTGTTTGGAATTTCGTGGCGTAAAATTTTTGCGAAAACATTGTTGGAATCGTAAGTCATTTTTTCACTCTCCTTGTTGCTTTTTACTTGCATTTTCGTTCATTTTCGTTCAGAATAGAATAAAAAGGGTGAAAAAGCAAATGAAAAATATATACTTCTTTTTGAAAACGATATTGGTAACGGTTTTAATGCTGGCTGGAATAAATGCTTGGGCTGGTTTATATACAATCACGGGTGTTCCCGTGGCGGCAGAACGGGCCACGGCTTTGCAAGCAAAAGAGGCCGCATTGGCGGAAGGTCAAGTTGTCGCATTTAATCGTTTAATGACGCGCTTGGCGGGGGAAAAGGGTTTATCACAGGTGCCACAAGTAACGGAAGAATCTGTGTTGGATTATGTACTGGGTGTGTCTATTGAAAAGGAAAAAACAACAGCGACAAAGTATACCGGATCTATTGCGGTGGAGTTTAATCCGGAATCTATCAAATCATTATTGACAGACCAAAGTGTTCCGTATTTGAAGGATTTGCCTCCCTCATTATTGGTTGTGCCACAATATACGGCGAATGGACAAACTTTGACAATTACCGATTCAAATCCGCTTTATCGTTCTTTGAAGGCAAAAAACAATTTTGCTTCGTTTTATCAAGCAACTGTTCCCGTTGTAGCGGATCGGGAGTTGGTTGAACGGGCGTTGGCTGGCGGTTCTGCATTGACAACTTTATTGCAAAATTATGGTAAAGATCGATTGATGTTATTGCAAATGGAGCCGGAATCGGCTGATACTTGGGTAATGAAAACATCTTTCTTGCCACGGGCATCTATGGAAAATCAAGCGATGACGAAACGATTCAAAATGTCGGGCGGTGATATGCAAGTGGCTGCTGGTCAAATGTCAAACGCCGTCTTTACAGAAATGGAATCGCGTTGGCGTAATGACAGAACGGATCGTTTCCAAGAAAAACAAGTTTTGTATTTGCGTGTTCCGGTCAATAGTTTGTCTGAATGGCAACGTTTGGAACAACAAATGAAATCTTGGACATTTTTTGATAAATTGGAAATGCGAGGGTTGTATTTGCCTATGGTTTTATTGGAAGGGGTTTATCAAGGTGATGAAAATGATATTGCCGATAAATTAGCTTCTTATGGGTGGCAGTTAAATAAAGATTTCAGCGGCAATGGTGCTACTTTGTCGCGAAGGATAGTATATGAATAAAACAATTGCCCTTTGGTGTTGTCTTGCCTTGATAATTTGGTTTGTGATTCAAATCAGCGGTATTTTGTTGCCGTTTGTATTGGGCTTTATTTTTGCATATGCATTAAATCCGGTAGTTAAAAAAATGTCCAAAAAAATGCCGCGTGGTGCGGCAACGGGTTTGGCGGTGTGTGGCTTAACCATTTTGACAATTTTGTTGATTTTGATTTTGGTGCCGGTGTTGCAAACGCAGGTAATGGATTTTATTGTTAAAATTCCGAATTTGGTCAGTTTGATTTGGGAAAAAATGCGTAATTTGCTGACTTATACCGGGCATCATGTGTCGGAACAACAACTAACCCAATTATCTGAATCTGTGTCGGAAACGGCTCTGACAGTATTCCAAGGTTTAGGGGGTGCTTTAAGGCGTATTATTTCTGGTAGTGTGGCGTTTTTCAGCGTTGTTTCATTGTTGTTGATTACACCGGTTGTTTTGTTCTATGTGTTGCGGGATTGGCCAAAAATTATATCAAAAACAAAGGAGATCGTACCCATGAAAAAACGTTCTAAAATGGAAGAAATTGTCTCGGATATCAACACGACATTGGCTGGATTTATTCGCGGACAAGCTAGCGTGTGTTTGATTTTGGCCATTTATTACGCTACGGGTTTATCTTTGGTTGGGCTGAATATGGGCTTGTTGGTTGGTATGCTGACAGGTATCTTGATTTTTATCCCTTATATCGGATATGGAATTGGCTTGTGTTTGAGCGTTTTGTTGGGCTTGTTACAGGGCTTAACCGGGACACAATGGTTGTTCTTGGGCGGCATTTTCTTGGTTGGCCAAATTTTGGAAGGATATTTTTTAACACCGTATTTAGTGGGCAAACGTGTGGGGTTGCATCCCGTTTGGGTTATCTTTGCATTGTTGGCTGGCGGTATGGTTGCTGGGCCTTTGGGTGTTTTATTGGCGGTGCCGGTATCGGCTGTGTTAGGTGTTTTAATCCGTCATTTATTATCTTGGTATCGGACAACTGCTTTTTTCAAGGGGACCAAAACGAAATGACCAAACAATTGGCGCTTGATTTTCCGACCAGACAAACGTATGAAAGGGCTGATTTTTGGATTGCTCCCTGTAATCAGGAAGCGATTTCGTGGGTGGATAAATATCCTGATTGGCCAACACGGGCGTTGATTATTTATGGAGAAGAAGGATGTGGAAAGACCCATTTGGCAGCCATTTTTTCATCTGAGCGGATTGAGGCCGAAGATTTAACGGAAGATTTTGTGCCGACCACAGAAAAAGTTGTGGTGGAAAATTTGGATCATTTGAAAGATGAAAATGCCCTGTTTCATTTGTTTAATGTAATTCAAGAAAAGAATGGTGGGTTGTTGATGACATCACGTCGCGTGCCGGTATTTCAATTGCGTGATTTGCAGACGCGAATCAATATGACACCAAAAGCAGAAATTCAAATGCCGGACGATGAAACAATTATGTCTGTGTGTGCCAAAATGTTTGCGGATCGACAAGCGATTGTTGACCCCACCGTTTTGTCCTATATTGCGACGCACGCGCCACGTTCTTTTTCAGCAATTCAACGGGTTGTGAGTGTGGCAGATGAACTTTCTTTGGCCGAGGGTAGACGAATTACAATTTATTTGGTAAAATCAGCCATAGAAAAAGTCACGAATGCGGGAGGTGCAAATGCCTAAGAAGAAAAGAAATTTCACAATGCCAAATTGGGCAAAGGCGTTATTGATTGTAATCCTGGGTGTTTTGGTTGGTATCAGTTTGGCGACATATCATGCCACTGACAAATGTTGGAACACAGCATCAAACTTGCCGGTTGAAAACTGGTTGGGTGTTGTTGGGGCTTTTGCTGCCGATGCCTTGTTGCAAATGTTGGGACATTTTGCGCTGTTTGTTCCGTTTATCATTATAGTACTGGGGATTTTGATTTTTTTGAAAAAAGAACACATTCGCTGGCGTTTGTTGGGTATTACCGTGGCCCTATTATTGGCGTGCTGGATGTACCAAGGTTTCGGTGGGCAAATGTCTGATTGGTTCAAGGCCGGAGATGCTGGTTTCTTGGGACGTTATTTCAAGAATTGGGGTGTAATTAAACCGATGTGGATTCGTGTTTTGATATGGTGCGGTATTGTTGTGTTGGCGATTTTCAGTTTGAAGTTACCGGTAAAACGGGTCAGCGAATGGACGGGAAAAGGATTATGGTGGGGATTGAAAAAAGTGCCAGTGAAGGTGCCTGAAAAAATCAAGAAACCTTTCCGTGCGGCTTATGTAAAAGCACAAGTCAACAAGATTAAAAAATCTGCGCCGAAAGAAAAATTAAAGGCCTCTCATGTGGATAAGAAAAAGTCGGATATTATGGCTGAATTAACGAGGGGAGCGCTTATCGGTTGCCCCCAAGTACATTGTTGGCTCCGGTTAAATCTCTGTCGGGTGTGGCCCTGAGCAAAGAGATGATGGCTCAAATGTCGGCGAAATTGGAGAGTGTTTTACAATCTTTCCAAATTCAAGGAAAGGTAACGGATGTATCCCCGGGGCCGGTGGTGACTTTATATGCGTTTGAACCAGCGTCAGGAATTAAAGTGTCGCGAGTAATTTCTTTGGAAGAAGACGTGGCACGTGAAACGAAAGTGTCGTCTGTGCGTATGGCGGTTATCCCCGGCACAAATGCGATTGGTATTGAAATGCCGAATATGACGCGGGAAACGGTTTATATTCGTGAAATGATTGAACAATCGTCCTTCCAAGAACATAAAGGGGCGCTGCCGATTATTTTGGGAAAAGATATTGGGGGGCGTCCGGTGTATGCTGATTTGGCAAAAATGCCACACTTACTGGTGGCCGGTACGACTGGTTCGGGTAAATCTGTCGGAATCAACACAATGATTTTGTCGTTGTTGTATCGTTTTACGCCGGAACAATGTCGTTTGATTTTGGTGGATCCGAAAATGGTGGAATTGTCTGTTTATAATGGTATTCCTCATTTGTTGACACCGGTGGTGACCGAACCGCAAAAAGCATTGATGGCATTGAAATGGGCTGTGCATGAAATGGAAGATCGCTATCGCGCGATGAGCCAATTGAGTGTCAGAAACATTGAGGGCTTTAATGAAAAGTTGAAACAAGCCAAAGCCAATGGGGTTGAATTAAAACGCCGGGTGCAAACTGGGTTTGATGCTGCTACGGGCGAACCGATTATGGAAGACAAGCCATTTGATTTGACGCCGCTGCCGTACATTGTGTTTATCATTGATGAAATGGCGGATTTGATGGGACAATGTGGTAAAGAAGCAGACCCGTTGATTCAACGTTTGGCCCAAATGGCACGTGCTGTTGGTATTCATTTAGTGTTGGCAACACAGCGTCCGTCTGTGGATGTAATCACGGGTACAATTAAATCCAACTTCCCATCCCGTATTTCGTTCCAAGTGCGCAACCGAATTGATTCTCGTACGATTTTGGATGAACAAGGTGCCGAACAATTATTGGGTCGCGGAGATATGTTGTATATGCCGGCGGGCAGTTCGCCATCGCGTGTGCATGGTCCGTACGTGTCTGACGAAGATGTGCAAGCCGTCGTTGATTTTTGGGCGCATCAAGGAACGCCTGAATATGTGGATGCAGTGGTTACCGAATCGGCCAATATAGCGGGTGGTGTCGGTGGCGTTGGCGGCAGCGGTGATGAATTGTATGACAAAGCCGTGCAATTGGTGTTGCGTGATAAAAAACCGACGACCAGTTATATTCAACGGCGCCTGTCCATCGGGTATAACAAAGCGGCCGATTTGATTGAACGTATGGAGGCCGAAGGGGTGGTGTCTGCCCCGAATGCGGCCGGCAAACGCGAAATTTTAACCCCAGGTGGAGGCGAAGGATGAAAAAAATAATTCTATTATGTTTGGCAATTACTTTTGCAACGCCGAGTTTTGCGTTGGTGGATAAAAAAGTTGACACCAAAGCGAATCGGGCGATTTTGACGAAAGTTGAAAAGGCCTATAACAAAATGAAAACACTGAAAGCGAAGTTTGCTCAATTCAATTCCAAGATGAAGGATGAATTGCATACAGGTACGATTTATATTTCAAGGCCGGGACAGATGCGTCTTCAATATGAAAAGGGCTCACCTTTAGAATTTGTGGCAACACAAGGAGTCTTTATTTATCACGATAAAGATTTGGAAGAAGTGAATTATTTTGATTTGAATAGCACGCCTGTGGAGTGGATTTTGCGTGAAAAATTAGTTTTTGACGATCCCGGATTTGTGGTGACGGATGTGCAAGACGTGTTGGACGAATACTTTATTACGGCGCATAAAAAGGGCGCAAAAGAGTTGGGAGAATTGACTCTTGTCATTGATAAAGACGAGATGACATTGAAACAATGGGATGTTTTGGATGTGCAAGGAATTAAATCTACGGTTTCACTTTTTGATATTAAACAAAATATTCCTGTTGACAAAAAGATTTTTATGTTCCAAAATCCATATAAAGATAAATAACAACTAAAGGGGGAGTCCAATGAAAAAATTATTGTTATTAGGCGCTGCGTGTTTAATGGTTGTACCGGCAATGGCACAAAGAGGTGGCGAATGTGCTTATACACCATTGCAAAATTTAGTGATGAATGCGCGTGGACCGGAAGAAATTCAATCGTTGATTCAACGTAATGTGATTTTTGATGAACAAGTTCGTTGTGGTGGTTCTTTGATGCAATTGGCAATTCGCCGCGGTAATCCTCAAGTTTTGGCCGCCATTGTGCGTCAAGATCAAAAACGCGTCCACGCACAAGTGACTTTAGATGCTTTCCCAATTTCGGGTGCGCCTAAAACAATTCCATTGATTTTATTTGCGGCTTATTATGCACCAAATAAGGATATTATGGAATTATTGGTTCAAGCTGGCGCTAATATCGGCGCGGTGGATGATTATGGACGCAATTTGTTGTGGTACATGGACAAAAACCCGGTGTTGAAAAATACCGCTTTGGTGGATGAATTAAACAATCGTTTGTTGTATAGCATGGGGAATCAGCAAGAGGGTGAGGCAGAAACAGCGACTCCTGCGCCGGAACAAGTTGCAACACCTGCAGCAGCGCCTCAAAAAGCGAACAGAAACGCTGGTTTATTGGACGAACAATAATTCTCTAAATCAAATAAAAAAGGCCGCCTTGGCTTTGAATGAATAAGTCTGCGTCTGGCATCAGTTTTTGCCGGATGGAGTAGATGTGGCTTTCAATCGTATGCGTTTGGGCTTCGGGATTGTATAGCCATACCATTTGTAAAATTTGCTCTTTTGTGGCCTTATGATGGGGGGCTTTAATCAAAAAGCAAACCAATTCGCTTTCTTTTTCTGTTAAAACAATTTCTTTATGAGTTGTTTTGTTGATAATTTTGCGGGAGGCTCCGTCAAAAAAGAATGTTTTGTTTTCAAAAGATTGCGGTTTATTTTGATATTTATTCAAAATTTGTTCCCATCCGCTCAAAGATAAGGGCAAGGACAGATCTTTTTTATCCACAAGGGGACAATTTATGTTGGGGTGTGGCAGATCGCTCAACCATATCACAAAATCATAAGTTTTGTCGGGTTGATACGGCCCAACATTTTTGTGTGCCAATAAGCGAACTAATGTGTCCTGTGTGTATTTATTTTGAATATAAAGTCCAATCATTTGTTGCCTTTTGGGTGGAAGTTTGTTAGAATGATCTTATTATAGCAAAAAAAGGAAGGAAATGATACCTTTATTTTTATACCGAGTTGGTTTTATTTTGATTACGCC
Organism: Alphaproteobacteria bacterium; assembly: GCA_017394405.1. GTDB lineage: Bacteria > Pseudomonadota > Alphaproteobacteria > CAAHEQ01 > UBA3637 > UBA3637. The sequence goes on from JAFPYW010000034.1 coordinate 61,628, forward strand.
CTTTTTGATCGTATTGTTTTTTATACGTCGTTTGAAGGGAAAAGAAAGTAAGACACGTTTTTGTGAACGATTAGGATACCCCAAAATGGCGCGTCCGGATGGAAAATTGATTTGGATGCATGGTGCCAGCGTGGGTGAATGTTTATCAATGATGCCGTTGATTAATAAGTTGTTGGCAATGGATGATAAATTACATATTATGGTGACCAGCGGAACGGTTACGTCGGCTGATTTGATGGCAAAACGTTTGCCGGATCGTGCTTTTCATCAATTTATTCCGATTGATTCCCCGTGGGGTGCGCGGCATTTTGTACGGCATTTTCATGCAGACGCCGTATTGTGGTTTGAATCTGATTTTTGGCCGAATTTATTGGCATCAATTCATGCAGCAAAGATTCCTTTGGTGCTGTTAAACGGACGTATTTCCGATAAATCTTTTCAACGTTGGATGCGGGCGCGGTGGTTTTTGCGGCCAATTTTAAGGTTTTTTACATTGACATTAGGACAATCTGTTGAAAATACTACGCGCTTAAAAGAATTGGGCAGTCCTTTGTCTGATTGTGTTGGAAACTTGAAATATGCGGCGCCGCCGGCACCGTATGATGCGGCTGAGTTGGAGCGTTTGTTGGCCGGTATCGGCAACAGAGAGTGTTGGTGTGGGGCTTCTACTCACAATAACGAGGAAGAACAAATGGCCGATGTTCATTTGGAATTGAAAAAAACACATGAAGATTTATTGACTATTTGTGTGCCGCGTCATCCTCATCGTGCAGATGATATTGAAAAAATGTTGGTGAAAAAGGGCTTAAAAGTGGCGCGCCGTTCTCGCGGGGAAGAAATCAAGGCAGATACAGACTTTTATGTGGCGGATACGATTGGTGAAATGGGTTTGTTGTATAGATTGGCTCCGATTGTCTTTGTGGGGGGCAGTTTGATTCCTTTTGGTGGGCAAAATATGTTAGAACCGATGAGTTTGCGCCGTGCTGTGATTATTGGTCCGCATGCCTTTAATTTTCGGGAAATTGTTCAATCGGCGAAAGAAAGTCAGGCGTTGTTGGAAGTGCCGGATAAAAATGCATTGGGTGCCATGTTGGGTTATTTATTGAACACTCCAACGGCGCGTCAGGAAATTGCTGAACGTGCAGAAATTGTGGCAACTTCTGAAATGGCTGTGTTGGATCGTTTGTATGAGTGTTTGAAAGCAAAGGGGATTATATAAATGGCAACGCCAAAGTTTTGGACCAAATCAAACAATTGGCTGGTGAAGGTATTAAAGCCATTTGGGGCGGTTTATGCTTGGAGTGTGGCCCGTCGGTTGCGTCGCAAAAAAGCGTATCATGCACCCATTCCTGTTGTGTGTGTGGGAAATATTTTTGTTGGGGGCGTTGGCAAAACGCCGGTTTGTTTGGCTTTGGGAAAGTTGTTATATGCCAAGGGGTTGAGTTTTTATTATTTGAACCATGGATATAAAGCGGAAAAACGAAATGTTTTGGTTGATCCTCAAGCACATTCAGCGATGGATGTGGGAGATGAGGCCTTGTTGTTGAGTGAGGTGGCTCCGACAATTGTCAGCCAGAACAGAGCCAAGGGTGCGAAGTTGGCTGAAAAATGGGGTGCCAAGGCGTTGATTATGGATGATGGTTTTCAAAATCCGACATTGTATAAAGATTTTTCATTTGTGGTTGTGGATGGAAAAAAGGGTTTCGGAAATGAGCAGGTTTTACCGGCGGGGCCGTTGCGTGAGCCAGCTTTGGTTGGTCTGAAACGGGCTAACGCTGTGATATTGGCCGGTGAAGATACGTGGGGCGTGCGATTCTTTTTGGAAAGAAATCAGATTGATCTGCCGGTTTTGACGGGACATTTTGAATTAGATGATACCGTTGTGTCTATGTTCCGTGGCCAAAAAGTTTTTGCCTTCGCCGGTTTGGGAAATCCGGAAAAATTTTATCAATCATTACGTGATAAGGGTATTATTGTTGGTGGAACGCAAGATTTTCCGGACCATTATTATTACACGCGCTTTGATTTGGAAGATCTGAAACATTCGGCGGCGGGGATGCCCCTGATGACAACGGAGAAAGATGGTGTTAAAGTTCCAAAAGATATTCGTCAAAATGTTTTTGTGATGCCGGGACAGTTTGTTTTTGATGATCCCGAAAAAGTGTGGGATCTTTTGAAAGGAGTATTGAATGTCGCAAGTACGTCAAGCAAAACGGACGCTGTATAAACGTTTTTTTGAAGATCCGTTTGTCGGACTTTGGATTGCATTATTTTGTGGTATTACATGGTTATTGCCATTGCGGGCGGCCCAATGGTTCGGGCGTCGGATCGGCACGTTGGTTTATTGTTTTGCATGGAAACGTAATAAAATTGCCCTGAAAAATATGTCGGTTGGTATTCCAGAAGTGCCTGTTGAGGAACGCCGTAAATTGGTCAAAAAAATGTGGCAACATTTTGGGATGTTGTTTGCCGAAGTTGCTCACGGGGATCAGGTTTTGAACGAATCTAAATTTGTCAATTTGAATTGGTTGCGCGAAGCGCGTGCTTCCGGTAAGGGCGGATTTATATGTTCGGCACATTTGGGAAACTGGGAAATGGATGTTCCAAAGATGGTGGGGAATAATTTCCAAATGAATCCTGTTTATCGCAAGGCCAACAATCCGTGGTTGGATAAGTTGCTTTTTGATCGCCGGCGTGGTGTTAAAATTCCAAAAGGAACGTTAGGCGCGCGGTTGATGTTGGAAACATTGAACAAAGGTGATTTTATTGCAATTTTGTGTGATCAAAAGTTGCGGGAAGGCGAGGAAATTCCTTTCTTTGGCAAGCCGGCAATGACGGCAACGGCTATGGCTTCTTTGGCTATTAAAAAAGATGTTCCTATTTTTATGGTGAAGGGAATTCGTGGAAAAGACAATAAATATACCTTCACGGTGCAAGAAAGGGTAAAAATCCCGACGGGTTTGCCGGTTAAAGACGCGGTCCGTGAAACAATGGTTTATATCAACAATCTGTATTGGGATTGGATTCGCACTAACCCCGAGCAATATCTTTGGGTGCATCGGCGGTTTGATAAGTCTTTTTACGAAGACTAAAATGATATTGCGCGAGTGCGATGGCAAATAACAGGGGCAATAACGATTCGCCACCTTCTTCAAAAATCTTTAAGGCGAATCGGACGGGTTCTTCCAAACGAACGCCTTGTGCTTTGGCATATTTTGCGGGCAGGCGGTCGGCCAATTGTGTTAAAAATCCCAAAACGCCAAACGTGGCAATTGTCCAATAGGTTGGATTTAATTTGAAAAATTGTTTAACCATTGTTTTCATATGTTTGATGAGTAAATATAAAATGGCGAATACTACAACGGCGATAACACACGCTGCAATCACTTTGCCATATAAGGGCACATTGGCATTTTTGAAATAATTGATTTTGATGGCGGTGGTATCATTGATGGCTAACCAATGTTGGATGCCCATTTCGCGCAACATAGCAACAAACCATAAAAATAATAATGTTAAATAGGTGCTTTGCCGATTCGTATGTAAATAATCCGCAGCAAAACAAACGGCAACTCCGCCAGCAAAACCATAAAAGACGTTGGTCAACACCTCGGTAACGCCGATTTCTTCGATATCAAAGACACCATAACGCCAACGGAAAAAATAACTGGCGCCGTAATAAATGGCCAACCCAATGATCACAAACAGACCGGCAAAAAGCGGGGATAAAAATAATTTTTTCATAAAAAAGTCCTTTCTTTATGTCCCTTATAATAGCCGAAACTTATTGATTTTTCAAGAATTTTAATTTTTTTGAAAAAAGTGCTTGACAATTTAGTATTTGAATACTATATTTGAAATTGTTCAACCTAATAAAGGAGGTTTTAACATGAAAAAAATACTAACTGCGGTTTGTTGTGCTGCTTTATTAACCACATCTGCGGCGGCTTGGGCTGGGCCCCATGGCGGCCATCACGGACATGGTGGTGGTCATCATCGTGCAACTGTGAATGTGGTTCATCATGGTGGGCATCACCATGGCAGCAACTTGTTTTGGGGGGCTTTGGCGGGAGTTGCCGTTGGCACAATGATTGATGGGGTGATCCAATCATATCGTCCGCAACGCGTGACATACGTCACCCCAAGCACGCCGGCACAAAATTGTGTGACGGTAACCAACCAAAATACAGGTATTACAACGACGCAATGTACGACGATGTAGTACAAAAAGGGGCGGTCCGTTGGGATCGCCCTAAATCCTTTCATAAATGAGCTGGTGCGTGGTGCTTTGTTTTTGTCAGGGCTACCCCGCACCAGAATTAAAAGAAAAATAACCTTGTGATCTATATAATTTTTTGCTACTCTCAAAAGAAAAGGAGAATAGCATGTCTATGAATGATAAATTAAAAAAACTTGCAGGCGAAGAATATGTATTGCCAGACACCCAAAACAAGTTGATTATGCGTGGCTCTCCGGAATTTTTGAGAGATATGCGAGAGATTTTGGATATTATGGTTCATTCTCCGACAGCATTAAAACTTCTTAATTTTAATGCGAGTTTATCTGAACCTTTGGCCGTAGAGAAATTCAAGGACGCTTTAGATTTGGGAAGAAATACAGGTAAAAGCATTCAATTGGCACATGGACAATTAGCAAATGGAAAACCTGTATCTAAGTATCAATGGTTGACTCTTTTACCCCACGAAATACGTCATTGTTATAACGCTCCTGTAAAAAATAGCAAAATACTTCATGCCTTGGCCTATGCAATTGTGAATGAAGCTGATGCACAAGCGATAGAGGGATTGATTGCTTTAGAACTGAATGAATATCTAGAAAAAAACAAAGAAAATATACCGAATGCAGAAGATATACAGTATCATCTTAATTCTGATCCGAAAGTTCGATTTTTTAAGAAGTTTTATGATGGAGCAAAAGGAACAGATTTAGAGCGAAAAGCACAGGCCATGACCAGATTTGTAAAAGAATTTGCCAAATATCCAATGAATGGTAGCAAATCAACATATGCAGAATTATGTTATAAAACGGCTTTGGAACGTGATACAACAGCAGATGGCTGGGAAAAATGTTCTGATGAAGAACTGGAAAAGATTGAAGATTGCCTTCTAGGCAGGATCAATCCTGAAACTATTAAAAATGAACCCTGGATGAAGGGTAGAAAAAAACTTTCCAGTGAAAAAGAAACCATACAAAAAGAATGGCCGACCTTTTGTAAACGAATTATGGATGGAACCTTTAATACAGATGTGATACAATATGGGCAGGGTATTCGTCCTTCAAATTTAGTTGAAACAATATCTCCACAACTGGCTAATCATTTTCATGAAATAGGTATCATACCTCAAATACCAGCAAATACCCAGCAAAATTCCGGAAGAAATTAGTCTGATGATTTGAAAATAAAAGAAAAAGCCCTCATTTTGCTGAGGGCTATAATACATGGTGCCGAAGAGAGGAATCGGACCCCCGACCCACGCATTACGAATGCGTTGCTCTACCAACTGAGCTACTTCGGCACTGATACGCAGTATAGCACATCATACAGAAAAAATCAAGTTTTATATCGGATTATTTTGCGGAAACTTTGCGAGGTTTCACCAACTTAATTGTCTTGGCGGTAACCTTTACTTGGGCGCGGCAAACAGGCAAACAGGTGACGTCTTGTTCCTTCATCCTGGTGCTTTCTAAGCCGCAGTCAAACACAGCAGGATTTTTGGAAAAATCTGAAAGAGCTAGGTTTTCTTTTTTCATAGGACGCTCCTTTGCTTGTTTCTTGGCGCAACTTTATCACAGATTAAAATGAAAGTCAATCAAAAAATTATTTTTTTGCTTTTGTTTGATCTTCATCCAATAAAATCACGCTGCCTTGCACGTACGGAATCATGACTCGGCGGATAATTCCACCATCCGGTAAATATAAAAAGATTTCAGAGGGCGTACTCAAACGGGCAAAACTTTCCCGTTGCTGTCTTTTATAATCGGCAAAATCTGAGACACGTGACAACAACCCATTATCTTGTACCACGTCCCAATAATCTTCGTATGAAGGACCACTTTGCACCCATTTCATATCTAATTTCCACAATTGTGCAAAAGCGTTTGAACAAGCCAACAATTGTCCTGCAGCATTGAATAAGCATACAGCACAAGGCAACTGTTCGCATAAACGTCGTTGTGCCGTGACCATATTTTCTAAAATCAGATTTAATTCTTCCTCTGTTTTAGTTTCTTGTCCATACGTTAGTGTATAAAAATTGTTTTCAGATTGGAATGGCAAACTGAGCCAACTGAGTTCGTTTAATGTGTCGGCTTTTTCTTGATTGACAGCACTATTTGCAAAAAAGGTCATTCCTTTTGAATCACGAATAAACAACGGAAACGGCAAACTTTCCATGGCTCCGGCCAAAATGTTTTTATGTTGTTCCATTAAATTTGCTAGGTGTAACTTTTGAGCGGGCTCCGATACATCTGCAAAAGTAATCAGAACACCTTTGCGTGTCGGTGTTTGAATGGCTGTACCTGTGATTAAAAAATGAAAAGATTTGTTTGATGTCGGAACAAACAAAGTAAAGCCAGTCCCTTTTTTTGTAAGAGTTTGATATGCCTCATCCAATGTTGTTTTCGTGGCCGCATCGAAAAATGACAAGATTTGAGGCCATTTTATAGATTCTTTTTGGTTAAAAAACAAACACAATGAATTAGAGGCAAAAGTAGTACGATTTTCCAAATCCTGATAAAAAACACCGACGGGAACATGGGACATCAACGTTTGCAAAAACCGAACAGTATGCTTTAATCGGCGACGTGTTTTGATGGTAATCATCCATCCAATTAAAACGCCGACCAGCAAACCGGACAAAATGAAGACAATCATCATGGAGCCCATTTCAATTTTCGGCATCACAATTCTCCTTTTGCACACGATTTTCTGAACGACAAAGCTTCATCCATATGAACGCGTAAAATTGTTTCAGATTGATCCATGTCAGCAATTGTTCTGGCCACGCGAATCATCCGATGGAATCCACGACCAGACAAATGTAATTGTTCCGCCACATGAATCAATTGAGCGCGGGCTTCATCTGTTAAATTCGCCACCTGTTCCAAAATGCGTCCGTCTGCTTCTGCATTGGTGCTGATGGGTAAATTGGTAAAGCGATCTTTTTGGAAAGCACGAGCGGCCATAACGCGCTTCAATATGGTGGCAGAATCTTCTCCGGATTGTAATTGTCCCAATTGCCATGGGTTGATGAGCGGGACTTCAATTTGAATGTCAATACGATCCAACAACGGTCCGGATAATTTTGATTGGTATTCTTGGGCACATCTGGGGGCACGCGGACATTCGTGTCCAGGAACGCCTAAATATCCGCAACGGCAAGGATTCATCGCTGCAATAAATTGGAATCTTGATGGGTAAGTAATGTGAGAATTGGCTCTGGCCACAGAAACTTCTCCTGTTTCCAACGGCTGGCGTAAGGCTTCCAATGTTTGGCGGGAAAATTCCGGCAACTCATCCAAAAATAAAACACCGCGATGAGCTAAAGAAATTTCACCCGGTTTTGCTTTTAAGCCACCGCCTACCATAGCCGGCGTGCTAGCGTTATAGTGTGGAGCACGGAAGGGTCGCGTTGTGACCAATTGTCCATCTTTTAATAATCCGGCAACGGAATGAATCTTGCTGACTTCTAACATTTCTTGTGTAGAAAGTGGAGGCATAATAGTTGGTAATCTGGCGGCCAACATAGATTTACCCGATCCGGGTGGGCCGACCATCAAAACATTGTGTCCGCCGACAGCGGCAATTTCCATGGCGCGTTTGGCACTTTCTTGACCTTTGATATCCTTCATATCTAAAAAGGAAGTTTGTGTTGATTGGGCGGAAACTGGTTCTGGTGGCAATAATAATTGCGTTCCTTTCAGATGATTCATTAAATCCAACAAATTGTGGGGTGCAACAATGGCCAAATTGCCAGACCACAATGCTTCCGGTCCTTGTTCTTTAGGACAAATAAATCCCATTTCATAACTTGTTGCGGCAACGCTGGCAGGCAAAATGCCGGATACAGGACGAATTGTGCCGTCCAAACCCAACTCACCCATCATTAAATAATTGTAAAAACTTTCGGGCTCTAAAACGCCCATAGCTCCCATCAAAGCAATAGCAATCGGCAAATCAAAATGGGTGCCCTCTTTGACAACATCTGCGGGTGCCAAATTGACGGTGATATGATTGGCCGGTAAAGATAATCCAACTGCATGTAATGCCGCGCGTACGCGTTCACGACTTTCTGCGATGGCTTTATCGCCTAAACCAACGATGGTAAAACTGGGCAAACCATTCGTGATTTGAACTTCAATGCTGATTTTCAAAACATCAATACCAGCAAAGGCCACAGAGTGTGTACAGGAAATCATTTTTATCCTTTCTTTTGCAGGGTATTATATCTGAAAAAGGACATAAAAACAAGTGCTTTGGCGTAAAATGTTTTTTCGAATTTGATTTTTGTGTGGAATATGCTATAATAAGTCCATTATGCAAAAAGTAAAAGGAGTTTTTATGTCTGACCATTTGTTGAATAAACGTTTTTTACCTCTTTTAAGTTCTCATTTTTTATCCGCTTTGAATGATTCGTTTGTGCGTACGTTATTCTTTTTCTTTGTGACGTATCAAATGGCAAAATCGGCCCCGATTGCGTTGATCCCGGCGGCGATTGGATATGCGCTGACCTTTTGTGTCGGTAGCACGATTGCCGGTAGTTGGGCGGATAAAATATCCAAAAAGAATTTTTTAATCGGCGCTAGATTGTTGGAAATTGTGGCGGCGGCGGTGGCCTATCTTGCATCATTGTGGGGATCCATTTTACTATTTGTTTGTGTGGCAGCCGTTATGGGATTTTTGATGGCGTGTTTGCGTGTGGCAAACTATGCTTTGATGCCGGACCTAATTGTTGAAAAGAAATTAGTCAAGGGAAATGCTTGGATTAAAAGTGCTACGTTGATTGGAGCGTCTATTTCAGCATTGGCTTTGTCTGTTGTGTTAAAAATGGGTGTTGAGCCCGCCTCATTGGGATGGGTGATGTTGGGTATTGCTGTTTTGAGTTTTGGTTTGACGACATTATTGCCAAATCAGAAAGCGGTTGATCCGGAAAGTCCATTGGTGCGTAATCCGTTGGATGTTTTTGATGCCGTTAGTGATAGTTTGCGTTTCAAATATGATCGTTGGGCATATATTATCGGCATAGCATGGTTTTGGGTTATTGGTATTTTAGTGATGATGTTATCCAGTGAATATGGTCAAACCATTTTGAAAGCCCGTTGGTCCGTAATTTCATTTTTATCAGCCGGTGTGTTCCCCGTTGGTTATTTAATAGGGGCATTTTTAAGTGTCTTTTTATCTAAGAAAAAGCCTTTGGGGGCTCAAGTCGTATGGGTTGGCACATTGATTTCTTTGGCCTTATTTGATTTTGCATTTGCGACCCGTGCGCTCAGTAATATTGAAACAAGCAATTTATCTGTCTTTAAGTTTTTGACACAACACGGCCGTTATTGGCGCGTTATGATTGATGTGTTCGTGATGGGAATTGCCTTTGCGATGTACAGCATTCCATTTTATACCTTGTTGCAACAAACGACTCCGAAAAAAATTATGGGACGTATGATGTCGTTCAGCGGCTTGGTAAATGCTTTGACCGTGTCGGGCGCATTATTGGTGGCGTTGAGTTTGCGTTTGCTGGGTATCAGTTTGGTAGGTGTTGTTGTTATTTTCGCCTTTGCTAATTTGTTGATGACGGCATATATGATTCGTTTATTGCCGGTGGAAAATCGCCGCAAACTGGTGCGTCGTACTTTGTCGTTGCTTTTCCGTGCCAAAATTGATGGTTTAGAGAATTTGAAAAAAGCGGGCAAGCGTGCTTTGATTGTGACAAATCATACCTCATTTATGGATGTGTTGTTGATTTCTGCCTTTATTGAAAAACCGATTGTCTTTACCATCAGCGAACAAAAAATGAATAAGTTGGTTGTCAAGTTTATGACTTCGTTGGTGGATGTGAAACCATTAGATGCGCGTTCCCCTATGGCGGTGAAAGCAATGGTGGAAGAATTGCGCCAAGACAAACTCTGTATGATTTTCCCACAGGGTTTGGTTGAAGGTGGAAATAGTCGTATGAAAATTTATGAAGGTGCCGCCATGATGGCCATGATGGGAGATGCACCTGTATTGCCGGTTAAAATAGACGGGGCATGCTATACATTCTTTTCACGAGTGATTGGTAAACGCTGTGAACGCAGATGGTTCCCGAAGATTACATTGTCTGTTTTGCCGCCGGTGTCTTTCAAATATCCAGATGAAATGCCGAATCGTGAGAAGCGTGAAAAATCATCTTCAAAGTTGTATGACATTATTACCAATATGACTTTTGAAACGTATGATTTGAATCGTACCGTATTTGAAGGTGTCGCCGATTGTATGAAAATGCGGGGCAGATTTTTCCATGTTTTAGAAGATACTGCACGTCAGCCCACAAAATTTATGGCCTTATTTTTGAAGTCCTTTGTGTTGGGTCGTTTGATTCGTAAAGCAGCACCAAAAGATAACATTATGGGGGTGATGATTCCAACATCCTCGGCTTGTGCTTTTGTGGTTATGGGTCTGCATGCTATGGGCAGAGTGCCGGCTATGATCAATTTTACCAGTGGAACAAAGGCCGTTGTGGCGACATGTAAAACGGTGGGTATTGAAACGGTAATCACGGCACATAAAGTGGTTAGTTTGGCTAAATTAGAACCAGTTGTTGAAGAATTGGAAAAAGCCGGCGTTAAAATTTTATATCTGGAAGATGTGAAACCATTGTTGAGCACTTGGGATAAATTGATGGGTGTTTGGGGGGCTGTTGCGCCGAAGCATATGTATCGCAAAATAAAGGCAAAAATGAATGTGACGCCGGATGATCCCGCCGTGGTGTTATTTACTTCCGGCTCAGAAGGGATGCCTAAAGCGGTGTTTTTAACACACAAAAATATCCTGTCCAATGGATTGCAAGTGTTTTCTCGGTTTGATGTGTACAAACAGGATGTTTTGCTGAATTGTTTGCCGATGTTCCATTCTTTTGGTTTAACGGTCGGAATGTTCCTGCCATTGTTGTACGGGTTAAAAACGTTCTTGTATCCGACACCGCTGCATTATCGTATTATTCCGGAAATTGCGGCCAGTTGTCGGGCAACAATTTTCTTTTCAACAGATACTTTCCTGTCGGGATATGCGCGGTGTGCTAATCCGTATGATTTTAACACGTTGCGTGTTGTGGCTGGTGGTGCCGAAAAGATCAAAGAAGAAACACGCAAAGTGTGGCAGGAAAAATTTGGTGTTCGTTTGTTTGAAGGCTATGGGGCCACAGAATGTTCGCCGATTATTTCCGTCAATACATTCTTGCATCAAAAAAATGGTTCTGTCGGACGTTTGGTGCCGGGCATTGAATACAAATTAGTACCTGTGGAAGGTATTAAAGAAGGTGGTGAATTGTGGTTAAAAGGCCCGAATGTGATGAAGGGCTATATGCGCCATAACGAACCATTAAAATTGGATCCGCCGAAAGAGGGTTGGTACGATACGGGCGATATTGTTGAGGTGGATGAAGATGGCTTTATCTTTATCAAAGGTCGTTGCAAACGTTTTGCCAAAATTGGTGGTGAAATGGTGTCCTTGTTGGCTGTGGAGCAGGTGATTGCAAAAGAGTTCCCAGATGTTATTAGTGGTGCTGTCAATATCCCTGACGATAAGAAAGGTGAACAAATTGTTCTCATCACAACGGGCAAGGAAATCACCAAAGAACGGCTGATTGAATTGTTCAAACGTGTAGGGATGACTGAGTTGGGATTGCCTTCTCGAATCATTACAACGGACGAACCGCCGTTGTTAGGTACAGGCAAGTTTGACTATGTAACCGCCAAAGAAATGGCCTTGGCCGAATCGAAAAAGGTATAAAAAGCATTTGACAACATCTTAAAAGTGTGTTGTAGTAATTTCTGTTGATTGTTTGATTGAACAGAAAGGAATTTTCAATGAAAAAATTGTTATTGTTAGGGTGTGCCGTTATGTTGGCTTCTGCTGCTGTTGCAGCCAACGAGCAAACGGCAGTTAGGGAAGTTAGTGTAACAGCTGAAGAAGTTGGCACAATCAGTGTTGATGTAACAAAATTGAAGGCCTGTAACAAAAAGGGTAAAAATTATTGTTATGCAGCCGAAGCGAACAAATGTATTGCAGTTAAATCATTTGATGATATTGCGCGTGATAAAGAGGGTATGTGTGCTTGCGTAGGTGTGGTTGCTACGAAGAAAGTGACAGATAATAAGAACAGTTCCACAATTAAAGATTGGGATAAAAAGTGTGAACGTCGTACATCCAGCCGCACACGTGTGTATGAAATTCCTGTGAATTTTTATTGCCCACGTTATTTTGCCGTTTCCGGTGAAGCGGATGACTTTGTGGTGGCTTCCAGCCCGAAAGGCATTGGCACATCCAGCAAACATGCTTCATGGAAAGAAGCACATGACAACAGCATTAAACCGGCGGTTTCTTCCTCTAAAATTAAAAAAGGAACTGCACGTTTAGAAGTGCAAGACCGTTGGTTGCGCGAAGTCGGATTTAGCGGGTTGTTCTATTTCCCAGTGGAAAAGACAATTGCATTAAAGGGCGGCGCTGGGAAATTGCCAGTCAAGGCTTCTTGGAAGAAAGGTCATACAGCTAATAAACCAATTGGTGGTTGGATAGAAAAAGATGGCCAAGCCGGTTGTGGAAAAACAACAGGTGATGTTGCTGTAGCAAAAGAAAGCAAATAATGATTTGCTTGGAAAAAAAAAATCCCCGGCCAATTGGTCGGGGATTTTTATACCTTTGGATAATTTAATCAGATGGCCATTCAACGCCTTGCGTGCGTTTGTAATAGGTGTCATCTTTCGGTTGCTTGCCGTGGTAAGCACACGCGGCAACAGCCAAGGCGCTTATCGCACAAATAATCAATAATGCTTTTTTCATGAGCACCTCCTTAATATTTTGCGCGAATGCGGGTTGTTCCGTCAATGGTAACCAAAATGACATTGTCGCCAGGTCTTAAACCCAATTCGTTTGTTTGTACGATGGAAACGACATTGTTGGTGCCACTTTTTTGAACCAAAAATTCATATGCCAAATCTTTTGTCGCGGCCTGTTCTGTTGCGCTGCCAACAGCCGCACCGGCCAAAGCGCCTAACGCGGCACCACCGATGGCAAACAATGTACTGCCTTTACCACCACCCAAAGCGCTGCCACCGACACCACCTAGAGCACCGCCGACACCGGCTCCCAATAATCCGCCGCCTTCGTTTGTTCCGGCAATTTCAATTTGTGTCATAGAAATAATGCGACCAACGGATGTTTGACCTTGACGACCAACTTGGGCGCGATCATAAGTTGTGTTTGTATCACCGATACCACATGCGGTCAAACCAATCAATGCGGTAGTCATGCAAACAGCACATAAAATCTTTTTCATTGCAATTCCTTTCAAGATAAAATCACCTTATTCATTAGAATATGTTTTTCGCCCGGTGTCAATACATTTTTTTGCGCTATGGGCGTTGTCTAGTGATAGATGATTAAAGGCCACATTGACTTGCTGATAATATTTTTTGAACATATTCCAATTGTGTTTGCTAGATTCTGGTTGCGTGCAACGGGTCAATTCATGCAAATAAGCAATCAATAAAAAAGTTTGAACTTTTTTAGGATCAATATGAACGGCGTGTTGTTGTTTGGGTAATTGATTATAGGCAGAAACAACCTGAGCAATCATTTCTGGGGCTAAACCCGAGCGGCAATAAGTACAAAAATCACGATAGACACTGGTGACAGAGGATCTTTCAAAATCTATGATGCTTACTTGTTTTTTCTCAGAGTTATATAAAATATTTGCATCGCGTAAATCCCCATGTGTAAGAACACAAATTTCATCCTTTTTGTCCCTTTGTTGATAAGATGCAATTAAGTCTTGAATTTGTTTTTGTTGAATGGCGCTCATATAAGGGGCAAATGTTTCAGTTACTTTTTGAGCAAATGGAATTTTTTGTGTTTTTTCCGTAAAATCCCCCCACATATCAGATTGTTGAACTTCCCCCACTTCGTACTTTGTAAATATACTTTTAAGCATATCCTTTTCAGCAAAACTTTTTTGGTGAACAAAGTTTAACCACCCTGCAAATTGGCGAACAATACTCTGCTGCTCCGGTTTAGACAGGTGCGAGAATAAATCTTCTGTTAGTTCCCGTCCACCATAAGAAGTAATGCGATATAAACCATCTGCATAAGATTCCGTTTCGGGAAGGAAACAGCCGTCTGCTGAATTATATCCTTTGGCACAAAAGTCTCGGCATTTGCTGGATTTTTCCTGCTGTTCTTTATATTGAATTTTTTCTTGGATAGTTTTTTGGCCATGTGAGCACAGCAAAACTTTTTTCTCTTTGGAGCGTTTATCAGTTAATTCATAGGCAATGGTATGTCCCCCGGTTCTGCCCAGTTGTGCGCCAATAGTATAATTTTCCCCAATTATGCTCTTTAATTGTTCCTTTTGTTCGTCTGGCAAAGTAGCTTGTGCATTGATATTCATATTAAACCTTCTACAGGAGTTGCATTTTTTTTATAATCCTTATATACTCTATCAAAATGCACTATGGATGTCAATGAGGAAACTCTATGTGGTCAAAATGGATGAAATCTTTATATGATTGGACAATGCACCTGATGGCGGGCAAGGGGGCTGTTGCCGCCTTGTGTGGCTTATCATTTGCAGAAAGTTCTTTTTTTCCGATTCCGCCCGATATTTTAATGATTCCTTTAATTTTGAAGCAACGAGATAGGGCCTTTCGGATTGCTTTTTTATGCACATTGTTCAGTGTTATCGGTGGGGCCTTCGGATACATTATCGGCTGTGGTTTATATGACGTGGTTGCCGTTCCGTTTTTGAATTATTTTGGATGGATGGAAGAGTTTGAGGTTGTAAAACAAGCCTATATTAAATATGGTGCTTGGATTGTTTTGGGTGCGGGTATTACCCCTTTCCCATATAAATTGATTACGATTGCTAGCGGTGTGATGCAAATGAATTTTGGCCTATTTATGTTGATATCTATGATTGGTCGTGGGCTGAGATTCTTTTTGGTCGCAGGGGCGTTGTACAAATGGGGCGAACCGATGCGTAAGTTTATTGAAAAAAATTTGGGTTGGCTGAGTGTTGTGTTTTTTATTCTGCTTGTCGGTGCTTTTTTCCTCGTAAAATTGTTCTGATCCCCCTTGACTTTTCTCCATAAAATACTATATACTTTATGCTATACAAAAGGAGCACAAAATGAAATTAAAACCATTATTGGATCGTGTTGTTATTAAACGCGTTGAAGAAGAAAACAAAACAGCTGGCGGTATTATTATCCCGGATACAGCAAAAGAAAAACCATCTCAAGGAATCGTAGTTTCTGTTGGTCCCGGTGGTCGTGATGAAGCCGGTCATGATATCCCCATGACATTAAAGGTCGGGGATCGTGTTTTGTTTGGTAAATGGTCCGGAACAGAAGTAAAAATTGAAGGTGAAGACTTGGTTATTATGAAAGAATCCGAAGTCTTTGGCGTGTTGGAATAAGGAGAAATTAAAATGACTGCAAAGGAAATTAAATTCGGAACAGACGCCCGCGAAAAAATGTTAAAGGGCGTTGATTTGTTGGCGAATGCGGTGAAGGTAACTTTGGGCCCGAAAGGTCGTAATGTCGTGTTGGGAAAGGCCTATGGTGCCCCGCGTATTACAAAAGACGGCGTGTCCGTGGCTAAGGAAATTGAATTGGCTGATAAATTTGAAAATATGGGTGCGCAAATGGTGCGTGAAGTGGCCAGTCGGTCTAATGAAATCGCCGGTGATGGTACTACCACGGCCACATTATTGGCTCAAACCATTATTCATGAAGGATCTAAATTGGTGGCCGCCGGTATGAATCCGATGGATTTGAAACGCGGTATTGATATGGCCACAGAAGCCGTGATTGAAGACCTGAAAAAACGTTCAAAAGATATTTCCACAAATGCGGAAATTGCTCAGGTTGGTACCATTTCAGCCAACGGCGACTCGTCCATTGGTGATTACATTGCCGAAGCCATTGAAAAAGTGGGTAAAGATGGCGTGATTACCGTGGAAGATGCCAAAGGTATGGAAACCGAATTAGATGTTGTTGAAGGTATGCAGTTTGATCGCGGCTATCTCTCACCTTATTTTGTAACCAATCCCGATAAGATGATTTGCGAATATGACGCACCTTATATCTTGCTCTATGACAAGAAAGTTTCTAACCTC
>JAFPYW010000035.1 GCA_017394405.1 Alphaproteobacteria bacterium
GGCAACATTCCATGAAATTATTTTTTGCATTTTATTTTTCCTTGTGTTATAGTGGAATCATGAAAAAATTATTTATACTCTTATTTTGCTTTTTAGTATCACCGGTTTTTGCACAAAATGCAACACCTTTTTGTACTGCTATGACAACACGCATCCATGTTAAGACGCGCCCGGGTAATCCCCAATATGTGACCCAATATTCTCGCGAACAATTTTTACAAAAAGCACATTCCGGTCAATCCCCTTATACTTTAGGTTTAACCGTAGCCAGATTGGATGTCACCTTTAAGACGAAACCACAACTTTCCGAACAGGACGGACAAATTTGTGTTGCCTTAAAGGAGGTAGAAGTAGAAATTAAATATCCCGAATTGGTTGTATATATTGATAAAAAATACATGCCATCTAGTTGCGAATACCAAGTTATCCGCGAACATGAAAATTACCATGTGGCTGTGGCGCAACAAGCCCTGTCCTTTTTCCGGCCCGATATAGAGCGAATCGTTTCCGATACGATTGCCGCGCAAAAACCAGCGATTGTATATCAACGGCAAGAAATCCAAAGTGAAGTCACAAAATTCAATCGGGCAATTTCCGATGCCTTAGCTCCCGTTATCGCTCATATCAATAAAAAATTGATTGAAAAGAATGCCGCTATTGATACAAAAGAAATGTACGCCGCCACAACGGCTGTGTGTAAGAATTGGTAATTAAAACCAACGAATCTTTTTCAAAATTATCATTTGTAAAACGGCAACCACCACTAAAACCAATGTCACCACCCAGAACCCGGACGGATGATTTCCAAGCGGAATGCCCCCCACATTTGCGCCCAACAATCCTGTTAAAAAGGTCAGCGGCGTAAAGATCACCATAATCAAGCTCATCAAATACATTGTGCGGCTCATTTCAATATTCGTTTGCGAATCCAATTCTTCCTGAGTTACCGCAGAATGATCGCGAGCAAAATCCAATTCCGAAACAACGGCCGATAAATCTCGTGCTACTTCTTGTAATTTCAAAATGTTTTCTTCACTAAACACAGACGTTTCCATGCACAATTTTGACATCATATCCCGTTGTGGAACCAAATAACGGCGCAAACCAACAACTTTGTGCCGCAACACACTCAAACGTTGGCGCAAATCAGCATCTTGATGAAAGGTTGTGTCGCCGATAATTGTCTCTTCCAACTCATCTCCTTCATCATTTATTTTGACCAACGTATTTTCAATGCGCATATTCATCTGGCGCGTCAATTCCACAAAACAATCTTGAATAGATTTCGGGCCACGCCCACGCCTAAAATCATCCATCAATTTTACAATTGTCGGCAAAGACCTGTGGGATAAAGTCAGCAATCGTTTTTTAGTCATCCAAACATGCACCGAAATCATATCATCTTCTTCATCATCTCGTACATTAACACCACGCAAAACAACCAAAACGCCCCCCTTTTCCTTAAAGAAACGAGGCGTTGTATCCGAATCCAACAAGTTTTCCAATACTGCCGCTGATAAATGTTGTTTTTTCAACCAATCCTGATTTTCGGCATTTGCATAATCAATATGAACCCAAACGGGTTCTTTCACTGAGGAAGAAATAGAACTTAAACTGCGGGTTTTAGCAGAACCTTTGCCGTTCAAAACATAACAAAACTCCGCTGTCGTTTTCATCTTTCCCCCTTAGTTACATTGCTATTTTAAGATTAGGATTTCCTGACATGCACATAGATTTGTTTGCCAGAAGACCAGACACACCAAAACATCTAACAAAATAGGAATCAGCACCTTTTCAAACGGGAAATGGGCGTGACCACCATTTTTTTCCTTTAACCATGCATAAATATGAACACCGATAATGTGGGCTGCGGCACCACACAAAGCCGCCAACAAAAAAGAATCAATATAAAGTAAATTCCAATGCAACCCTGGATTATATTGCAAAGTATTCACATAAACAAAACCAATTGAGCCAACGGACAAAGCCATCAAAATGAAATTACGGCCAGGAAAATTCCAATTTTTTTTCTCGCAAAAGCGGATCATCCAATAACCAAAGATCGCCAATAAAGCACCGGCTAAAACGCCCACCACTTCATCTTTCACACCCATCTTTTTGGCAATTGCTAAGCCGCCACCAACAATCAATGGGCACAAGGTTGTACAGGCCGGATTTGCAAAAGCTTTAACCGACAACAATAAACTCATCATCCACGCAAAAATTTTCATCTTTTCTCCTTTACTTTGCAGGTATCCATTTATCAGGATCAGCTACCGCTTGATCTCCATTTTCCATATTTTTGACCATATTGTCAATATCAAACCAAACATACGGAATCTTTTTATCATTGGCATATTTTAATTGTTTGGCCAATTTGCCGCCCTCTAAATACACCTCTGTTTTAATACCACGAGCACGCAATTTATTGGCCACAGCCAACATCTTGGCCTTGTCACCATTTTCCACATTGACGACCAAAACCTCTGTTGGACTTTTTTTGCCCGGTTGAATCAACCCCAATTTCAACGCAACACCTAAAGCCCGTGAAATACCCATGGAAATACCAACGCCCGGCAAGCGGCTTTTTGTCATAGTTGAGGCCAAATTATCATAACGACCGCCACCACCGATGGAATCAGCGAAATCTGTACCAACCAACTGCACTTCGTATGTCGTACCCGTATAATAATCAAACCCGCGCACAAGCGACATATCCACGCGATATGGCACATTGCACAAAGAAGCATACAACTTCACGCACTCTGTCAATTCGTTTAAGCCCAATTCCAATGTGTCATTTTTTACACCTAGCGCGCGCACTTTGTCGGCAAAAGACAGATCTGTTGTATTGACTTTTGCAATTTCCAAACAAGCATCTATTTGTTTCGCGGACAATTTTAATTCAGTCAGCATTTCGCGAACGCCATCTTCCCCGATTTTTTTCAGTTTATCCAAGACACGCAAGGTTTCACCAGCCTTTTCAATGCCCAAACCTTCGGCAAAGCCGGCCAAAATCTTACGATTTGAAATTTGTAAAACAATGTTCTTAAAACCGATTTTTTGCCACGCTTCACACACAATGGCTGGCATCAACGCATCATATTCCAATGCCAACTTTTCACGCGCCACCACATCAATATCACATTGTGTAAATTGACGATAACGACCTAATTTTGGACGTTCTCCACGCCAACAAGGTTGCATTTGATACCGCTTAAACGGGAAAACCAAATCATTTTCATGTTGCGCCACATAACGTGCAAACGGAACCGTCAAATCATAGCGAAGGCCCATTTTGGCTTCTTCTTTTTCTTCAGCCTGCAAACGACCCAACACATACATTTCTTTATTGGTATCTGCACTTTTGGACAATAAAACTTCCAATTTTTCCACAACAGGGGTTTCAATGGAACAAAACCCATGGCTTTCAAACACCGCACGAACCGTATCCAGCATTTGTTGTTCCAAAATGCGTTCTTCTGGTAAATATTCAGGAAAACCGGTAATAGTAGCGGGCTTAATCAATGGTGCAGACATTTTTTCTCCTTATCTTGTGCAGTCATTGTAATCCAAAAAACCACAAAAATCAAGTTAAAAACGCGAATAAAAAAAGCCCCATCTGTTGCCAGGTGAGGCCTTTGTTTAATTTCAAAGATTAGCGTCTGCCTTTTGCACGCAATTCAGCCAAACGTTTCATGCCGGCTTCATAACGAACTGGATCTTCCCGACGGGCCTGATCTTGTAACTTCCAACCCGTCATAAACGATTCGCGTTGTTGATCTATTAAAATTTCCTCTGCAAAAGGAGTTCTGCGTTTATATTGACGCAAAATCGGCTCAAAATTCCTTTTGTCTTTCAAAATATCTTCGGTTGTTTTTGCCAACCACTTTTGACTTTGTTCTTTATTCAAACCCTGGCCTTCCCCAATATATTGTTCAAAGGCCTGTTGTAATCCAACCAATTCAAGCTTAGCCAACCACTCGGCAGCCAATTCTTGCTCGGTTTTAGCATGGCCACCATCTGTGGCCGGCACATAATCTTCCAATTGTTTCACCAACCGGTCTTTATAAAATGTTTTTGTCATGGTTCCCTCCTGGTTCAGACGTTGTCTTTTGTAACGGGTATTATTATACACCTACATACGTAAAATGTCAAGTTTTAGTCGCATCATCATAAAAATTAGGAAAATTTTCCTTGACATTTTCATTAAAATATGCTATAATTCGATTCGGTTAAAGGCACCAGTATATCTAGTGTTTTTTTAACCCTTTTCATTTGTCCCGCTTTGGCGGGATTTTTTTATTTTCAAAATTTTGAAGGAAGGAAAAAATGACAGAACACATAAAGGTTTACGGCATTAAACCCCGCATACAATATACTGCAAACGGGGTATTGGATACATTTACGTTTCCTTTTGCCATTTTTAAGGCAGCAGATTTAGCTGTCTATTTAGACGATACAAAACAACAATCAAGCGCTTACACCATTTCCGGGGTACGTTCCACCCAAGGCGGATCGGTTACATTCAACACGGCACCCGATTCGGGAAAAATTATTACATTAGTTCGCGATTTATCCATTGAACGCACGAGCGATTTTCAAGAAGGCGGCGCCTTACGGGCAGACACATTGAACGATGAATTGGATTACCAGATTGCTTGTCAGCAACAAATTGCAGACAATTTGAACAGGTCTATGGTTTTACCGCCTTACGCGATATCCACAGATGTCAATTTGACTTTACCAACGCCCTCGGCAGGCAAAGCGATTGTATGGAATACTGATGGCACAAACTTGGAAAATTCCACCATTGCTGTCAATTCTTTGGAAAGTACATTAAATGGCTATAAAACCGCCGCCGAAAGTGCCGCAAGCACGGCCACAACAAAAGCCGGAATTGCCTCGGATAAGGCAGATATTGCCACCACCCAAGCCAGTGTTGCCACAGCAAAAGCCGAAGAAGCAACTACTACGCTGGCTTCTAAAGCCAATAAAGATATGGATAACTTATCGACCGCGGGAAAAACGAAGGTAGCAAATTTGGCTATGCCAAGCGATAGTTATTTGGATTATACATTAACAGACCGGTCTTTCATCGCGCCAGCAAATGGATATTTCAGCACTATTGTACAAATGGCCACAAACTCAAAGATCCAGTTAAAAACAACGGCTTCAAATTTGTGCAACACACTGATGACGCAAGGTACTGATACACGTGATGCTGGCATTTTTATTCCTGTAAAAATGGGAGATGAAATAACTTTTTCAGTATCAAACGCCGGAACAGTAAAACAAATTCGGTTTATTTATGCACAAGGAGAAATTTAATGACATATTATGAATTATTACAAGACAATACTATCGGCCGTTCAACAAACAATGAAAAAGTGGCAAAAAAACTTGGTTTAACGCTCACAACGGACAAAGAAATTGTGGGGGGTTATGATGGCAAAAGGTATTTTAAGGGCGAAGAACCCTCGGCACCGGAAGCATCTTACAGCGAAAAACGGGCGGCCGAATACCCGTCCATTGCCGATCAATTAGATATGATTTATTGGGATAAAGTCAATGGCACAAATTTATGGGTTGAAAAAATTACTGCGATAAAAACAAAGTATCCCAAAGAATAAATTACCGGAAGCCCGTCATTTATTTGGCGGGCTTATACTTATTTGGAGGTTCAGTACTCCATCCAACATTTTCCTTAACAACTTTAGCCGGCATACCGACTAAGATACAATTTTTTTTACAAAACTTCTTATTTACAATTGAACGGGCACCAACAATACACCCATCAGGAATTTCACTATTTTTAAGGATCAAAACTTCACGACCGATCCAACAATGATTCCCTATTTTAACAAAATAAGAACGGTTTAATGGATAATTATTATCTTTAGAAAAAATAGTATGGCCATCACAGGCATGGATCATAGATTTAGGGGCAAACATCACAAAATCTCCCACAGAAATATTTACGTTGTCTTCATTAAAAGTACATAACAAATCATCTGTCACATAAATATTCTTCCCAAAGGAAATCTGTCCATTAAAAACTTTATCCGCACCACCCAATCTAATGGTCAATTTTCCAGAAGCTAACTGATCTATAAAAATCTTATTATTATCTCCGTGTATTTCTATGCTTAACTCTGCCTTTTTATCAATACAATTCACATGAATATAGTTGTTTTGACCATCTATGTTTAAATGAACTTTTGATTTTTTAGGAAGATGTATCACATTTTTTCGTTTTTTTTATGTAAAACAAACTTAATCCCCAGAACACGATAAATGCGCTTATCCCCCTTTTTCCGCTTAGAAAACAGGGTGATACCAAACAACCGAATGCGGCATTTATATTCTTTTTGCGGCGGCAAGACCTGAACCTGAACTTGATTGCTTGATTGTTCTTTAGATTGAATTAATGTATCATTTCCTACACAAAAAACAGGTTTTCCTGTCAAGTCAAATATCTCTTGCGCTTGGTTAGATTCACTTTCATAAAAAATGGGGGAATCTAATTGTTTATAAATTTTTGCTTTGAATTTCGCATGGGCATTTTGTCTGATACGCTCAGCTTGATTGGGCAAATCTAACATATACAAATTTTCATACTGAACCCCATTTGTTTTTAACCATTTTTCCGTTTCTTTTCTATATTTTTCCAGACGTGATGTGACCAATGCTTTGATTTTATATTTTGGAATAAACAATGGTTTTGCATTTAAAATAAAATGCCTATACTTTTCACCATCATCATTTTCTTCAGGTTTGGGGTCATAACAAAGAACACCATCTATATCAAAACAAGCACCTTCAATTTCTGGATGATTTAAATAATTCCATTGAAACATCCTTGGATTTGTTAATAATTCAAAATAACCATCACAGTTACTTTCTGCCCCAGGCAACATATAGCATGCCCAAAAATAAAGGTGATATTCTTTTTCGAAATTCTTTAATTTATTCCTTGCTTCCTTCATGGCTCTGCCCGAGGAGCAACTGTCATCCAAAATTAAAATATTAGACACTTCTTTCTTATTTAAGACACGATGAGTATGCTTTGAATTCCAAGAACCATCGATAAATTCATCCAAAGAACACACGGGAATATTTAATAAAAAACTGATTATGTACGCAGGAATCATTCCTGAACGAGGAATACCCACAACCAAATCAACGTTTGGTAATTTGTATAAATTATTCTTTATGTCTTCACTTAAATCCTGGTATCTTTTATAAAACATTTTATTTCCTTTTCTTTAGTTTAACTCGCACACCCAAAATATAAGTTTTTTCTTTTGTGGCGGCATGTTGAATTTTGGCAAGGGGCACTCCCATAAACCTAAATATCTCTGTGTCAATACTTTTTTCCCATCCAAACAACTTCTTTTCGTTTTGATAGCACCGTTTAGTATGTTTTAAAACAGATTTTTTATAATATTTCTTCCACAACTTATGCCCCCAAACATCCGCGTAATCCCATGCCTTTTGCTTGTTTGTCAAATGGACAACAACAGCATTTTTCAAACTCAAATCTTTTGATAAATGATAAAACTTTCTGATTTCTTTTTTATCAAAACGCATTTGATTTGGCGCCATCCAGTTATACACGGGAGACACATAAATCACATTTTCCCGGAACACAGCATTCAAACAATCCTGATCCATAAAATGCCCTCTGTCTTTGTGTAATTTATAGTCAAGCAATTTTTCGGAAATTTTATCTGCCCGCATTTTTTTGAGGTTTAATAACATCATGCCGGAATTAAAATAATTTTTATGACCTATTTGCCCAGCGCAATCTTCCAACTTTATACCCGCCATATCTTTGACAACAGCGGCATAATGTGAGCCCAAATCCATATTAAAAAATGCACTCAAATCCCTTAAAATGACCATATCCGTATCTAAATACAGAATTTTATCCAATTTTTTGAAAATATTTGTTAAATCAAACTTCAACAAAGCGGCTACAGACACATGGGCATTTGCCGCCGAACACTTTGGCAATTTTGGCTCACATTCAATAACTGTTGCCCCCTGTTTTTCCAATAAGCTTTTATTTTGGGGCGTTAAATGGTGTCCCAAAACATAAATATCATATTGTGATCGAAATTTTTTGCTTTTCAAAAGAGAGGCTATCGTGACAATGGTTGGCACAACATAGTTGTCATCAGTAATAAGTGCAATAGAAACTTCATTCATTTTAACATCTCCTTTACCATCAAATCTGCGGTCTTATCCCAAGAAAATTGTTTGGCTCGGGCAAGACCTTTTTGACGCATTTGCTCCCGCAATTCTGGATGATTATAATAATCTTCATAGGCTTTAATATGTTGCTCATCATTATCCCAATCAATCATGATCCCAGCATCGGCAACAACCTCCGGCAAACTGGAATTGTTTGAAGTAATCACAGGGCAACCGCACGCCATTGCTTCCAATGGTGGCAAGCCAAAACCTTCATACTGGCTGGTATATACAAACCATTCTGCCCCACTATAAAGAGGGGCCAAATCTTCATCATCAATATAGCCGGCCTTGATAATTTTATCTTTGTAATCCCCCAAATCGGCAATTTCGGCATCTAATTTCCCGATAAATTCTTCCCAATGTCCTCCACCCAAAATAAAGACCATATCGTCAATTTTGTTCTTTTTGATGAATTCAATGAACGTCTTGACCGCGCGAATGAGGTTTTTACGTGGTTCCAAAGAACACAAAGAAAACACATACTTTTTATCCGTTGGCAATCCATATTTTTGTAAAGATTTAATTGTTTCTTCCTTGGGACAAGGATGGAAACTTTCAGCGCATGCCAATGGCGTCACGGTAATTTGTTCAGGCTTTAATCCTGGCACCAACCTTAAAAAATCATTTTTAGTTGATTCAGAAATTGAGAAACAATGACAACTGGTATCTGCTTGCAACTGTTTTATCACATCCAACAACCAATACTTTCCTTTCTCAATCCCAGGATAATATTCAGGACAAAGCAACGGAATAGCATCATATAATAAAATGTATTTCTTTCTTTTTGAATCATTAAAAATCTTTTGCGGAAAACGAAGAAATGGCGAGAAAAATATGGCGTTTTTGTTTTCCTGTTCATGGCCATGTAATAAATACATACACGTATTTGGCACAAAAGCAAATAACCTTACCAACAACATGCCATAATGCCAAAAAGTTTTTCTAAAAAATCTTTTTTCTTTTTTTGCGATAACTTTATTATGACGACATTTCAAAATTAGACTATCTAAAGACGAAATGTATGTATAAGGATAAAACGTTATTTCGTTAAACTCATCAAGACTTCTCAATAAAAATTGTTTTGATTTTTCACAATAAAATGAAAATGTTACATCTGGATGTCTTTGCAAGGCCTTTGCAATCTGATAAGAGGCGAAAAAGATACCGCTACGTGAAGCGTTTTTCTTCAACGCGTTAACCAACACTTCAGCATCAAATAAGATTTTGACTTTTTCTTTCATTAAAGAATTCCCTTTTTTGCACGTTCAATATCTGCTTCCATCATCATTTTTGCTAATCCTGCAAAATTGACCTTACGATGCCACCCTATCGTCTTTTCTGCTTTTTCCGGATTACCCAACAAAATATCCACTTCCGCGGGACGATAAAATTGTGGATTGACTTTTACAACGGTTTTACCCGTCTTTTTATCAACACCGATTTCATCAACACCCTCACCACGCCATTCAATATCAAAGCCCGCTGTCCTACCGGCTTCTTCCACAAATTCACGGATAGAGTGCGTTTCCTTTGTTGCTAAAACATAAGTATCAGATTTTTCTTGTTGCAACATCAACCACATCCCTTCCACATAATCCCCTGCGAATCCCCAATCTCGCTTGGCATTTAAGTTGCCCAATTCAACCGGCTTATCTGTTTTTCCCGTCACCATCTCGGCAAAATGAGCCGTAATTTTACGCGTCACGAATTCTTTTCCACGCATCGGGCTTTCGTGATTAAACAAAATACCGGAACAAGCAAAAACATTAAAACTTTCACGATAATTTGTTACCATCCAATGGGCCATCAACTTTGCCACACCATAGGGACTACGTGGATAAAAAGGTGTTGTTTCAGATTGAACCGGTTCTTGAATTTTTCCGAACATCTCGCTGGTAGATGTTTGATAAAATCTCGTTTTAGGAGAAAATTCACGGATAGCTTCCAAAATATACAAAACACCCATACCATCTGCTTGGGCCGTATAAACGGGCTCTGACCAACTGGCAGCCACAAAACTCTGCGCCGCCAAATTATAAAACTCATCCGGTTGATAATTTTTCAGCAATCTGGCAATATTGGAAAATTCCAACAAATCAAAATCTTTCATTTCAATCTGGTCCAAAATACCGTGTTCCTTTAATTTTTCAAATGTATCAGTAGCACCCCTGCGGTAAAGACCGATAACCTTATATCCTTTTTCCAGTAAAAATTTAGCCAAATAACCGCCATCTTGTCCTGTAATCCCTGAAATCATTGCTGTTTTTGTCATTTTTATTTTCCCTTCATTTTAATTTAAAAATTTCTTGTACTGTTTTGGTCCAACTGAATTGCTTGGCGCGTTCCAAACCGGATAAAGACATCTGCTGCCGTTTATTCGTATTTTGGTGAAGTTCAACCATTTTTTGAACCGTTTCAGCCACATCCTTTCCCGAAATATATTCAACCACATCTCCACCAACTTCCGGCAAAGATGTGTTATTGCAAGTTAAAACAGGTGTTCCACATTGCATGGCTTCCAATATCGGCAAACCAAACCCCTCGTATAAACTAGGATAAACAAATAACTCTGCTTCTGTGTAAAGGGCAGGCAAATCTTCATCTGGGACGAAACCGGTTAAAATA
>JAFPYW010000036.1 GCA_017394405.1 Alphaproteobacteria bacterium
GTTCGGCCATACAAGTTTATGAGCAATCTTTGTGCAATAAACGGGTGCGACATCAATGCCCAATCCCACCTTCAATTTTGCCACATCAAAACGTGCATAGTGGAAAATCTTCAAAATCTTCGGGTTGGTCAGTAATTTTTTGAGGTTAGGGTACTTGCCACCCTTTTTGATTTGGACAAGCCAGGCATTCCCTTTGCCATCCCCGATTTGCACCAAGCACAAGCGGTCCTTTACAACGTCCAAGCCAGTTGTTTCCGTGTCAATTGCGACCATCTTCGGCCATTTAATATTCGCAGGTATGTCCCCCTGATACACTTGAATAGATTGCATGTTTTCTCCTTTTATAGGGGTAGTCTATACCAAACAGGGGCAAAAATCAAGGGGAAAAAGCAAGTCATTTGGATTTGATGTTTGTAGCAACTTCATAGATTTTGGGATATGTTTTTCCCCATGTTTCCTTTACGTGATTTTTACGTTTTAAGGAGGTATATTGTTTTTTGATGTTTTCTTCATTTTCTTGAAGCCATTGTTGCTCGGCGTTTTCTTTTAATTTTTGTTCCAAATTTGGTTTTGAATTTACATGGGATCGCCGAACCTCATTTAGATGCATAATGTGTGCGGTCAATTCTTGATCGCGTTCTAACCAAGCAGAAAGGGATTTTTTGTCAGTTAAGGTCATGGATTTTGCTACAGTATGTATGGATTCCATCATGGAAATAAGCATTTTGTTTTCAGCGCGGAGGGCTGGCTGAGATTTCTGAATATAAGTATCCCGATCCTGGCAAGCTTGATGATAAGCAGGATTTGCTTGTGCTTTTTTTTCGCTTAATGTGCGATACCCATATTCATTGCAGGGCCACAGTAAATCATGAACAACCGATTCTAATTTTTCTTTTTGTTTGAATCGATCATGAGAGCGTTTGTAAGAATCAGCCAGTTGTTGTTTTATTTCTGGGGTCTGGTAAGCGTGTAATAAAATTTGCTCGGCATGGGCATGGCCAGCAATGCTTGCTGATAATGTAGGATACAGGCAATGTTCAAAAAAAGCATCTATTACCGGCAATTGTTTTTTGAATTCAGCAGGGTTCTTTAATCGCTCTTCATGCAATCTGGCAAGCAATTCTTGATAAATATTTTGCTGGGTATAATGATGATTGATATTAATTGAATAGTTCATTTGATTATCGAGAGCAGTTAAGATATCGGATGTTCCATTGTTTCGTTCGGCCTCGATAACGGCGCGAAACAAAGGATCATTATCAAAGTTGGAGATGGTTGAACAGGCATTGTGTGTCAATTCATGTACCAATACCGTATCATAGCCAGAATTAACGCCGCTATTAACTGAAATAAAGGGAAGACCTAAGGCAGACATTCCACCGGCCTTTTCTTCCATATATCTTTCGCGTGAAGCATCATCAAGGGCAATATCTTTTATCTTTGGCTTTGGTGTGGTTCTTTTCCCATTTAAGCTGTTCATTGCAGAATCTATGTTGCCGTTTTCCACCAGAGCCAAAAATCCACCTTGCTTTTGGAATAATCTCCAAACAGTTCCTTCCTGTTCAGGCAAAGAATCCAATTTCTTAATATCTTGGCGTAATTTTTGATATGTCTTTTCTGCCCATTGAAAATCAGGGTATTTCGAAAAATCCACTTTTGATTTATCCAACAATAAATTTTCACCGGTTTCCGATACTAATAAAATCGGATATTCATCATATTGTGGATGAAAGTCCATAAGTCCCCGTAATTCTTTGCCATTTTCCATGTATGTGTATTCCAATTGATATTGGTTAAATGTAACACCTGCAAAATCAACTGCTCGTACATTTTTTTTGACCATAGAGACCTCCTATCATTTTCTGGCAAATGGGGCAATAGCGCGTAATAATTCGGTTAAGCCCGTGTGTGCTACCCCTGAAATCACAAACACATCCTTTTTGGTGGCTTTTTTGAGTTTCTTAACTTTGTCCGCCATTTCTTCCGGCAACACCGCATCTGCTTTGTTTAAGACGACCAATTCGGGTTTTGATGCCAAAGAATCGCTGTAATTTTCTAATTCGTGGCGAATAGTTTTATAGGGCGTAACAATGTCTTCGGCCGTGGCGTCAATCAAGTGGATAAGGGCGCCGCAACGTTCCACGTGTTTCAAGAACTTGTCACCCAAACCGGCCCCTTCGCTGGCTCCCTCAATCAGGCCGGGAATATCGGCGATCAAGATTTCTTTGCCATCTATGCTGGCCACACCTAAGTTCGGATGAAGTGTTGTAAAAGGATAATCGGCAATTTTGGGGCGCGCCCGTGTGACAGCGGTTAGGAAAGTAGATTTCCCTGCGTTTGGAAGTCCCACCAAGCCAACGTCGGCAATCAATTTCAGCCGCAACCATACCCACAATTCTTCGCCGGGTTGACCTTCCTCGGCAAACTCAGGCGCTTGATTGGTGGAGGTTTTGAAAAACTCGTTTCCGCGACCGCCTATACCACCTTTGGCAGCCACAAAGCGTTGGCCTTCCTCGGTCATGTCGCACAAAACGGTCTTGCCGTCGTCCATTACGATTTCAGTGCCCACAGGAACATTGATGATCATATCTTGTCCGCCGGCACCTGTGCGATTGCGTCCTGCACCATTTTGGCCGCGGGGCGCTTTGAAATGTTGCTGATAACGAAAATCAATCAGGGTGTTCAGGTTGCGCTGCGCCACAAAAACAATATCTGCGCCTTTACCGCCACAGCCCCCATCCGGGCCGCCAAATTCGATAAACTTTTCATGGCGAAATGAACAAGCGCCATTTCCACCATCACCGGCTTTTAAATAAATCTTTGCTTCGTCTAAAAATTTCATAGGTATAATTTTACGGCATATCGCCCCAAAAGTCAAATAAAAATGTGGAGCGGATTAAATCACACTCCACATTTTGAAAATTTGTGTTTGCGTTAGTTACTTGGCAGGAACCACATTCACGGTTGTGCGATCTTTTGCACCATGAGTGAATTGAACCGTGCCATCAACTGTTGCAAAAATTGTATGGTCTGTACCCATGCCCACATTCTTGCCGGGATAGTACACTGTACCACGTTGACGCACGATAATGTTACCGGCCACAACGGATTGACCACCAGATTTCTTTAACCCCAACCGACGACCGGCTGAGTCTTGCTTATTACTAACGGAACCGCCCGCTTTTTTATGTGCCATCTGTTACTCCTTATGCTTTAATATCAACAATCTTCACTAAGGTCAAATCTTGTCTATGACCATTTTTGCGTTTATAGCCATGACGACGAATTTTTTTGAACACGATCACCTTTTCGCCACGAGCTTGTTTCACGATTTCAGCGGCCACAGAAGCACCCTTTACGGTTGGTGTGCCAACTTTGTCGCCCACAGCCAACACTTCGTCAAAAGAAATTTTGGCGCCGTCCTTGCCTTCAATCTTTTCAACCAAGAGGACATCATCCTTCTTGACGCGGTATTGCTTTCCGCCGGTTTTAATAATTGCAAACATCTTTTTTCCCTTTGTTAAAATTAAAAGTGGCTATATTTATACACGATTTTGAATCCAATGTCAAGCAGAAAATTAAAATTTTTAATGTTTTTTGTTAATTTGACGATATGGACAAAATCAATGTTCGTGTTGGCAATATCCCAAACCAGATCCATCATTATATGGAACCCATTGCTTGGTTTCCCAGCCCCAACCACCACAATAACCAGTACAACTGGCTTGTGTAACATCAAATTCTGTATAGACACAGCCTGTTCCACGCATTGTCCGATAACCTGCACAAATATCACATTGTTCTTGTGTGTCCCCGTGGGCACCAGAGTAAGTTGTGAGCCTACAGAGATTACAGGTGCCAGAAGTTGATCCACCCATCAGATATCGGGGGGTTGAAGAATTTTTACACTTTCCACATTGTTCTTTTGTTGTGTTTTGTACAATGGCATAATTGTTATTTTGACCGTAGTCAATTGAGCAAGTAAGGCATTGATTAGCGTTATCTAAAAATCTTGGGTAATTGGTTGAATCACATTCTGAACACCATTCTTCATTAGAATTCCTTACAAGTAAAGGCGACGCACAACTTATACAAGATCCGTTAGTTCCATGGAAGTTACCCTCACCACAGTCGGTCAGGAAGAATCTACCAGATTGATATGTTCTGAGCCCCGCTGGACATTGTTGGGCGTCTTGCTCTTGAATGGTCACTGAAGCGGTTGTGGAGCACAGATAACATTTATTGTCTCTGCTAGAGAAGAAGCGAGGTGTATCTGTTGTATTGCACACACTACAATGATTTTGATCGGCAACGGGAATGGCCGATTCATCGTCACATGGCACACAAGCACCAGTGGAGGAGTTGCGTACATATCCCGGTTCATCGCATAGTTTTGTTATGCAAACGCCCGTTTCTTGATCTCGGTATTCCCAAGATTTGCAATTAGCAAGACATTGACCTTTAAATTCCTCATATCCCGAGTTGCAGATGCATTGCAAAGAAGAATTGCGTGTGGCATTTTGTTGACATTTGTCTAAACATTGGCCTAAAACAAGTTCTTGATTATTAGCGCAGTTAGAAGAAACACATGCGCTTTCATTTCCAGGAGTATAATATGTATAGGCAGTGCAACGACCTTGACTATCCAACGCTGAACAGCAAGCATATGGATATGGTACATTGTCGTTATATTTGGACTTTAGACATTGTTTAAATTGATTTGATTCATAGCAAACAAACCTATTGGAACACGTAAACGCTGTGGCGGTATCAGTACAGGTTGTCGTTCTAGGATAATCAGTTGATGGGTAATAATATGTATATGTTAAACTATCATAACAAAGATTTCCAACCAAAGCATTATCTTTTGAACATTTTCCCCATTGTATGCAGGTACCATTCTCATCACTTTCTTGGCAATAGGCAACTTCATTGTCCGACAAACACAAGTTGGATGTGGCATCATAGTTTGTTTTTTTGCACCGTGCCCACCTTGTGCAATTGTCAAGGTCTCTGCCGCTTGCGCAATAGACCATCTGCGTCTCATTCAGACATAAACCCGATCGGGGATCATAGGAATTTGGATCTGTCTTGTCAGCAACATTCCATCTGAGACAAGCGGATCGATAGACAACCATGCAACAAGAAATTTGATTTTCTTGCAGACACAGATTTGTATGTTCGTCGTATGTTGTTCCCTCTGGACATGCGCAAATGGTTAAATCTTGAGTGTCGTAGCTGAAAGATTCAGAATTTAGTGCGTAAGTATCACTACAGCAGGTGGCCTCATCAGATCCAATATACGTTGGGCGATTAGTTTCCATATCTGTTGGGCATCCGCAGATTTGTGGTGCAATAATTGTGTATTGATTGTCATCGGAATTATAGGCACCACCTTCCCAACAACAAGTGTGTCCATCTTTACCCAAAGATGCCCCAATTGGCAGGCCATATTCTTCGGAAAACTCGTTCCAACTATCATCCCAAGGGCAATTGCAGGATCCATTGCCATCGCAGGTCGCTACGCCATTTCCGCAAGGCGTATCTTCGGAAGCAAAGGTGCGCTTACCTGTTTCTGGATCACAAGCTGTTTGACAATCATTTTTGATAAAGTCCGCACACTTATTTTCAATGCATAAATTCTGATTGCTCAAGATATAGCCGTCATGACAATGCTTTACACCATATTCATCCCAATAACCATTTGGATCTGAATCATCGTCAATAAATGAAATGTCGGGTAAATCTGTTTGTCCGGCATGATAATGGATGCCAATACCATCCACACCTCCGTGGTGTTTATAAAAAGCAGATGTTCGACCTGATCCGCCACCACCAAAGGCAACAGCTGTTTGTGCCCATAAACAAGCCAATAAAAGTCCAAAAATCCAAAATTTGTTGTGGTACATGAAAAAGACCTCTCAAAACTAATGTGGTTGTAACACATTTTGAAGGAGGTGTCAATAAAATTTTTGTTGCATTTTATATTTATTAAGATACAATGATTTCAAAAAGGAGAAAACATGAAACACGACAAACCAAAACACACATTGAAAACGTACTTTTTTACTGGGATTTTGGTGACGGCACCAATTGCAATCACGCTTTATTTGGCGGTGGAATTGTTCAAGTGGGTGGATTCTTCGGTGACGCATTTTATTCCGGCCAAATATAATCCAGAAACGTATCTGCCGTATGGTTTGCCCGGGGTTGGTGTTTTGGTGTTGGTGGTGGCCCTGATTTTAATCGGGATGTTGGCGGTGAATATCTTTGGCCGCTGGTTGATGGGAATCGGACAAAAAATTATTGAACGCATTCCTGTTATTTCCGGTGTCTATTCGGCTTTGAAAAAATTGTTTGAAACATTGCTTGGTCAAGGTAGCACCAGCGCTTTTAGAAAGGCCGTTTTGGTGGAATATCCCCGCAAAGGCGTTTGGACGGTGGCTTTTTTAACTGCACCGGTTTATGAGGGGTTCAAAAAGTTACTTCCGAACGATATGGTGACGGTTTATGTGCCGACCACACCGAACCCGACATCTGGTTTTATGCTTTACGTCCCCAAAAAGGAAGTGAAAGAATTGGATATGCGGGTGGATGATGCGTTTAAGATGATTGTTTCTACAGGGATTGTGACGCCTTCAAAGAAGATAAAAAAGAAATAATCTCGTCCAAATTGCGAGTATTGAGAATTTGCTTGTAAGTGCGTGCCACGGGGGTGCCATGGAACAGTCCCATCATGTGTGGCAAAATCACGCTTAAAAATTGCTGATTCTTTTTAAGGTAAGGAATCATTTGTTCCAAAATTTCTGTACGTGTGGGGATGGGGTGCTTATCCCCGTAAAAACGGGCGTCAATGTCTTTCATCAAATATGGATTGCCATAGGCCACCCTGCCGATCATGACGCCATCAACGTAAGCCAAATGTTTTTCGGCATCGTCCAATGTTAGGACATTTCCGTTGATTGAAATGGGCATATCCGGAAAAGATTTTTTTAATCTATATATCGTGTCATAATCAAGGGGCAAGCGCTTGCGGTTATCTTCGGGTGACCAGTTAAGTTTGGCCTTTCTGGCATGCACAATCAGGTGCGAACAGCCAGCGTTTTTGACTGAATCAGCAAAATGAAACAACGCCGCAAAGCCATCTTGCGTTCCCTCTAAAGCGATGCGTGTTTTGACGGAAACGGGCAGGTTTGAGACGGCTTTCATTTCGGCCACACAATCTGCAACCAATTCCGGAGTCTTCATTAAAACGGCGCCAAAGCGTCCAGATTGCACACGTGAACTGGGGCATCCCGCGTTGATGTTGATTCCGTCATAGCCATAATCTGCCGCCATTTTGGCACAGAGAGCCATTTGTTTGGGATCGGATCCGCCGACTTGTAAGATTACAGGATGTTCCTCGGGATTATATTGTAATAATTGGTCTTTTTTTCCTAAAATTAGGGCGGGGGCAGCAACCATCTCGGTATAAAGCGTAGCGCACTTGGTAATCAGGCGCATAAAATAACGAAAATGCCGATCTGTCCAATCGAGCATAGGTGCAATAGAGATTTTTTCTGAAAAGACTTGTTTTTTTACTATCATGAGTGTATAATATCACAAAATGAAACAAAAAGAAAGGATCAAATATGCAACTGACCGCTGAAGAAATGGAAAAAATTCAAACGTATTTGCAACAATTATTCTGGAATCCGGAAATTAATTTACACCCAGGTACGGGCAAAGATGCTCCCGCGGAAGTGTATGTGGGCAAGGAATTTATCGGCGTTGTATATAAAAACTCCGATGATGGCGAAATTTCCTATGACTGGAATATGTCCATCCTGCAAGAAGACATCGAAAAGTTTTAATCCATTTTGATAATTGGTGCGGGCGAAAGGACTTGAACCTTCACGCCTTTCGGCATTGGCTTCTAAGACCAACGTGTCTGCCATTCCACCACGCCCGCATGCCTTTAATTTTACCCGAAAATCAACGAAAAAGCAAGCCGTTTTTTGTGCAATAACAAAATTATTGACAAAATTTGCGATGTGTGGTACAATACGAACACTATTTTGGGATTGAGAATACGATGAAAAAAATAATGAAATTTCAAAATCACACATTATATCGGACGCGCAAAGGTATTGTTGATCGCGGCAAAGCCCGTTTGCCTTTTCGGACGACCTTTCCAATAGACACATGGGTGAGTAAAGATTTTACAATAGGATACGAAGAAACCAGCGAACCGCTTGTTCATTATAATTTTCAACGTTTATCATACAAAGAAAAACAAGGTAGATACCACATTTTTACCATTTCTTGTCAGGGGCTTGGAAACATCCCGTGGCAACACAGTTTGGCTGTGCACGAACTGCTTGCTTTTGTGTCAGATGCTTTGAAAAAAAACAGAAAAACATACGGTGTTGTTTTTGATGAGCAAAAGCTTATGCTGGATTTACCTATTGAAAGATCAGAGGCCTATCTTTATCCGTGGGAAAAAGATGAAAAACATCGTGTGACAAAGGTAACGGCCATTTCCAGAGATCGAGCAGAAAATGGCAAGCAAACTTTTAATGCGTTTGATTTGAACCTTAAATATAAAGGCGATGATAAAATCCCAATAAAGATCGTGATGAGTCCTTACAATTTGGGTATTGTAAGAAAGAAAGTGCCGGGGGCATTTTTAAGAAGTGGCAGTGAAATTTCCCTTGTGATGAAGGAATTGTTGGAGGCTTACGGAATTAACAGCACATGCATTGAGCGCTCAGTATGTATGATGAAGCGCGAGCAAGAACGTTAAGGAGAAAAGACAATGGAAAAATTATTACAATTTCAAAATTATGTTGTTTATAGAAAAAAAGATGGTGATTTGGTTGATCAAGATGGTGCGCCTTTGAACAGAACACCTTATGCGCGCATTAGAAGTTGGGTGAATGCAAATTATACCTTTGGCTATGAGGAAAATAGTGAGCCACAAAATGATTTTTTATTTCAACGTATTTCTTTTTTGGGAGAAGATAAAAAACCTCGTATTTTTGGTGTTTCTCAACAAGGTTCCGGAAATATCCCTTGGCAATATGTCATGGCTGTGTATGAAAAATCCGATTTGTTACCAGGTATTTTGAAAAGGAACAGACCCATGTGGGGTGGTCATTCCGAAGAAGAGGAAAGCTGCTATTCTTTGGAACGTATTGATTGTCGTATATATCCGATTGAGGCCGATAAATTGGGACGTATAACGCGTACGACGGTGGCTTCTGGTGAAAAAACACATGGGGGATGGATCTACAATGCGTTTGATTTGAAGATCGCTTATGAGGGCAAAACAATTAAACCTAAAACAGTTCGGCTGTTGCCACCTAGTTGGCATATCATCGCCAGGAAATGGCCTTCCGCCCACGGATGTAAGGGGCGAGAAATCAATGCAGTTATGCACGAGGTGTTGGCCAAATTCGGTATTGATAGTACCCAAATTATTTTGCCGAAAAGATTAATGCTTAAGACAGAAGAAAGCAGCCGCTAATTATTTCAAAACAATGCGATCAAACGCATTGCAGTGAGGGCACAAAACCTGCCAATCACCAACGGTGTGGTTGCAATCTAAACACATCCACAAAGAATCATCTTCCGATTCAATGGCTTTGCGTTCCCATTCTTGTGCCAATTCTTCGTGGTGGTAACCAACACGTTCAACGTTGGCCATCATATCGGCCACTTGACGGGTTAAAGGATAATTTTGTAAATAAATATCCAAACTTTCTTTGGCTCTGGCCCAATTTTGCAATTCAGCATCCATATCCGCACGAGCCAACAAAGAGTAACGTTGATCGCGTGTGCGTTTTGTCAGGGCAAGAACAGCTTTTAACCGCTTAGTATCTGGCAACCCCTTCAATGTATCTTTATAGGCCAGATAAATAGGCCAACCAGGTGTTGTATTCCACGCCTTTTCTAAAATGGACCGGGCTTTTTTAGGTTCCACTTTCGCGTACATCAGGGCAATTGCTGGGTTTTCTGGTGTCAAATGATAGGCCTTTTTAATTTCACCTAATTTGCATAGCAAACAGGCCTTATGTGAGCGATAAACATCCTTTGGCATATATTTTTTGTTTTCTTCCAACAAACGCAGGGCGGTGCCCCAATCGTTGCGTTGTAAGGCCAATTTATCTTTTGTCATCCGCACCCAAGGTGTTTTTTGTAAATGAGGTGGCACCTGTTCCAATAAATTGGATACCTCATCCAAATCACCTAATTTTTCAGCCTCTTGAACCAAGCCATATAATCCGGCCAATTTTGTTTCATCGGCTTCATTTAATTCTTGAAAGGTCTGTGAATCTGGTTTTAGTAAAGCGGTAATCAACAATGTTTCAGGGGATTGGGATCCGTAAATCTTTTTGGCACGAGCCAACAAACCCGGTTTTGTGTCGGTTTCATGGCTGAGTAATGTCGTCAATAGTTCAGGGAAAAACGCTTCCTTGGCGGCTTGATCTTTTGATTTACGCCATTCGCGAAAACGAGCCATCCATTCAAACGGCTTTTGAATAATGTGTAACATCCACAACACAACAAACAAGCCCACAACGAATAAGACAAAGGAAATTGATACCTGATAGTTTGTTGTGTCAAAGACAACGCGCCATTTGTCTTGGATAATTAAAAAGCCAATAACTGCCAATCCAATAACGGTCAATAAAAACTTAGTCATTATTACCCCCTTCAGCAAAGAGTGCTTTCATCAGTTGATTCAAGTTTTTGTATAAAGTGGCTTCTTCTTGGGCAGATTGTTGCAAATCAAACAGCACGGCCTGAACGCTTTGGGGAAGTTGCGGAATTAAATCCAAAACAGCAACCGGTTTGTCTGCATTGACGGCGTTTTGAATCCGATCCAAGATGCTAAGCGGTGTGTCATCTGTCGGATTTTTTTGGTGAATGTCTGCCAACAAATAGGGAAGTGCTTGCAAATAAGCCGTCCAAGACGGATTTTCCGATTGGAAGGAACGCAAAATCGCTCGGCGTTTTGCGGCATTAAATGTTTCTTTCATTTGGCCTTTTAATGGCTTATCCAAACATGTTTGTAATAAATCCATCAATGCGCGATCCATTTTCGGTGTTTTTTCAGGCATAGCCATCAACTCTTCCAAAATGGGGCGGCATTGTCCGTTGTTTTGGAAAGCCTCTTTTAATTCCATGACTTTCATTACAGGATGGGTTATGGAGAGGGGCTTTTGTTTGACAACGGGCTGTGGTTGTACGGGCTCTGGTTGAAGCTCTACGACGGGTTCTGGGACAATTTGAACGGGTTCGGGTGACAATTCAGGAATCGGTTCGGGTTGTGTTTGTTCAACAACGACTTCTTCCTCAACGACTACTGGTTCTTCAGAAACTTCTTCTACGGGTTGCGGTTCTTGTGGTAATTCCGGTTCCAAAAATTGATCTTCCTCAACGGCTGGTTCAATTTCCGGAGTAGGGGTCACAACTGCTTCTGGTTCAGGCACCCCTTCATCAGATTGAAAAGAATCATAAATACTTTGTGCCAACGGGGCTACATAAGTATAGCCAACCACGCCGGATGCAGCTAACAACCCCAGCACCAATAAGAATACGAAAAACTTCTTTTTGCCAGATCTTTTCTTCTGCGGTTTTGTTTCTTCTGCAGCAGGAACCTCTGGTGTTTCAACTTCTTCAGGTTCTTTTTTTGACTCTTTCGCCATATTCTCCCCCCTTTTTTTTATTCTTTATCAGATTGATAGACTGAAAATGCCTTTTGAATAGCATCATAATTTACATTTACACCTAGTTTGTCAGCATAAGTTGCCACAATACCATTTTGCAACAATTCTGCATTTTCACCGGAAAGTTGTTCAACTTGATCGGGCATTGCCTTTGTATCTAAAGCGGGCGTTTGAACTCGTTTCACAACGCTGACGAACACGCCGTTTGGTAACGTTGTCGCCATGGCTGATTCATATCCCACAGATTGTAAGAATACTTTATTGACTGCGGCAGTGGGGATTTCCTTCGGATTTTGCCGTGACGCGCCATTGACGACCACAACCTTACCCAATTTAGCTGGAATAGATCCGTTTTTCATTTGCTCGGTTGCCTGCTCTGTCAACTCTGGCAGAGCCGCCTTTTGTTGTTCGGATTTCCAAATTTGTTTTACCTGATCGCGCACTTCTGTCAAAGATTTGGCTTGTACTGGGTAAATTTCTTTCACTTCAGCCACTAAATAACCATTCCCTTGTTCTGTCATAGCAGATGCTTCATGTTCACGCAAGGTGAATAAATCACGCATCAGTTCTTGATTTTGCAATTCCTTCGGTAATTTTTGTGCCGCCATATCTACATTTTTGAATGTTTGAGTGGTAAAGCCCAGTTGCTTCGCGGCTTCGGCTAAAGATTTTCCTTCGCCTAATAAATCTTCTAACTCACGAGCTTTTTCATATAATGTATCATAGGTGGCTTCATTGACCAATTTTTGACGCAAGTCAGCATAGATTTTGTTTTTATCAGGCACAACGGCGGGTTGGATTTCAGTGACAACCAACAAATGCCATCCCATGGCGGTTTCAATTGGGCCCAAAACGACACCCTTCTGTGCCTTAAAGGCAGCCTCACCCAATTCGGACAATAACTCCGTGCGGGCAACTAAACCAAAATCTGTTTCAGCAGCTTTTTGGCCAACTTCCTGTGCCTTGGCGGTAAAGTTGGCGGCTGTTAGCCCTTGTTTTGCCTTTTGAGCATTTTCTTTATCATTAAAACGCATTTGATACACATGTCGTTTTTCCGGTGTGCCAAAGGAATCTTTTTGTTCGGTATATAAGGCGTCTAATTCAGATTGATCAACCTTGATTGTTTTGGCAACCATATTTGGTGTTAGGGCCAAAATTTCAATATCGCGTGTTTCTGGCAACATAAATTCACTTTGATAGGCCTCATAATAATCTTTCAAATCTTCTTCTGTTGGTGTATTTGAAAGGGCGATTTTATCGGTTTCAATTAACAATCCCTCTACATCCCGCTTTTCATTTTGTTGTTGCCACATTTTTTCTGCCAAAACGCGGGAAGTTGGTGCGGCTAAACGAATAGTGTTACCCAAATGTTGATTGGCCAATTCGTTGCGTAATTGTTCGGCGACTTCGGCTTCGCTGAGTTTCATTTGTGTCAAATAAGTCATGAATAAGTTACGATCAAAATTACCCAAAGCATCCTTAAATGCTGGATGACGTTCCACATATTTACGCACGGCCATGTCAGATGCGGTTAAGCCCAAATCTTCGCGAATGGCCTTGGACAATGTTTCAGCGACCTGTTGTTGAACAGTTTGTTGCAACAAACCCATTTCTATGGCTTGTTTGGGAGACACATATTGTCCGGATAATTGGCTGAACTTGGCACGTTGTACATCAAAGGCTTTGCTGAGTTCTGACATGGACACCTTGTGAGATCCGACCTTGATTGCTGTGGAATCAGATCTCGCTGTATTAGAAATGCCGCCAATGCCCCAAAAGGCCATCATACTGATACCCAAAGCGACGAAAATCAATTTTGCAACCCATGTGTTTCCGATTTTATTAAAGAACGTAATCATATCAAACTCCTTGTTTTGGAAAAGTTATACCCCAAAAAAATTTTTTTATCAAGTTTTATTTTATAAAAGGGAAATAGTAATTTGGTCATAAATAAAAAAACGCCGGTAAATGGCGTTTGAAAGTGGCGACCCCAACCAGATTTGAACTGGTGTTACCGCCGTGAAAGGGCGATGTCCTAGGCCTCTAGACGATGGGGTCATTTTTTTAGCAAAGAACGCAATCCATTATACACTAAAAAAACTTTTTTGCAAGAGTTTTTTTGTTTTTTTCGGTTTTTTATCAAAAAAAAGACTTGACCACGGCTCATAAAACGGGCTAAAATGTGATTAAAGGGGGCAAAATGGAATCCGGTCCAAACACCAAACCGATTGTTGTTGCTGATTTGATGAGCGATTTGCGTGCTGTGATGTCAAAGGAAATGACATCCGTGCGGCGGTTGAATGCCATCCTGACTATTTTGTGTGAAAAATTATATATGCCCACCGCTGTTTTATATGTGATGCGTCCCGCGGATGTGTTGGAACAATCCGTGATGGTCGGAAAATCAATTAAATTGCCTGTGTTTGTGCGTGTCGGGGAAGGGGCGGTTGGTAGCGTCGCCTTGGAAAAAAAGACACGTTTGGATACGGCCAAAAATGCACAATATAAATCTGTTTTAACTTTGCCACTGATCCGGGGAAATCAAGTCATAGGTGTTTTGACATTACTATCACGCAAGATGGTTCGTTTGCCGCCTGAGATTGTTGAGGCTGTGGAAAACGTATGCATGGTATTGTCAGAATTTTTAACAGATTTGAATGCAGATAAATCATCCCAAGCGTTGCCGAACATTTCGGGGCCTGAAACTTTGGAGGGAACGACTTTGGTTGGCGGGTTTGCCTTTGGCGAGGTATTGCCACACAGACGAATGGAATTGTCTGCTCCGATTTTGGCAACTCATCCTGCGCGGGAACAAAAGAGATTAGCGTTGGCCTTTGTGCGAGTTCAACAAGTAATTGAGCGAAGATTGAAGCGGCCGACAACGCCAAAGGAAGAAAAGGAAATTTTTGAAACATACCATTTGTTTTTGAATGATACAGAATGGCGGGCGAAAATCGATTCGGCAATCATGAGTGGTTTGAGTGCAGAGGCCGCCCTTCAAAAAACGGCAGAGGACGCTTTGGATAAAATGCGTTCAATTTCTGATCCGTATTTGAAAGAACGTGCGCATGATTTCCAAGATCTGACGGCTCGTTTAATGCGGGTTTTGATGAAAAAAGGAAAAAACAAGAAAATTGTCGGATCTAAAATTTTGGTAGCGGATAGTTTAGGGGCAGCAGAATTATTAGATTATGATTTGAAACATATCAAAGGTATTATTTTGGAGGATGGGTCTCAAACAACGCATGTTGTTATTGTGGCTCGGGCCTATCGGATTCCTCTGTTAGGTGGTGTGAAAGATGCCACTCGGCGTTTGTTGGAGGGGGATCCTGTCGCATTGGATTGTTCTGCCGGGCGAGTATATTTGCATCCTTCGGATGATACTGCTGATGCATTAAAAGTGCGCCAAAATGTGATGCGTAAATGGCAACAACTTTATGCGCGAAATTTGGATAAGGCCAATGTTAGCAAAGATGGTGTTGCTGTCAATTTAATGTTAAATTTGGGTTTACCTGGAAATCAAGATAAATTGCCGCCTTCGGATGGAGTGGGATTATATCGTACGGAATTGTTATTTATGACCACGAAATCGTTGCCGGATATCCATACACAAACGGAAGCATATCGTCGTGTGTTGGTTCAATCCAAAGGAAAGCCGGTTTACTTCAGAACTTTGGATATCGGTTCTGATAAGGTGTTGCCTTATTTTGAAAATCATAGGGAAGAAAATCCAGCCATGGGATGGCGGTCCATTCGGATGGTGCTTGACAGGCGGGCCTTGTTACGCACACAGTTGCGGGCTTTGATTAAAGCTCATGCCGGCAAGACAATGTATATTATGTTCCCAATGGTGACCGATGTTTTTGAGTTTTTGGAAGCCAAAAGGACGTTGTTGTTGGAGTTGAAGGCTATGACTGCTCGGCGGGAAAAAGCACCCGTTGATGTTAAGGTGGGAACCATGTTGGAAGTGCCTTCTTTATTGTTCCAATTAGACAGATTATTGCCGCTGGTTGATTTTGTTTCAATTGGCACCAATGATTTGGCTCAATTTACTTTTGCAGCTGATCGCGGAAATGCTTTGATTGCTAACAGATATGATGTGTTATCGCCGGTATTTTTGAGGATTTTAAGGCATATTATCCAGACGTGTGCCGAGTATAATGTGCCATGTTCTGTATGTGGAGAAATGGCGTCTCGGCCTTTGGATGCTTTGACCTTGATCGGATTGGGGGCGCGGCGTTTGTCTATGAGCCCTGAAGCATTAGGGAGTGTTAAAACCGCTTTGCGTTCGTTGTCTGTTCAGCCATTTGTCGCTTATTTGGAAAGCCAGTTAAACAGTACACAACCATCTGTTAGAAGCGCATTGTTTTCATATTTAAGGGATCACCAGGTCTTGTTGGGAGAAGTTTGATGATTAAGCGTTGGTTCATACCTCTTTTTATAATTGCTGTTTTTATTTTTATTGCGGCGTTATTTTTAACCCCCAGTTTTACGCGGGCTTGCACACAAAAATTATATATATGTCTGAATGAAGGGATGTCTTTGAGCTTTTGGGGGCGCTTATGGGCACATTTGGGCTGTGTTTATCATAATGTCATCTGTGTGTTGGGGGGATTATTTGTATGACGGTTGTGGTTGGCGATTTGGGGGCAAGTAATGCACGTTTAGCCGTTTATAAAAATGGGCGGTTGTGTGATGTGTGTCAATTTGCTTGTGATGATTTCAAAACACCACAATCTTTGATACAGGCATTTATTATG
Organism: Alphaproteobacteria bacterium; assembly: GCA_017394405.1. Classification (GTDB taxonomy): domain Bacteria; phylum Pseudomonadota; class Alphaproteobacteria; order CAAHEQ01; family UBA3637; genus UBA3637. Next base: position 16,475 of record JAFPYW010000036.1, read on the forward strand.
ATGTATGCGCCGGATACAAAGTATGTTATGTTGGGTGTGCCAGGTGCAGTTTATAAAAATCAGGTCAAATGGACGAACAGATCGTGGCATTTGTCAGGCGATAAACTCAAAAAACAATTAAAATTAAGACAAGTGATTTTGATGAACGATTTGGCTGTTCAAGGGGTTGCTTTGTCAGAGTTGAAGATGGCGGATTTTGCCTTTTTGCAGAAGGGAAGAGCGGATGCTGGCCCCAAGGTGTTAGTCAATGTGGGTACCGGTTTAGGGGCTTGTTTTGTTGTAAATGGGGATGTTTATTCGGCCGAATATGGACAAACAATGATAGGTGGATGTACTTTGGAACAAAGTGTTTCCGGGCCTGGCTTTAAGAAAATATATCAAAAAAATACTAAAATACGCAAACCAGTTTCTGCGGTTAAAATAGAAATGGATTGTATGCAGGGGGATGCAAAGGCCCGCAAAACATACGCTGACTTTTATAAATTATTAGGTGTTGCGTTGATGAATATGGCTTTAACATTAAAAGCAACAGGAGGCGTTTATGTGTGTGGTGGTATTTTGGATGAAAAAACATTGCGCCAAATGAATATAAGTGAAACCTTTGCTGATCATCCGAAAATGAAATCATTATTAAAACAAGTGCCGCTTGTTTATATCAAGCGTAAGGATTTTGCGTTTTTAGGCCTTAAAAAGTTAGTGCGAAAATTCGGTTGGTCATAGCCAAAAATCCGTTGCGCCGAGAGGGAGATAAATGTTCTTCCAATCCCATACGCTTAAAAATAGCCAACATATCCAATTGCTGTATTTCTTTTGCTGTTAGTCCATTGACAAATGTCAACAAAACGGCCTGTAATCCGCGAACGATATGGGAATCACTAGTTGCGTTAAAATAATGCTTATCACCTTCTACATGGTGGGTAATCCACACTTGGGCTTGGCATCCCTCAACTTTATTCGCATCAGTCATATCCTCAGTGGGGAAATCGCGTAATTTTTCGCCCAGTTCAATTAAATACCGATATTTGTATTCCCAATCCATCAACGATTGAAAATTTAGCAACAATTCTGTTGGTGTCATTTTTTATTCCTTTCTGTTTCCCCTTGAAAAAAAGATAGCATTTTTCTTTTTCTTATGCTATAATATAGCAAATGAAATGGGAAATCAAGCAATTTAATTCATTGGTCAGTACTAATTTAACGGCCCGGTCTTTTGGGCCCGGAACGGTTGTTATGGCTGAAACACAAACCGGTGGGCGGGGGCGTTATGGCCGTGTATGGCAAAGTCCGCGGGGAAATTTATATGTTTCCTTTGTGTTTGAATCTGATCCGAAACGGGATGCATATCTGTCTTTTTTAACAGGGTTGGCGTTGGCGGAAAGTTTGCCAGAGTTCAGTGTGCGCCTGAAATGGCCGAATGACATTTTATTGGATGGAAAAAAAGTTGCCGGTATTTTATTAGAAACGGTTGAAAATAAAATTATAGTTGGTATTGGTGTGAATTTGCTCAGCAACCCAGATAAAAATGTCCTGTATCCGACGGCCAATTTGGGTGGGCGTTTAAGCCCTATCGGGTTGGTCAAACGTTTGATGATTCAATACGAGGCCTTGTTTGATGTATTAGAACGAAAGGGATTCAAAAAAATTCGGGCGCGTTGGTTGGATTTGGCTGTTGGCGTGGGGGATACCATTTCGGTCCATTTGCCAAACGAGGAATTGATTGGCCAGTTTAAGGGGATTTCTCCGGAAGGGGCTTTGTTATTAAAGGTTGGAAAGACAATCCATTGCATCACTGCGGGTGATGTGTTTTTAATTTAATGTTTAATTTTAATTGAAAGAAATAATATGGAAAACGAAAATACAGAAAAAATTATTATTCCAGATGATCAGTTGGTATTTGTGCCATTGGGCGGTGCCACGGCAATCGGAATGAACTTTTTTGCCTATGGATATCATGGCAAGTGGTTGGTGGTTGATTGTGGTATAGGTTTCCCAGGCGAAAATTTGCCGGGAGTTGATTGTTTGTTGCCGGATCCGCAATTTTTAGCGGAACGTAAAGCAGACATAGTTGGTGTGGTTATTACCCATGGTCATGAAGATCATATTGGTGCCATCGGTTATTTATGGCACGATTTACAATGTCCGATTTATTGTACCGCATTTGCTAATGAATTGGTGGAATCAAAATTAGATGAAATGGGTTTATTAGGGCGCGCTGATACGCATGTTGTTGCCAGTGGAGATGTAATTGATTTAACGCCATTTGAGGTGGAATTTGTGCAAATGAACCATTCGTTGCCGGAGCCTAATGCGTTGGCCATTCGTACAAAAGAAGGTTTGGTCGTACATACAGGTGATTGGCGTTTAGACAAAGATCCCATTTTAGGGCAAGAGCCGGATTTTAAGACGCTACAGGCCTTGGGTGAAGAGGGGGTTTTAGCGTTGGTTTGTGATTCTACGAACGCTTCTGGCGGCAATCAAAAGGGAACAGAAGCCGACGTGCGGGAAACTTTGATTAAACTGGTCGGGCAATATCCGGGTGTTCAAATTGCTGTGGGATGTTTTGCCAGCAACGTGGCACGTATGGAAAGTATATATGAGGCGGCTAAACAAAACGGACGTGAGGTGTGTTTATTAGGGCGTAGTTTGTGGCGTATAGATGCAGCCGGTCGGGCAACCGGGTATTTCAAAGATATTCCTGAATTTTTGTCCGAAGAAGAGGCTTTGGAACGCCCAAGAGGAAGCGTGTTATATATATGTACGGGTTCCCAGGGTGAACCTTACTCTGCCTTAAACAATTTGGCTGCGACAACGCCAAACAAAAATAGTGTTTATTTTGGCGCGGATGATGTGGTTATTTTCTCCTCACGCGTGATTCCGGGAAATGAAAAGGCAATTTCGTTGTTGCAAAAACGCTTGTCCAGTAAAGGGATTAAAATTGTAACGGATAAAGACGCATTAGTTCATGTTTCTGGCCATTATGCTGGGGAAGATTTGGAAAAGTTATACGCTTTGTTAAAACCAAAAATTTCTCTGCCAGTTCATGGGGAAACATTGGAATTGGTTTATCATAGCAATGTCGCTAAAAAGTGTGGTGTTCCGTACGTTTTTTGCTTGGAAGATGGAGAAGCAATTGCTTTGAGCGGAGAATCACCTGAAATTTTAGGTGAAGTGCCGGCGGGTATTTTGGCAGTAGATGGCAAGCAAATCATTCCTTTGAATGCCGAAGTGATTAAGAAACGGCGTAAAATGATGGATGAGGGCAGTGCCGTTTTAACGCTTGTCATCAATAAGGAAGGTAAGGTGTTGGGTGAGCCGCAATTATCAACATTTGGATTGTTGGCGTCGGACAGCGCGGATCAGTCCGAATTATTGAGTCGTATTACCAATGCAATGGAAGAAATCGATCCGACGCGTTTGAATGATGATAATTTAATCAAGGATCAAATGCGCCATACAATTCGCCAGTTTTTGTCCGAAAAATATGGTAAAAAGCCATTGATGGATATTCATTTAATACGTGTATAAGAAAGGAATCAGATGACTCATTATATATATAAGCCGGTTGGTGTGTGTTCCCGTGAAATCAGTTTCGATTTGGAAAATGGCAAAGTATTCAATGTGCGCTTTGTGGGTGGATGCCCGGGGAATTTGTTGGCTATTGGTAAATTGATCAATGGAGCGGATGCAACTTTTATTGTGGAACGATTAAAGGGAAATGATTGTGCAGGGAAGGGTACTTCTTGTGCGGATCAGTTGGCCAAAGCCATTGAACAGGCGATGAATCAGGGGTGATTACCTGTCCCTTTTTGCCCAATGGAATCGAATGCGAGCAAAATTGATATCCGGATTTGTAGCAGAAACGATTTGATGGTCAGTAAAGCCAGGGGCAATTTGCGTTTGAATGCGCAAAGAATCGCCTAATTTTGCAGCTTGTTTATACGCGGCCTGAATGCGTTGTAATTTTGCTTTTTTCAAAAATTCCGGGGAAAGAGTTCGTTCGGCAAATACGACGTAATTTGTATTATTTATGTGTTGATTAAAATCAATATGGTCTGTGGAAACAGGTTGCATTTGTTCAATATCTACCCGATTAATGGGGGGCAGATGCTGAAAATTTGGTTGTATCTGAATGGTTTTTAAGACATCTATCGGCAGACAATCCTTGACACGGGCTGGATGACCATTAAGGGTGTTCAATAATACAACTTGGCTGGTAGTGTGGAACAATTCGGCTTTTGTTTCTTTGTTTTTCAGGGTATGTGCAAAAAATAAACAAGCGTTGGATGTTGTTAAAGGGGCGGTTTCCATTTGAACCGAATCAGTCCAATGGGGCAGATTTTGAATTTGAACATCATAATTCTTTAAGATATAAGTTAAATTGTGTTTTTCACAAAAATCATAACCAATGCCGATGGATCGGCTGAAACGATCCATAGAATCCTGTAACCAATTGAAAATACTGCGGATGCTCAATAAACTTTCACGGTCACATTCATAGCCCGCGACGTGGTAGTCAGTTAGATATCCCATTTTTTGCATCCTTTCTGTGTTGGATAGCATATCAGATCGAAACGAAAAAGTCAAGAATTAGGTAGAGCCCTTGAAATTTGGAACGAATCGGTAAATGCTCGATGCCGATTCATTATAAAAAGAGGGCAAAAATGATCTTGAATAGTCATTTTTTATGCAAAATCGGGGTATTTGAGGGGTAAAAATGAAAAAAAATGCGTTTTTTTTGATAAAAAGTGATTTTTTTTATTGACAATGCTTTTTTTATCTGCATAAAATGTGAGTACAGACACAAAAGTGGCTGTTGTTTAACAAAGATATAAGGAGAAATAAAATGAATAAAACAGAATTCGTTGAAGCTGTTGCTAAAGAAGCAAAAGTGTCCAAAGCCGCTGCTGCCGCCGTCGTGGCCGCTGCTCAAGCTGTTGTGACAAAAGCCGTGAAAAAAGGCGATACAGTACAATTGACAGGTTTCGTGACATTTGGTGTTGCAAAACGTGCTGCTCGTAACGGTCGTAACCCTGCTACAGGCAAAACAATTAAGATTGCTGCTCGCAAGGTTGTGAAAGTGAAAGCTGGTAAAGCTTTGAGAGACGCTGTTAAATAAGTAACAGTGAATATCTTTATTTCTCCATTGGGGCTATGGTCTCAATGGAGATTTTTTTATTGCAAACTTTTGCCAAGTGTGATAGGGTGATGGAAAAGGGAGAAAAACCATGAAGCCGGTGTTGGCCACTATGTTATCTGTATCTGGGCTTGTTTTAACGGATGCTGAAAAGCGTTTGTTGGAACGGGCCAATCCGATGGGCGTGACATTGTTTCGTCGTAATATAAAAGATAAGAAACAAGTAAAAGCATTGATAAAGTCCATTAAAGAGGTAATCGGTCGTGAAGATGTTTTGATTGCTGTGGATCAAGAAGGTGGTCGAGTTTGCCGTTTTGCTCCTCCGAAGTGGCCGGTTTATGTGTCGCAATATGCGTTGGGATCATTAAATGGTGAGGATGGCGAAGAAATGACCCGCCTGCATGGCGCCCTGATAGCCGCTGATTTGCGTGAATTGGGGGTCAATTGGAATTATGCACCGGTGCTGGACGTGATGTATCAGGACACAACGGTTGCTTTAGGAAATCGTATTTTTTCATCCGATGAAAAGAAAGTAGCAGCTTATGGAAAAATTTTATTGGATACTTATCAAGAAAACGGAATTTGTCCGTGTGTGAAACATTTGCCGGGTCATGGCCGTGCCGTAGTAGATCCGCATTTGAATTTACCGGTTTTACCCCAAAGTTTGAAGGAATTGAAGAAGGATTTTTATCCGTTTTCCGCGATTGGTCAGGATGCTCCCGCCGGAATGACAGCACACATTGTGATTTCTGCGGTGGATGATAGGCCCGTTACCCAATCTAAGAAGGCCATTAAGGAAATTATTCGTGGCCGGATTGGCTTTAAGGGGTTTTTAATTTCGGATGCAATTGACATGAAAGCGTTGGGTGGTAGCTTGGCTGAACGAACAAAGACGAGTTTGGACGCCGGGTGTGATGCCGTTTGCTATTGCTTTGGTATAGAAAACGAGTTGAAATCAGTTATTAAGGCGGCACAGCCCTTGACGGATGCGGCACTGGAACGCTTTGCGCGCATTCAAAGTGTTGTGACGAAAAAGCCCTTCAAATTGAATAAAAAGGAGGCCTATTGTCGATATGCTGAGTTGGCGCAAAAGACCACAAATTTAACGACAGATTACGATGCAGTGGAAATTTTACATAAAATGAAAGGCCAAAAATGCCAATAAAACAATTGAAATGGCCTCATTTTGGTGAGCGAGATCCACATAAAAAAATAAGCCACTTGGTTGTGCATTGTTTTGCTTTTCCTATTAAGAAAAATCTGAAATTGTGGGATAAATTGGGGGTTGGCCCGCACTATATGATTGATAATAAAGGGAATGTCAGTCAATTTGTCGGGGAAAATAGGGTGGCGTGGCATGCTGGTAAAAGTTTTTGGCGTGGAAATACGGGCCTGAACGCTACTTCAATTGGTATTGAGTTATACAGCCCCAGTTTTGGGCAAAAACCATATCCGAAAGTTCAGCTGGATGCATTTGTGAAATTAGCAACAAAAATTATAAAAAAATACCATATCCGCCCAGAAAATGTTGTGGGACACAGTGATATTGCGCCATCACGCAAATTAGATCCAAATGTAGCGTTTCCTTGGGAAGAAATGGCAGAAAGGGGAATCGGTTTATGGCCGAAAAAACAAGCTAAACGAAAATCTTTGAAGCGTACAAAAACTTTACTGAAAGAAATAGGGTATGATGTGGCAGATGAAAGGGCAGCATTGTTGGCCTTTATGCGTCATTTTATGCCCGAAAGAGTTCCCGTTGATCATGCGAGTATTGACAAAATGGAAGGTAATTTACCGAAATTTATTGCTAAAATTGGCAAGAAAGATAAGGATCTTCGGCAGATGCTGGAAAATGTTGCTGTTCTTTATGCACATCAAAGATAATTGACAAAAATAATTTTTTTAGGTAGAATAACGCAACTTTTTATGGAGGTGCTCATGGGTTATTATATAGATTTTATTGCGGATTATAGTGAAAAAACAGGTATGGATGATTTGGCCTTTTCAGAGGTAAATCGTCGTTTGGTTGAAGAATTTGATTTGAGAGGACTTGCTTTCCCCATGATCAAAAACTTGTCTGTGAATCCTTTTAACACTGTTGAAACGGGGTTTGTTGTGGCGCAATTGGCGCAAAATTCTCGTTTGGGTAGACAACACATCGTATATCATAATACGGCACCGAGAAAAGATGAGTTATCTGCTCGATCCAACAATGCCGGCGAATTTTTGGCTGTTTGTGAATTGTCAAATGGTGTGCGTGTAATTGGGGCATACAGCGGCTACACTTTTTCGTTTTTAGATGCGCCGATTTATCGTGTAAAATGTGCGACAGATGGCTCGCAATTTAGATCTAGGGATGTTTTTCCGGCTTGTATTGCCTCTTTGGCTGCACATGCGGGACAGCCTTTGTCCACTTGGGAATTATTGGGCGAACAAGTGTTCAATGTACCGCCAGTTCCGGAAAATATCATTTGTTCTGTTGATGGATACGGTAACTTGAAAACAAATGTCCACTTGATTGGAACGGCCAGATTGGTTGAAATTAAAGGTATTTGTTTGCCTGTATCCACGGGAACGGGTATTTTTGCGGTTCCGGATGGCAGTTTGATCTTGGCTCCAGGATCATCCGGTTGGAATGGGGCCAGATGGACGGAAGTGTGTTTGCGCGGAGGATCTGCAGCCAGTTGTTTCAATAATCCTAAACCAGGTGATAAAGTTATAATTAAATAAATTTGTCTATTGTCTTTTTGTTTTTCTTTTGATAAGATGAAAGAAAATAAAAAAAGGAGGATTAAATGAAAAAATATGTTTTTTTAATGGGATTGTTTATGTCCAGTGTTGCTTGCGCGGCCGAAGTGGAAGTTTTGGGGACCTTTGATAATTGGTCGGCGTACAGTTATGATGATGGAACGGATCATGTGTGTTATATGGCTTCTCAGCCCACAAAATCACAAGGAAAGTATTCACGCCGAGATGATGTGTTGTTGATTGTGACACATCGCCCGAAAGAGAAAAGTTTTGACGTGGTCAATGTTGTGGCCGGTTATACATATAAGTCCAATAGTACACCACAATTTACAATTGACAAGAATAAAGCCGTTGAGTTAAAACCACATGAAACAACTGCCTGGGCGAAAAACAGCGCAACAGACGCCAAATTAGTGGCTGATATGAAAAAAGGAACTCAGGCCTCTTTGGTGGGAACATCTGCACGTGGTACAAAAACAACTGATACTTTTTCTCTAAAGGGTTTTTCAAAGGCGTATGATACAATCAATAAGGCCTGTGGTCGCGAATGAAAAAGGAACTGGTTGGTTTATCGCTTGATGAGTTGAAAAAAGAATTGGAAAGTATCGGACAAAAAGCTTTCCGAGCCAAGCAGTTATGGCAATGGATTTATAATAAAGGTGAAACGGACTTTGATAAAATGTCCAGTTTATCAAAGGATTTTCGGTCTGAATTAAAAGAAAAATACACGGTTACCCATCCTGAAATTATTTTGGAACAAATTTCTACAGACGGAACGCGCAAGTGGTTGATGCGCTTCAAGGATGGGGCAGAAATTGAATCTGTGTTTATCCCTGAGGAAGATTGCGGGGCTGTATGTGTTTCCACTCAAGTCGGATGTGCTCAAGGGTGTAAATTTTGTAATACTGGTACACAAAAACTGATGCGAAATTTGACCGCAGCTGAAATTGTGGGACAGGTGATGGCCGCACGAGATGCTTTACATGAATGGCCCACAAAGACGGATGAAAATCGTTTGCTTTCAAATGTGGTGTTTATGGGGATGGGTGAGCCGTTGTATAACTTTGATAATGTCAAAACCGCTATTGGTATTTTGAATGATGGTGATGGCATGGCGATTTCCAAGCGTAAGATTACGGTATCGACCGCTGGTCGTGCGGATAAAATTCCAGAGTTAGCGGATTTGGGCGTCAAGTTAGCAATCAGTTTGCATGCGCCGAATAATGAGTTGCGTAATAAGTTGATGCCGATCAATCGTAAATTCTCGCTGGAAGAATTGATGGCGGCATGTAAAGAATATCAAAAGCGGTGTGAACGCCGGCATTTTATTACAATGGCCTATGTGCTGTTAAAAGATGTGAATGACAGCTTGGAGTGCGCCAAAGAATTGACTGAACTGGTGAAGGGATTAGAGGTCAAGTTCAACTTAATTCCGTTTCATCCATGGGAAGGGTGTCCGTTTGAGCCAAGCAGTAATAATCAAATTCACCGCTTTGCCAAGTTTTTGGAAGACAAATGGTTTGCTGCTCCTATCCGTCGAACACGCGGGGAAGACATTATGGCCGCTTGTGGTCAGTTAAAGACAGAACATAATAAAAAGTGTTGACTTGTGTAAAATAAAAAAAACGCCTTGTAAAAACAAGACGTTATTCAAATTTTGGTAGCGGAGGAGGGGATCGAACCCCCGACACATGGATTATGATTCCACCGCTCTACCAACTGAGCTACTCCGCCAGTAGGGATATTTATACTTCTTTTTGAAGTATTTGTCAATAAAAATCTTGCTTTTTTGAAAAAAATGTTGTATTTTCAGTATCAGAAACAACCGGATAAGGAGGTTTGAATATGGCAGAAGTATTCTTTGCGGGTCCATGCGGACGTTTAGAGGGGCGTTTTTATCGTTCGGAAAATCCGACAGCGCCGATGATGTTGGTTTTACCACCTGATCCCAAACAAGGTGCAACAATGAATAATAAGGTCACATATACGTTGTTTCAGGCTTTTGCCGGCTTGGGGTTTTCCGTGTTGCGTTTGAATTATCGTGGCGTTGGAACGTCTGCCGGTCAAATGGATGGTACCGGTGCGGGCGAATTGGCTGATGCCATTGCCGCATTGGATTGGTTACAGGCGTTGGATTCCGATGGTAACAAATGTTGGATTTCGGGTTATGCTTTTGGTGCGTGGATTGGCGCTCAAGTAATGATGCGTCGTCCGGAAATTCAGGGTTTTGTGTTTGCAACGCCGTGTGTGCATCAACATGATTTCAATTTCTTAACGCCATGTCCGGCTTCGGGTTTGATTACTCAAGGGACGGAGGATACGTTGGTAGAAGAATCCGCCGTGGCGCGTTTGGCCGAACAACTGGATGAAAACCCATCTGTCAACGTGGAATATGCACCATTGAAAGCAGATCATTTATATACCAATAAGTTGAAAGAGTTATATAACACAATTTTGCGGGTAGTGCCGACGTTAAAGCTGAAGAAAATGAAACGCGGCAAGAAATTTGCCAAAGCAATTATCCCGAACGATGATTATTAAAAATAGGGCGGTCAAAGTTGGCCGCCTTTTTTATCAATTGTTTTTGCAAAAAATGAAAACACTTGACAAAAATAAAAAAATATGATATAATGATCCCCGTCAAAGACAAAAAGGAGGTATGTGTTATGGTAATAACTTTTAGTGGAATCGGATATGGAAGTCGGCATCGTAAAAAAGATACTGATTTTATGATAGTCTATTTCTGTGTAGTGAATGCAATTTTAGCTGCAGCGGTGGGTGCTGGTTTAGTCCTAGGTTATAAGGAGAGCAAAAAGGGTGCAGAAGCGTTTGCAAAAGAAAGCACGGCTCGTGTCGTAAAAGTTGATAGTTTTAGAGGTATCCATAATCGCCATGACACAGTTTCTTTTGATACAGATGGCAATCCAGAAACGTTTGAGTATTATGGAAAGGGCTATAAAGCAGAGAATACGAAGGAAGGACAAGTTATGTCTGGTGCCGAGTTTATAAAGGAAAATCCTAAATTGAATTTCTATAAATCAGAGAGTCGGTAATTCCTCTGTAGTATATTAAAAAGCGCTCCGTCGGGAGCGCTTTTTTTATTTTTCACGCATTTTGTTTTGAATAAGTGTAATGGCTTCATCCAATGTGGGAACCGTGCCATCTTTTTTCGCACTGGCCATAATGCGACCCCATTTGACATAGGGGCCAAATTTACCGGTTTGATAGGTGATTTCTTGGTCTTGCCATTTACCCAAAACTTTGGCTTTTGGCTTTTCTTTTGCGCCGGCCAACAATTCCAAAGCGCGAGGTAACTCTATGGTGAGAACATTATCTGTTGGAGCCAAAGATTGGAATGTATTTCCGCGCTTGACATAAGGACCAAAGCGACCGATGCCGGCCTCAATAACTTCGTTTGTTTTTGGATCGTTGCCAAGTGGACGCGGCAAGGATAACAACCCCAAAGCCTGTTTGATATCAATGTCTTCCGGCTTCATAGATTTGGACAAGCTGACACGTTTAGCATCCTTTCCCATGCCTTGTTGTACATACCAACCATAAGGACCTTTACGTACAGAAATATCCGCTCCGCTGGCATCTTTGCCAAGGTTGTAGGTTTTGCTGTCTGTATCCACCGTTGGCTCAATTGGGTTGCCGTTTTCGTCGTGATCTGCTTCGATGGTGGCAAATTGTTTTGTGTATTTACAATTTGGATAATTAGAACATCCAATAAAGGCACCAAAACGTCCAACACGCAAGGATAATGTGCCCGTTTTACATTCGGGGCAGACGCGTGATTCTGGTGTTGGAAATAAGCCTTTTTCCAATGTTTTGGCAACTGTTTCTAAAACTTCGCCCATCTTGTGCGGTTCAGCCTCTTTTACTGTCCTGTTAAACAAGGCCCAAAAATCTTGCAACACATTTTTCCACTTTACAGAACCATTGGTGATGTCATCCAATTTGTCTTCCATGCCAGCGGTATAATCATATTGTACATAATGGTTAAAATAGTTTTCCAAGAATGCCGTCACGATGCGGCCACGATCTTCTGGTACAAAACGTTTGTTGACCAATTTCACGTATTCGCGTTCTTGTAAAACAGACAAAATTGTCGCGTAAGTGGATGGACGACCGATGCCCAACTCTTCCAACTTTTTCACCAAACTGGCTTCTGAAAAACGAGGAGGGGGTTCGGTAAAGTGTTGATCTGCATGGACTTCTTTTGTCGTGAGTGTTTCGCCTTCGCTCATAGGGGGTAACAAGGCATTATCATCTTCGCCTTTATCGTCATCTAAATCTTCTTTGTATACTTTAATAAAGCCCGGGAAAGCAATTGTTTGTCCTGTAGCGCGCAGTTGAATTTTACGATCTTGGGATGGAATGTCTATGCCCACTTTGTCCAATAGAGCAGATTCCATTTGGCAAGCGACAGTACGCTTCCAAATCAATTCATAGAGTTTGTGACCGTCCATATCCACATCCAAACTTTCGGGTTTGCGTGTAGCATTTGTCGGACGAATGGCTTCGTGTGCTTCTTGGGCGTTCTTGCTGTTGTTTTTATAAATGCGTGGTTTTGATGGCAAATATTTATCGCCATATTCAGATTTAATAAGATCACGAATAACCTTGATGGCTTCATCGGATAAATTGATGCTGTCGGTACGCATGTAAGTAATCAAACCGGCTTCATATAATTTTTGTGCAATTTGCATCGTTTTCTTTGCGCCGAATCCTAATTTTCGGCTGGCTTCTTGTTGCAAGGTTGAGGTTGTAAAAGCAGGGGCGGGGTTGCGCTTTGTTTGCTTCTTTTCGATGGTGTCAACATGGAAAATAGTTGATTCAACCCTTTGTTTAACTTCTTCAGTTATTACATTGTTTTTCAAATCAAATTTATCTAATTTTTTGCCATCTAAATGTGTCAATTTTGCATTGAAAGTTTCTGACCTGGGTGTGTCCAAATCGACATCAATTCCCCAATATTCCTGTGGCTTAAAAGCAGCGATTTCGTTTTCGCGTTCACATACCAAACGAAGGGCAACGGATTGCACGCGCCCGGCGGATTTTGCCCCTGGTAATTTTTCCACAAAAGCGGGGAAATGTTAAAGCCCACCAAATAATCCAAAGCCCGGCGCGCCAAATAAGCATCCACCAACTGCATATCAATTTCACGCGGATTTTTCATGGCTTCCAAAATGGCGTTCTTTGTAATTTCGTGAAACACAACGCGATAAACAGGCATGTCCGGTTTTAATTTTTTGCGGCGTTTCAATTCTTGGACAACGTGCCAAGCAATGGCTTCTCCTTCTCTATCAGGGTCGGACGCCAAATAAAGCGCATCTGCCTTTTCAAGGGCTTTCACCATATCACGTACTGTTTTTTCGCCACGTGGACTCATTTCCCAATCCATGGCAAAATCTTCATCTGGACGCACACTGTTGTTTTTGGCAGGCACATCACGAATGTGTCCAAAACTGGCCATGACAAAATAATCTGAGCCCAAATATTTATTGATTGTTTTTGCTTTTGCAGGGGATTCCACGATAACAAGTTTCATTTTTTATCTCCATAAATCAAGGCAATTCGATTGCCGGGGAAATGTTCCAAACGACCGGCCAATTCCAATTGAGTTAAAATAACATTGACAATTCGCGGTGTCAAATTTGTTGCGCGGATTAGGTCATCGATACCCACCATTTCCGGCCCTAAATTTTCTAACACAACCGTGCGTGCTTTATCAATGTCTTTTTCCAATGTTTCTATATTTAATTGGTATTCATCCGGGATAATCGTATCGGATAAACGGAAGGTCTTATTGTTGTTCAATGTGTCTGTGATATCAGTCGATTTTGTCACTAATGTTGCGCCATCTTGAATTAAAGCATTTGGTCCGGCAGCCCGTGGATCTAATGGTGAACCGGGAACGGCAAAAACGTCACGACCTTGCGACAATGCTTCTTTTGCTGTAATCAATGATCCAGATTTCAAATTGGCTTCAATTACCACAACGCCGACCGATAAACCGGAAATAATTCTGTTTCGTCTGGGAAAGTTTTGCGGAATCAGCGCCGTTCCAAAAGGGAATTCAGAAATTAAGCATCCACGTTCTTTAATTTCATTGTACAGATCTTCATTTTCTGGGGGATATACTGTATCAACTGATGTCCCCAACACAGCAATTGTACCACCATTATCCGGGCAATTTAACGCCCCGATATGTGCGGCTCTATCAATTCCTTTTGCCATACCGGATACGATCACATAATCTTGTTCGGCCAATTCTTGAGCAATTTTTGAAGCAAAAGTTTTGCCGTTTAATGTGGCTGCGCGTGTGCCAACTAAGGCAATACATTGTTTGGAAAACAAGATGGGATGCCCTAACGTAAATAAGATGGGGGGATAATCCGAAATTTGTTTTAACATTTGGGGATAATCAGGTTCATCGGAAAAGAACAACTTAACACCTAATTTTTCGGCGATTGTCAATTGGTTTTCTGCTTCTTTTTGGTCGGCTATTTTAATGGCGTGTTTTGCCCCGCCAAGTTTTGCCCACTCTTCAACATGATCCAATGCCTTTGTTGGCGAGCCGAAAAAGTCCAATAACTTTTTGAAAGTTGCTGGACCAACATTTTCGGACAGGTATAACCTGAGCCAATCTAAGCGTTTAGAGTCATTGGATGTCATACGGCCCTCTGATGAAAGGAAATTTTAGACTCAATTCCTTCGCTTAAACGGCGGATATTGGAACGATGACGATAATATGATAATAAACACAATGCGGAGTAGGTTAAGGCAGCCGGTTCATTATGTAACAATAAAGCACAAACCGGTGCGGCGGTCAATGCCAACAATGCGGCTAACGAAGAATAATGCCAAATCAATGCAACAACCAACCATGTAAGGCAGGTGAATATACCGACAACGGGGCTCATGGCCAACATCAAACCCAATGTGGAAGCTACACCTTTGCCACCTTTGAATTTTAACCAAACGGGGAAGTTATGTCCAATAACAGCCATAAAACCAGCAAAAAAACCAAGGCCAGTACTGTTGAATAAAAATTCACAAATTACTGCTGCAAAGGCGGCTTTGAAGACATCCAATAACAACGTTAAAAGAGCTAATCCTTTGTGACCTGTGCGCAAAACATTTGTTGTGCCGATGTTTCCAGATCCGATTTTTCTGATATCGCCCAAACCAGCCAAGTATGTTAAGACCAAACCAAAGGGAACTGAACCACAAAAATAACCAATTAAAGCAGAAACTGAAATAGATGTTATCATATAATGCTCCTTTTTTGCTGTCTATTTTATGCGGGATTACATTAAAAATCAAGGAAAAAATTTAATCTGCATATTTTGCATCCAAGATTTGAATTTGAATTTTTGTGTGTCCTCGCCATGTATCACGCTTCAAAGTAACCATTAAATCAAAGAATTTTTCTCCATGTGTCGTTAAAAATGCTTTGCCCATTTCTGTATCGGCAGATCTAAAGGCAATAGCATTCATTTTTAACCCATCCCGATTACTGAGTCCGACACTTAAATGTCCATTTTTTAATAAAGATGCGTATGTGATGCGCACATCTTTTATGATGAACATCGGTTCTGGATTTGCTTCACCAAATGGCGCTAATAATTCCAATTTTTGAACAAGTTGTGGGGTGACACCAGCCAAATCTAACATCCCATCCGCCATCAAATCGCTTGGCGCCTGATTTAATAATTCGGGTTTGATGGAATCTGTTAAATATTGGATAAAATCGTTTAATTTTGATTTTTCTAATGAAAAGCCGGCAGCCATTGGATGTCCACCGCCACGGCTGAGAATTTTTTTATCTAATGCGTTCATGACTAAGGTGCCGATATCAACCCCAGTAACAGATCTGGATGATCCCTTAATATCGTCCCCCTCAATAGACAAGGCAAATACGGGCAGATTATAACGTTCCTTTAATCGTCCAGCAACGATACCGACAACGCCTTGATGCCAATTTTCACCTTGGACAACGATAAATGGTTTATCCAACGGATGAGATTCCACCTGTTCCATGGCCTGTAAGAAGACATCGTTTTCAATTTCGCGGCGTAAGGTGTTTAATTTTTCCAACTCTTCAGACAAAATCGTGGCTTCAATAGGATCCCGGGAGGAAAGCAATTTCATTCCTAAATCTGATTTTCCTACCCGTCCACAAGCATTGACACGTGGCCCCATTAAATATCCTAAATGATAGGTGGATGGAGATTCTTCAAGATTTAATTGTTTAGCTAATGCGGCCAATCCAATGTTGTTTCCCGTGCTAAATTGTTTCAGTCCGGATTTGACGAACAATCGATTGACTCCGGTCAATTTCACAACATCACAAACGGTTCCAAAGGCCACTAAATCCAGATATGTCATCAGATTTGGTTCGGTTTTATCCTTCCAAAATCCGCGGTCGCGTAAAATTTTGTTTAAGGCTACAATGAATAAAAAGACAACCCCACATGCAGCCAAATAACGGCATGGGTGATTTGTATCTTCGTCTAATCTTTTAGGATTTACGATACCAAATGCATTGGGCAATTGCGGATCTGCATTATGGTGGTCCAAAATAATAATGTCCAAGCCCAACTTTGTTCCAAAATCAATTGGTTCAAAGGACGTTGTGCCACAATCTAATGTGGCGACAACAGAGCACCCTGCATCCTTGTATTCTTGCATTTTGCGGGCGTTAGGGCCATAGCCGTCTTCTCGTTCCGGAATGAATGTGAATACCTTTGTGCCACAACTTTCGAGGTACATTTTTAATTCGGCAGTAGAGGTGGCACCATCTACATCATAATCACCCATCAACCCGATTGGTTCGTTGGCTAAAACAGCATCTGCCATTCGGTTCGCACATTTTTCCATATCCTTTAAAGAAAAGGGATTAGGTAAGTGTTGTTTTAATGTGGGAAATAAAAAGGTTGGAACTGAATCCAAATCAAAGCCCCGTGATGCCAAAATGCGGGCAACAATATCAGGCAAATCAAAACGTTGCGCAATAGCCAAAGCCATACGCTCATCCGTTTGTTGTAACCGCCAAACATAACCACTCAGCGATTCTACATCCTGATGGCTTGATTTTGTCATTTTTCGTCCTTTCGTTTTCAAATTAAATCCATTTTGTGTAAAAATCAAGAAAAAATTAAAAAAAGTCTTGCGAAAGCAAAAAAACTTCTTTATACTAGATTTTACAGGGAGAGTGCAGATGCAAAAAGTTTTGTTCATCGCCAGTGAAATGACGCCTTTTGTGAAGACGGGCGGTTTGGGTGATGTTGTCGGTGCTTTACCCAAATCTTTAGCATCAAAAGGGGTTGAAGTAAAGGCCGTTATTCCTTTGTATTCTGCAATAGATTACGAGAAATATCATCTTGAGAAAGTGATGGATGGAAACTGTGTTCAGATGGGAAATTGTTCAGAATTTTTCTCGGTTCATCGTTCCACATATATCCCCGGAGTAGAAACATATTTTATTGAATTTAATAAGTATTTTGCTCGTGATGGTATTTATGACGACAAAATGACGCATGAAGCATATCAAGATAATGCTTACCGCTATGCCTTTTTTGATCGGGCGGCTTTACAGATTGCAAAAGATATCGGTTTCCATCCAGATATTATTCATATGCATGATTGGCAAACCGGCCTGATCCCGTACTACATCAAAAACGAACACGATCCGTTTTTCAACGGAACAAAAACATTACTGACGATTCATAATTTGCCGTATCAAGGGCGTTTCAGCGCAGATGTGTTGAGTTATGCACGTATTGAAGGGAAAGATTTTCATGCGGGCGCATTTGAAGATTACGGATGTATTAACTTTTTGAAGGGCGGTATTCGTTTTGCGGATAAATTGAATACGGTTTCCCCAAATTATGCAAAAGAGATTTTGACGCCCGAGTTTGGGGCCGGATTGGATTGGCTGTTGCGCGAACGCCAAAATGATTTGCGGGGTATTTTGAACGGAATTGACACAGAATTGTGGAATCCGAAAAGTGATATCATTATTCCTGAAAACTATTCTATTCGGACCCATGAGAAAGGTAAGGAAGAAAATAAACGGCATTTGGTGAAGTTAGCAAAACTGGATAGTGTTGAAAAGCCGGTTATTTCTATGTGTGTTCGGTTGGCAGAACAAAAAGGAATTAAAATGTTGGCTGAATGTATAGAGCCGATTTTGAATACAATGGAAACACAATTTGTGATTATGGGTCAAGGTGAAAAATGGGCGAATGATTACTTTGGATCATTGCCATCGAAATATCCGGGAAAAATAGCAGTTGGCATTGGATATCAAACCGAGGCGGAACATTTGATGTGTTCTGGGGCTGATTTTTCTTTGGTGCCGTCTTTGTATGAACCATGTGGTTTAACACAAATGGTTAGCCAAACCTATGGTGCGTTACCGATTGTACGTTCAACAGGTGGTTTAGAAGATACAGTTTTGAATTATAATGAATATTATGGCGTTGGAACGGGCTTCAAGTTTAATGATGTGTCCGCTCGTGCGCTGTATAACACAATCGGGTGGGCGAATGCGACCTATTACGACCGGCCAGAACACATTGAAAAGATGCGTGAAATGGCTATGCGCAAGAACTATTCGTGGGATAAATCCAGCGAAGATTATTATCAACTATATAATGAAATGACAGGAGTAATTGTCTAATGCAAAGAATAAATGTAGCAATCATTGGTTGGGGAAATGTGGGGCGCGGATGCAAACGTGCTATTGAGGAATGTAAAGATATTGCCTTGGTCGGCGTTGTGCGTCGTCCGGCCAGTTTGTTAAAGAATCGTGAGGAATTGAAAAATACCACGGTTGTGTCAGATATTACCGAATTAGACAAGGTAGATGTCGCATTGTTGTGCGTACCATCCCGCGAAGTCCCGGAAAAAATGAAGTTGTACCAAAAGATGGGTATTTGCACGGTGGACAGCTATGATGAACATCAAAATATTGCCGCCCTGAAAAAGGTGGCGGATTTGGATGCCAAAGCCCACAACGTAGTGTCTATGATTGGTTGCGGTTGGGATCCGGGCACCGATTCTGTGGTGCGTGCTTTGATGAAAATTGTGGCTATTACCGGCCAAACAACAACAACATTTGGTGGCGAAAAAGGTGGTCGTAGCATGGGGCATACTGTTGCTGTGAAGGCCATTGATGGTGTGAAAGACGCCGTTGCTTTAACATTGGCTAACGGGCGTGGCAAACAAAAACGCCGTGTGTATGTGGAATTGGCCGATGGTGCAAAAGCGGAAGTTGTCGAAAAAGCCATCAAGAAAGATCCATACTTTTTGGATGCACCGACAGAAGTTTTGTTTGTAAAAGATATCAACAAATATAATACGCTTCACCACGAAGGTGAGGTGGAACGCACCGCTATGGAAGTGCATCAATTATATAATGTATCTGGTGAAAATCCGGAATTTACAGGTAACGTGATGGTGTCTTGTGTGCGTGCATGTATGACAGCCAAGGCACGCGGTGAGTTTGGTGCCTATACATTGGTTGAACGGCCGCTTGTGGATTGCTTAGCCGGTGTCACCGTGGAAGACAAATTAGAAGGGTATTAAACAATAGGAGTAGATATGAAAAAATCATTAGTATTTTTTGCATTGGCGTTGGTTGGTTGCGTTGGTGCAAAGGAGGGGACATATACTACTTCTATTTTTAATCCCGCGCCGCCACAAATGATTCGAAACGAGAAATGCGAAGATATTCCTGCTATACGTGTATTTCAAGTTTTAGATAAGTCTATATTAGCTAGAGCTTGTGAGTATGGTAAATATACTGGCGATCTTTTTTGTGACGGATATGTTATTTATATGAAAAAAGAAAAAGGCAAAATATATTACGATGATTTAAAAATCGAACCCAAAAATAACGAATGTTTTATGTATGTGGATTCATACACTTATGAAACACAGCAGTATAATAAAGATACTAAAAGTTTTGAGAAAAAAACAGTTCCTGTAGCTAAAATTGTTGATGCAGAGGTTCCGAATCCTGAATACGACAAATGGTTAAAGGAACAAGAAAAGAAAGGACAGTAATATGAGAAAGTTTTTTTTATTTTTAATTGGTGTAGTGGTTGGTGTAATTGGAACATTTGGTTTCTTATTCTTAGTAGTGTCGGCCCAACGAAATAATTCGGTGGATGGATTGACAATGTTTGAAAATGACGGTGAATGTATCACGACTTCCAATCTTAGAATTTTTCAAACATTGGCTCCAGATACGGGGTTAGCTATGAAATCACCATATGGTGACAATCTTGTGGTATTATTGGTGGATACGTCAGGCAAAAATGATTACTATGACGATAAAATTGTAAAGGTTCCAAAACAAAAGTGCGCGAGACAAATTGGAACGTACAAGTATAAAACTAAAGATGAAAGATGGAAAACTGTTCCTGTTGTGTATGTCGAGGAATAGTTGAATTTTTAATTTTTAAATTCCAACACTCGCGTGATGCCGCCCAGGTCTTTCCATGATTGGACGAAGTGCCAGCCCTGTTGTTCGAACAAGGGGATGATTTGTGTTTCTTGATTCTTGCCGATTTCTATAAACAAGGCGGGGGCAAGGTGTTGTTTGGCAAGTGCTCGGTAAAAATCCAATCCATCCGCACCGCCATCTAGTGCGAGCAGGGGATCGTAATCCTTCACATCCCGCTCCAATGTTTGAATTTCGTTCGAGGAAATATAGGGTGGATTTGAAATCATAATATCAAATTGCCCCAAATCCGATAAATCCTGCCGCATATCGCGCCTGATAAATTCGGCCGCTTTATCGCCTTTGTTTTTCTTGGCTATGGTCAGGGCTTTTTCGGAAATATCTATGCCCACGCCGGTTGCATTTTTATATTCGCCAAGCAAGGACAACAATAAACAACCGCTGCCCGTTCCCAAATCTAAAATGCGTAAAGTTTGATTTTTGTCGGGGAATTTTTCCATCACCGCCTCAATCAAAGTTTCGGAATCGGGGCGGGGATCCAGTACATCTTTGGACACAATAAAGTCATCTTTCCAAAAGCCTTTTTTGCCGATAATTTTGGCCACGGGTTCGCCCACCAAACGCCGTGAAATGAACGAATTTAATTGTTCATCCGATACAGCAGCTTCTTGTAATAACTTTTTGTCAAATAAAGATATTTTGTCCATTATATCTCGGCCAGCTTTGCCATTTGTTCTTCGGTAATCAAAGCGTCAATAAACTCGTCCAAATCACCCTCCATAAAGGTTGGAAGTTGATAGGAAGTTTTATTGATTCGGTGATCTGTCACACGCCCTTGCGGGAAGTTATAGGTGCGGATGCGTTCGGAACGATCACCGCTCCCCACCTGGCTCTTGCGGTTGGAGGCGCGCTCGGCATCCAACTTTTGCCGCTCCATATCATAGAGCAGGGTGCGAAGGCGCATCATGGCTTTGTCTTTGTTCTTGAATTGAGAACGTTCTTCCTGACATTCCACAGCAATTCCTGTTGGTTTGTGCACAATACGAATAGCTGAGTCCGTTTTATTCACGTGCTGACCACCGGCACCAGATGCCCGACAAGTTGTGATTTCCAAATCGTCCGGATTGATTTGTACATCCACTTCTTGTGCTTCTGGCAATACGGCCACCGTTGCGGCGGAGGTATGCACACGTCCGCTAGATTCCGTTTCCGGCACACGTTGGACACGATGGACGCCTGATTCAAATTTCAAACGACCGAAAGCACCATCGCCCGTGATTTGTGCCACAGCTTCCTTGTATCCACCCAAGCCGGTTGCGTTCAAAGACAATGTTTCAAATCGCCAACCACGTTTCATGGCATAATGCTCATACATACGGAACAATTCTTCGGCAAACAAAGCGGCTTCTTCACCGCCCGTTCCCGCGCGCACTTCCAATACCACGTTGCGTTCATCCGTTTCATCTTTTGGAATGAGGAGGATTTGAATTTGACGTTCTAAATCAGGCAATTTGGCCTTTAATTCATAATACTCATCTGTCGCCATTTGTTTCATTTCAGAATCCAGAGAGGCATCATTCATCATTTGCTCGTCATCCACCAAGCCCTTACAAGCGGCCAAATATTCTTTGCCCACACGTACCACATCTTCCAAAGATTTTAATTCCTTTGAAAGTTGGATAATTTTTTGTGTATCCATTTCGGTGGTGAGCAATTGTGTCAGCTCATCCGCGCGTGCTAAAATAGTTTTTAATTTCTCTTGATAATCCATATGAAAATCCCTTCCTTAAAATTTTAAGTGAGTTGAAATAGTTGCAAAGATGGAATGCTAATTAGCGAATTCAGCTAAGGAACGGCCTTTTTCTTGGGCAAAAGTATGAACTTTTTTGCCATCACGGTATAAATCCACCAGGCCGGCGCGACCGGTACTAATTTGTAAAACTTTCAAATCGGCTTCGGGGATAAAAGAATCATTTTGTGCCATTGTTTTATCAAGGATGGTTTTTCCTGTTTGTGTGTTGTGTAAACGAACCCAAACATCCCCGGACACAACGATAGCGGCCTTTGCAGAAAATACGGCCTGATTCACCTTTTTATCAGCTTTGGCTTCCTCTTTTTTTTCTTCGGTTTTGGGAGCAAGTGATTCATCTGCTACAGCCGGAGCAATTTCGTCCGAAACCACTTCTGTTTCTTGAGCTGTGGTTTCATACGGTAAAGAAATTTTGCTGAACACATCCGTTGATAAGAATGCGGCCACGGCAAACCAAATAGCAATCAAAAGCGCAATAATCAAAGCCACAATAATCAAAGTCTTTTTGGATGGCATTGCAAAATGTTTCTCAATGACGGGCATATCCAATGGCGCATCTTTAATATCGGATGTTTCGGCATGAAATTCGGCAACCATTAAATCTGAATCTAATTCCAAAAACTTAGCATAGGTACGCAAAAAACCGATACCATAAACACGACTTGGGAAAGCGTAATAATGCCCTTCCTCTAATGCCTTCAAATATGCTTCTTTTATACATAACTTGCTGGCCACATCTTCCAAAGACAATTTCTTCTTTTCACGTTTTGTCCGCAGAGTTTGACCCAAAGATTGCGCTTGAACCACATCTTTTTGCGCGGGACTATGTGATAAAGAATCAATGTCAAAATGCACTAAACTACTTTTTTTCTTTCTTGGCATAAAAACCACATTTCTTCAAAATTTTCTGCATTATATCTTTTTTTATTTATCTTGTCCAGTATTATTTTGCGTAAAGAATAAAAAAACATATCAAGGCCGCAACGCCAATGGCTGGACCATATGGCCCCATCCGTTTTTTGCGCAAACAACTATCCAAAAAAAATAAAAAGAAAGATAAAAAGATAGAATAATTTAATCCCTGCATTCCTAACCATGCCCCCAAAGCAATGGCCAATTTTGTGTCCCCACCACCGAATAAGTTGTGTTTTGAAAAATTGACAACAAAGACGGATAATGTTGTGACAATATAACCAAATAAAGCGCCTACGATGCTTTGAAGTGGTGTAATAGTTTGTGTTTGTGTGGCAAATAAAAATCCGAATAACAATAAAGGAATGGTCAAACAATCTGGCAACAATAAATGCCGGCGATCCGTTTCAATTGCACAAAGCATTAACCATACAAATACTTCAGCGTATATAAATAGTTGGGATGGTAAAAGTGTGTGTGCTAAAAAAAACAAGGAGGCACAAATAACACCCCACAAGGTGGCATTCAAAAACAGCTTTTGCCATTTGCGTCGTAATAGAGCGCTTTGTAGTGGGTTATGTGGATTCGGCATGCGTACAAAATGACACAGGTTGTATAAAATTGTTCCCGTTGTCGCGGGTAAAATCTTACCTAATCTGCGTGCAACAAAAGGAACTACAAATCCCAATCCAAATCCGTATAGTAAACAGGTCACACCAACCTCCATATCGGGCATTATGATATAAATTTTATTTGAAAGCAAGATTTTTCTTTTTATTTTGTGAAAAAAAAGATATAATGTCGTCATTATGAGAAAGGAGAACAAAAATGTTACGTGATGATATTAAAAATGCATTGGTTGATGCAATGAAAAACAAGGATCAGGAAAAGGTAAATACCCTGCGTCTTGTGCAAGCGGCCATCAAACAAAAAGATATCGATGCCCGGGTGAAGGGTGTGATGGATGGTGTAGATGAAGCGACCGTCCTATCTTTGTTGCAAGGGATGATAAAACAACGCAAAGAGAGTATTGAAATGTACAAAAAAGGAGGACGTGATGATTTGGTTTCTCATGAGCAGGCAGAGGTGGATATCATTCAGGGGTTCTTACCGAAGCAAATGGATGAGATTGCGATGACGGAGGCCATTAAGATAATTATTGCTGAAACAGGTGCTGCATCTATTAAAGATATGGGTAAGGTGATGGGTGCTTTACGTGCAAAATATGCGGGCCAAATGGATTTTGGTGTTGCATCCGGAGTCATCAAAACTTTGTTAGCGGGGTAATATGGCTATAACGCCGGCCTTTTTGGATGAATTAAGGGATAAAGTGCCTCTGTCCGATTTAATCGGGCGGAAGGTAAAGTTGACCCATAAAGGCAAGGAACATACTGGTCTGTGTCCGTTTCATAAGGAAAAGACGCCTTCCTTTACTGTCAATGATGACAAAGGGTTTTATCATTGTTTTGGTTGTGGTGCACATGGTGACCAGATTAAATACTTGATGGAATCTGAAAAGATGCCCTTTATGGAGGCGGTGGAGTATTTAGCCAACATGGCCGGCGTGAAAATGCCGGCGCCTGATCCTAAGGCAGCCGAAAGAAATGAACGTAATGCTGAATTATTAAAATTGATGGAATGTGCGTGCCAATATTTCCAAAACAATTTGTTCAGTACGATTGGACAAGAGGCAAAGAATTATCTGATTCGGCGTGGCATGAGTTCTGATTTGGTCAAACATTTTAGGTTGGGCTTTGCCCCAATTGGCAGTGGGCTGTTAGCACATTTGACAGCCCATAAATTTTCAATTAAAGATATGCAAAGTCTAGGGTTGGTGGCACCAAACAGAGATGGCAATGGTTATCATGATTATTTCTATGATCGGGTGATGTTCCCGGTGATGAATCGCAGGGGACATGTGATTGGTTTTAGTGGTCGTATGTTGCACCAAGGCGAGCCAAAGTATTTAAATTCTCCTGAAACCGATTTATTCCATAAGGGTGATTTGTTGTATGGATTGCCTCAGGCCATTGAAACAGTGCGTAAAAAGAATACAGCATTGGTTGTGGAAGGCAATGTGGATGTGATTTCTCTGCATGGTGCTGGATTTACCCAAGCCATGGCCCCGTTGGGGACTGCTTTTACAGAAGATCAAATCCGCCTTTTATGGACAATGTGTGATGAACCAGTGATTTGTTTTGATGGTGATGGAGCGGGGCGTAAAGCCATGGTGCGCGCCCTTAATCGTGCGCTGCCAATGTTGAGGGCGGGGAAGTCGTTAAAATTTGCTTATTTGCCTGATGGTATGGATCCGGATGATATGATTCGGAAAAAATCAGCCAAAGCCTTACAAGAAGAAATTGATGGTGCCAAACCATTGATTTGGTCGTTGTGGCAAATGTTGCTGGAAGGACGGACTTTGGATACGCCGGAACGTCTGGCAAAATTAGAAAAAGACGCTATGGATACGGTAGCCAAAATTGAGGATGAGCGGGTGCGAGTTTATTATCAACGTGAAATTCAAAAAAGAATCAAAATGTTGGGCAAAAAACACCAACGACCAGTGGCCGCAAATTCTTTGGTGAGTCCAACAGATTCTCCTCAATTGTTGGCATATTTGATTGCTTATCCGAGCGCTTGTGTTCCATGTTTGGAAGAAATCGGTCATTATTGCCGTTTTTCTGTGGATTGGATGCAGCAAATTTTTGAAAAATTGGAAACTGTTTTGTTGGACAATGCTGATGTGAAATCTGAAGATTTGTATGCTCTGTTAGATGAAGGGGAACAAAAGGCTATTGATAGTACGTTGCAACAACTGTATAAAAAAGTATACGCCGATGAGGATGTTGAACGAGCGGTTCGTCAAATGATCAAAGTATCTAAGATAAAAACACTAGACGCTGAAATTAAAGAAAAAAATAAGATGTATTTACGGACAGGAGATGAATCAATTAAAGCCGCATTGGTTGGTTTGAGGCAGGAAATGGAAAAACTGAAAGAAAGTGAATAATTTATTTGACATTTTGTCAAAAATCAGATATAATATACACTATATTTTTATTATAAGGGGTCCTGTGCATGAGTTCTTCTTCCAAAAAAACGAATCATTCTGAAGATAATACAACAGATTTGAAGGCCTTGATGAAGGCATTGATTGATCAGGGTCGCGAGTGTGGTTTTATTGCGGTTGATAAGTTGCGTCGGTGTTTGCCGCCTGAATCTCAAACCGAAGAAAAATGGGAACAATTAGTCAATTCATTCACTGAAATGGGCATTTCTTTGGTGGATAGTTCGGATGATGTAGAAGATTTGACTGAAGAAGTTGGTAAAACGCAAGACGAATTTTCCCGCGAGGAAGAGGTGGAAACTCCTGTTGCTGCCAATGATACTGTCGGAATCAAAGATCCAGTACGTTTGTATTTGAAGGAAATGGGTGCTGTTGATTTGTTATCTCGTGAAGGTGAGGTGGCGATTGCAAAACGTATTGCAGCCGGATTCAACGTGATGATGAACGGTTTGGCCGAATGTGCGCCGACATACACAATGTTGGCTGATTGGCACCATCAATTAGAGGAAGGTACTTTATCGTTACGCGATTTGATTGATTTGGAAACTGCTATGGAAGAGTTGCCAAAGGGAGAAGCAGTTGCTCCGACCGAGCCGGTTAAAGAGGAACCTGTGGCGCCTGAAACACCTAAGAAAAAGCCAGCAGAAAAAGATGACTTGATTGATGATGATGAGCCGACGGAAGAACCCGAGGAAGAAGATCCGGATGATGAAGATGATATTTTGTCGTTGGATGAAATGGAAACCAATTTGCGTCCGTCTATTTTGGCGACTTTTGAACAAATTGAAACAGAATACCGCAAATTTATAAAATTACAAGCAACACGAGTGAAGCAAATTACATACCGCGAAAAAATTACAGCTGCAGCGGAAGAAAAGTATAAGAAGTCCCAAAATTCGTTGATTGAATTGATTAAAAATTTGCATTTGACTCAGGGGCGTTTGGCTGAAATTATGGACACCATCAATGATTTGAATCAAAAATTGATGATGATGGAAGGTAAATTGTTGCGTTTAGCTAGTGCTCACAAAATCGATCGCGATGAATTTTTGAAGGCCTATGCCCTCAGCGAATTGAATCCTAAATGGTTAGATACGCTGAAGAATAAGAAAGACAAACATTGGAAATCCTTTGTGGAAAAGGGCATGGCCGAAGCCAAGGATATTATGTCCGGCATCAAGTCATTGTTGTTGGAAACAAAAATGCCGGTGTCGCAATATCGTCAATTGGTGAATGTGGTGCGTAAGGGACGCCAAGAAATGAAAAAGGCGAAACAAGAAATGATTGAAGCCAACTTGCGCTTGGTGATTTCTATTTCTAAACGTTATATGCACCGTAATTTGCAATTCTTGGACTTAATTCAGGAAGGCAATATTGGTTTGATGAAGGCCGTGGATAAGTTTGAATATAAGCGCGGAAACAAATTTTCAACCTATGCTACATGGTGGATTCGTCAATCTATTACGCGTGCTATTGCTGACCAGGCTAGAACAATTCGTATTCCTGTGCATATGATTGAAACCATCAACAAAATGGTGCGGACCAGTCGTCAAATGCAATTGGAAACAGGACACGAGCCGACACCAGAAGAGTTGGCTCCGCGTGTCAATATGACGCCTGAAAAGATTAAAAAGGTCATGAAAATTGCCAAAGACCCGATTTCTTTGGAAACGCCGGTAGGTGATGAGGAAGATAGCCATTTGGGCGACTTTATTGCGGACAAGAACAGTTTGCAACCATTGGAAGCTGCTATTCAAAGCAATTTGCGTCAATCTTGTACGGCGGTGTTATCTACTTTGTCGCCACGTGAAGAGCGTGTTTTGCGTATGCGCTTTGGTATCGGAATGAACTCAGACCATACATTGGAAGAGGTTGGCCTGCAATTTTCCGTGACACGTGAACGTATCCGTCAGATTGAAGCAAAGGCCTTGCGTAAATTGAAGCACCCAACTCGTTCTCGTAAATTACGCAGTTTCTTGGAAGACGGTTAGAATAATACTTTATCAATTAAATATGGAGCCGATGCAGGTGTCTTCTATGCTTGCGTGCATTTTCATGTCGGAGCAACCATCAATACATGTGCAGTGTTGGTCATCAAGATCACATGCGCTTGCCCATTTCCCGTCATGACAAACAAATATGGCCTGGCCTTGCTCTTTGTTGCACACATAACCGGATCCAATGCAATCTTTTTCCAAATCATCATTTGTCAAATCATATTCAATATCATACGGATCTATTTGTGGTTCTTCTTTTAAGTTATTAGTGAATGTGAATGTGCGATTGGCGATGCCGGAACAATCTGCAGGTTTTTCTACGAATACTTGCCAGTCCATCTCAATAATCTTTTTGCAAACGCGTTCCGGAACATTTTCTACGGTTAGTTTGAATTTCCCGGGTGTGTCTGTATCAACATGGTTTTGAATTTTATAAAATCCATCATTTTCATCAAAACCGCCGAGATTAGGTGGTTGATCTACCAAAAGTTGCTGCGATACGATAATAACCCGCTTCATTAAACGATTGGTTGTTTCATTTGCCCTGTGCTCATTGACGGCCAAAGAATATCCTATTATGGCAACAGCGCTTAAAACAGCCATGATTACTAGGATCAGTAACATCTCAAGGATGCTCCGCCCAGATTCATCTGTTTGTCTCATTTAGTTTTCCCCCTGATTTAGTTAAAACCAGTATATCAAAATTTATTTATATTGCAATATATTTTTGATAAAAATAAA
>JAFPYW010000037.1 GCA_017394405.1 Alphaproteobacteria bacterium
CAAACGGCCGGTATTGGTGGCTGTTAAAGAATACGTCGTGTGAATACGCGGTGTTTTTTCGGCTCGTTCAATCAACGCATCCACATAAGTTGATTTTAATTTGCTGACGGAACGATATTGTAAAACTTTTTGGGCTAAAGTGTCATTGTTATCGGCAGCCAAAGTTTCTAACACTTTCACATCCGTAATCCAATGTCCGTTGGCACCTCGTTTTCCGCCGGACAAGCCGCGTTTTTCAAACAAAATGACGCCTAATTGGGCGGGGGAGTTGATGTTGAATTCTTCGCCGGCGATTTGATAAATTTCCTTTGTCAGGGCATCCAAACGACATCCAAATAAATCATTGAGTTCTCTTAATCGGTTCTGATCTACCAATATGCCTTCTTTTTCCATTTGATATAAAATGGACACCAGAGGCAAATCAATGTCGGTATATACTTGATTTGTTGGTGTGTTTTCAATTTGTTTGGTCAGATAATTACATAAACGCAAAGTCATGTCAGCGCGTTCGGCGGCATAGGAAGTGGCCTGATCTAACGGAATTTCATCAAAAGATGTGTGCGATTTTGCGGCATCGTTTGGGGGAGTTGGGGATAATTGTTGTTTCAAATACAAAGGCGCGATATCATTCAATTCATGCGCGTGTTTTGTGCCGTCCAAATCATAACTCATCAGTTGTGTGTCGGTCAGTGGCGTGCAGGTAAAATCTTTGTCGATAAACTGAGCCAATAAATGCCAACACATTTTGATATCATGGCCGATTTTTGTGATTTTTTTGTTTTGCAAAATGGGAATCAAAATGTCACCCAATTCCGCCGGTTTTAATTGCATAGGGCGATTATCAGCGGAAAATAAATCCAGCGCTGGCATATCATCAGTCCCTTTGTGATCCAACGGAATATAACAAGCATTTCCGATTTCTTTGGCCAAAGCCAATCCGATTAAATGGTCTGTTTTGGGTAATGTGACGGGATATAATGCTAATGTTTGAACATCATGTGCCCATGTGCGCAAATCCCGCGGATGTTGAATGCAAACATAAGTTGTTTTGTCGGGCTTTGGAATGGTGATTGTCGGTTGTGGTGTGTGGATTTGCAATCGCTTGATTAAACTTTGAAAGCCGTTTTGTGTTAAAAATGTGGCTAATTCCGGTGTGTTGTACGGGTGGACGGCAAAGGGTTCAAAGTCCGGTTTTACGGGAGCATGTTTATCCAATGATACCAATTTTTCAGAAATTAAAATTTGTTCTTTATCACGAATCAAACCTTCGCGCCGTTTTTGTTGTGGTACTTCATCCAAGTGATCTAATAGGTTGTGCAAAGAGCCGAATTTTTGAATCAACTCGGCGGCCGTTTTGGGGCCAATACCCGCTGCGCCGGGGATGTTGTCTGTGCTGTCGCCCATCAAAGATTGCACATCCACAACCTTGTCCGGGGTGACGCCAAATTTGTTTTTAACATCTTCTTGGGTCAGCATTTTCTTTTTCATCGGATCATATAACGATACGTCCGGCGTCATCAGTTGCATTAAATCTTTATCGGCGGAAATAACGGTGGCATGCCATCCTTTTTCTGTGGCTAGGCGAGCATAGGTGGCAATTAAATCGTCAGCTTCAAACCCTTCCATTTCCAACCACGGCACGTTTAAGGCATCGCATGCGGCGCGAATCAGGGGAAATTGCGGAATCAAATCAGGGGGTGTTTCCTGACGATTTGCTTTATATTCAGGATAAATATCGTTGCGGAAATTTTTGCGCTTGGCATCCAAAATCACGACCATGTGCGAACAACAATTGTCGTGAATCAAATTCAGCATCATATTGGTAAAACCATACACGGCATTAACGGGTGTTCCGTCGGGTCGGTTCATTGGGGGAAGGGCATAAAACGCTCGGAAAATATAGCCGGAGCCATCAACTAAGCAAAGCGTTTTGTCCTTTGATATCATTCATCATCCGTCGTTAAATCTTTTGTTGAACCAGAAAAAGCCATAGCACAATGTTCGGCACAATAAGGTTTGCCGGCAACCGTTGTGGCGCCGCAAAAATGGAAATCGTCATCCGTCGGATCACCGATTGGCCAACGGCATGTATTCAATTTTAATTCCATAATGCCAATGCGTTCGACCTTTTTAACGGCCTTCACTTTTTTAACAGCGGTTGTTTTTTTGATGGGCGAAGGTCTTTGTTCCAAATTCAAACGATGCACCTTGCCAATCACAGAGTTTTTGGACAATCCCAACTTTTTGGCAATTTCTGCAGTTGTTGCTCCTTTGTCCCACATTTTTTTCAATTGTTTTATTTTGTCGTCAGTCCAAACCATTTTGCGCTCCTTTATACGATATGGAATTTATTATAAATAATTTTTCGTTAAAAGTCAATTATTTTGTATTGTTTTTCAGAATACCTTCGGTGCTATTGGAAGGGCTCGCCAACGTTTCAGGGAGCATCTGAGTTATGTGATGCCAGTCGCCCTCTTTATCTTCGTTTGGCCAGCCATCTGGATCCAAAATCGGATAGTATTTTGCCGGCATATATTCCAAATGTTCTTTGGCAAATTCTTGCATTTGTGGGGCAATACGGGTTGGTTTTTTTCCCTTCCACGGCAAAATTTGCGGATGTGTTGTAATCTTTTTGGGCATATCATCGGATTCAAATAAGGCCGGATAAACATAAATCCGCTTTTCAAAAGGAACCTTTAACAACGTTTCCAATAACGCATCATGAATTTTGTTTAATTTGACGCGGTTGTGATAACTTTCTTCCAATAAATCACGTTTTTCAATTGCCGCTGTTGCCGGCATAATACCAAAGGAAAACACCAAAAGAATCCAAGCCAATAATTTCATCTTAAACCCCTTCCGTTAGAAAAGTATTTTTTACCACATTCGGGTTGATAGACATCATTCGTTTGAGCCACGTTTTATCTTGTCCTGCAATAATCAAAAAAGGATATAGAGTTTGTACCTGTTGTGTGGTCATTCCCGACATAAATTTTTCAGATTGAAGTTGTTGCAAAATGAATTGTCCTCGTTTTTGTATGATTTTTCGGATTAAAAGGATGTATAGTATTATAATACCACATATTGTAAAAACGCTACAAGCCAATAAAATTGGCAGGTTTAACGATACGGACATCAAGGATGCGGCAAAAATGAAACCGATTAAAATTAAAACGGAACCAATCGTTATTTCGCCTGCAATCTTGATGAATGTAGCGGTTTTTATAGCAAAAGCGGCCTGATTTTGTTGTTGTTCCCAATGATTTTTCAAGTGATTGTTTGTGGCAAAAGCAAGTAAGCGTTGCCATTTTTCCTGTGTCATAGAAACATCCATCTCGGCGGCTGTAACATTTGGATTTTTAATGGGCTTGATTTTATTGGGGTGAAATTTATATTTCTGTTTCTTTTCCCACCAATAATTTAGAACCCAATACATAATCATCACACCGAATGTGGCAATAATCAACCACCACAAAGTATAATCTTTTTCCGGGAGTAAAGAATCCAGTTGTTGCCCGTCAAATGTCGTGTCTAAATAAATATCTGCATTAGCGGGAATAATGCGTTGAAGTTGATATGCCGTATTGCCCTGTTCATCACTTTTTTGTGTATAAATTTCGGGGAGTTCGGCGCGATTGGCACCAAATAATAAATGATTTGTGGTGAAGTTTAATTGAATGGGGGTCAATAGTAAAATACTCATCCGATCCACATCCCAATCCATTGCCGGACCAGTTAAATTTAATGATATTGATTGATTTTGATCCTTTTGAGGTGACAGTTGAATATCATATTTTAATGTTAAACGATTAACGCCTTGGTTCAGCGGAATCGGACTTGATAAGGTCAATACTTTTTTATGATCTGCCGTGGAAATGTGGATTGGTTGGTTGTTTTGGGTAAATTCAATTATCTGTGCCACGCTGTCGGACGGCAAAGGAATTTCACGCGTCCAATGTGTTTGTTCATCTGTGCTGATGAGAACTTGCTGTTCTGTCACAGAGATTTGTTGGCGATTGAGTAACTGAATCATCACAATAAAATCCGAAATATGCCGGATGAAGCCGGTTTTTACCGGACGGGAAAACGGCGTTTCAAATGAAAAATTTTCATCCTGTTGGGCGGGTATTTCCATCGGCGTATCATCAAATGTCAAAGTATCTTTGGTGACTTGTCGCACGTTTTTAGTACCGAATAATTTGATTTGTAATTCTTCAAAATCATTGGTGGCTTTTTCGGGAACCTTGATGCCTTGAATATAAACAAAGGGCTGTCCGTTATAGGTGTTGGCTTCGTTCAAATTGACCAAATTCGGATTTTTGGCGGTCAATAAATTTTGCAAGTCTGTTTGTGCCATGGCCATTGTGACCATGCAAACAATTCCCAAAATTATTCCCCCCTTTTTGAACATTACTTTTTCTCCTCAGATATGCAAACGTTATACATCGGGCATTCGTCACATTTTGTTTTACGTGCAGTACAAATATACCGCCCCAACAAAACTAATGCAAGTGCAAAATCGGGTTTGTATTTTTCCGGCACAATTTGTTCCAATTTCTTTTGCAACTCTTCTGGTGTTTTTGCAAAGGCAATTCCCAAGCGATGACACAGACGGAACACATGTGTATCCACGCCAATCCTGGGGGCATGGTAAGCCACATTTAAGAAGACGCTGGCGGTTTTTTTGCCAATGCCAGGCAGGGTGATCAACGTATCAAAATCTTTTGGCATTTTACCATCAAATTTATTCACAATGGCCTCAGCCAAATTCATAATAGATTTTGCTTTGTTGTTATGGTAGTTGATGGATGTCAAATATGAATGCACTTTGTCATAACCCATTTTTAACATGGCCTCGGGTGTATTTGCAACGGTAAACAATGCCGGTGTGTTGGCATTGACATTTTTATCGGTGCTTTGGGCAGATAAAATAATCGCCACAATCAATTCCCATGGATTTGTCCATTTGAGTTCGCACTTTGGATTCGGGTAGGCCTTTAACAAAGCCGCACAAAAACTTTCTAATTGCGTTGAACTCATCAGTTTTTGCATCAATAATTCCTTTCCAAAATGAATCGGGCGGCCTCTCTTAAGGCGTTGGCTTTATCACCAAAAATGCTGAGGGCTTGTTCGGCCTCAACACCCAAATCTTCCGCTTTCTTGCGGGCGGCATCTAATCCTAACACGGACACGAATGTTGATTTTGTTTCTGTTTTATCTTTTCCAAGTGTTTTGCCTACGGTGGCACTATCGCCCACAACATCCAAAATATCATCGGTAATTTGGAACATCAAGCCGATACATTTGGCATAGGTTTTAAGGGCATTTAATTGTTCTTCCGTTGCTTTAGCGGCCACAGCGCTGGCAGTGGAGGCAAACATCAATAGGGCCCCCGTTTTTTTGTCTTGCAACATTTCAATTTGTTCCAAGTTCAACGTTTGTTTTTCGCCAATCAGATCAATCATCTGACCGCCAACCATGCCGTCTTTACCGGCCAAGTGTGCTAACATTTTCACCAATTTTGCACGAATGCTTCCGTCTTTATTGGTGGCTTCATCAGCTAATACTTCAAAGGCGTTTGTCAGCAAAGCATCACCCGCCAAAATGGCTGTGGCTTCATCAAACTGAATATGTGTTGTTGGTTTGCCGCGGCGCATGGTGTCGTTGTCCATAGCGGGTAAATCGTCATGAATCAATGAATAGGCGTGCACCATTTCCATGGCCGTAGCGATATTGATAGCATTTTGTTCGGGCAGGTCAAACATTTTCGCTGTGGTTAAAATTAAAAACGCTCGAAAGGCCTTGCCGCCGCCAATGGTAGCATAACGCATGGCTTCCACAACACGGGCACTCAAATTATCTGGAATTGGCAACCATTTTTCTAAATTTTGATCGACGGCTGCGCGGGCAATTTTTAATTGGTCCTTAAAGTTGCTCATCCAATGCCTCCGTGCCAACGGGTTTGCCGTCTTTTAATGTCAATATTTCAATTTTCATTTCGGCGGTTTTTAATTTTTCTTCACAGATTTTTTTTAATTCCATGCCTTTTTCGTATGTTTTAACGGCTTCTTCCAAGGGAATTTGTCCATTTTCCAATTTGCGCACGATTTCGTCCAATTCGGCCATAGCCTGTTCAAAAGTTATTTTTTGCGGCATGTTTTTTTCTCCTTTTTACAACATTTCTTACTTTCTTTTTTACAGCATTTTTCGTCGTGATGATGTCCGCAACAACACTCTCCCTCATGATGATGGTGATGGCAACATGTGTGCTTGGCCTTCGGGCTTTCGCCTTTAATGCCGAATTTGGCTTTTACTTCTGCTTCACGCACGGCAAGGGTGTTCATAATATCCCACACATCTTCGCGAATTTGATAAATGTCTTGGATGGTTTTAATGTCTTTTGTTTTCTTTTCTTGATCATCCAATAACTGCATCATTTTTTCTTGGACATCAAAGGCCTTTTGTTGAATAATTTGCATTTCTTGCGGTAAAACTTTTTCTTCGGCCGCGCTTGAGGATAAGGCCAAAAGTTGGCGCGTCAAATCTTGTAATGTCCTGTCCATGTATTCTCCTTTGCCTATTCCATGGTAGTGTACTAGATATTTTTTTTCTTGACAAGTTTTTTTTGTAAGTTTATTTTTGAACGAGAGAGGGTGTCTATGAGAAATATTATCATCTTTGGGTTGATTATCGGTGGGGCTTTGTCTGCCGAGGCAAAACTTGATCCGTTTTCTGTTTATAAATTGAACGCACCGGAGGGGTGTGTTGATAAGACATTGGATAAAGAAAAAATTGGTTTACCAGAGTTGGTTCAGATGGGTATTTGTACAAATCCGGCCCTCAATCGGCAATACATGTCTGTGAAAAGCAGCGAAGCTGCCGTTGGTCAGGCAAAATCGGAATATTTGCCATCGGCGACAGCATCTGGTTCGGCATCTGTATCGGGTAGCAAATACGAAAAAGGGAAATATAACAAAAATTATCCCCTGTCTGGAAATGTGGGTTTAGATTGGTTGTTGTTTGACTTTGGTGGCCGTGGGGCACGTGTGGAAAAGATGAAAGCATATTTGCAATCGGCCGAATTCAATTACAATGCGCAATTACAAGAAACGATTTTGTCCATCAATAATGCTTATTTGAAATTATTGGGTGCGAAGGAGGTTTTGTCCAGCGCGAAAGACAGCGAAAAATCATATAAAAAAGCGTATGAGGAATCCAAACGCCGTTATGATTTGGGGTTGGTGGCTCTCAGCGATAAGTTGTTGGCTAAAACCAGTTATGAGCAATCTAAGTTGACAACAATCAAGGCGGAAAATTCCGTGAAACAGGCCCAAGGTAATTTGGCCACATTGTTGAATTTATCGCCCGAAACGTCATTTAATTTGATGACGCCGCCGAAAGATAAAGATATTACAAAATTGGAAACATCAGATACGGTGGAACAGATGATGGAATTGGCGTTAA
>JAFPYW010000038.1 GCA_017394405.1 Alphaproteobacteria bacterium
CTTGTTCCGCTTTGTGACTTTCTTACGGCTCTTACGAACCAATTGGTTAATTGTAGGCATTCTATCCTTTTTCCTTTTACCTTCTTATTAACAAAAAATCTTTCATCAACCTGTTTCAAGCGGACGAAAGCGTTCATTTTTATCCAACAACCTCTTTGTCATAAGACATTGATTTCGTTGAAAAAACTCCCCGATTTTTCTGGCAATTTCTTTCCGAAGAAACCCCGAAAGTATCGAACAAGTGGGTGTTATTATAACCGATTTTTAATCGGCTGTCAACCCTTTTTTTTAAGTTTTTTTAAGTATTTTTCCCGGATAAAAAAATCCCCGGCCGAAACCGGGGGTCAAAGATGTTTTTCGGATTATTACATCCGACGCACTGTTTGGGCGTTCAACACCGACAACCAAGCGGCACCACTTTGGGGCTTTTTCAATTCCTTATTGGAAACATTACAACCCGGTTTAATCGCGCCGCAATAATCCGGCAATTTATCACCATTGGCATCAAACGACACAAAGACCTGTTTGTCATTCGTGCTGATACCCGTCACAACCAAGGCGGCTTCGTCCTTAAACTTGCCATTGGCCAATTTTTCATTATTATGCTTTTCGGCAATTCCACCGACCACAATTCCCGTCACGGGCACAGACATTGCCAAAGTGGCCACAGCCGCCAAGCCAACAAATATGGCCATATCCGGATCTTTTTTGATTGCACGTTTTATATTTTCAATTCTTTTACCCATTTTATTCTCCTTTGGATATCTTTTCGTAAAAGTGGCGATGAGTGTATCACACCCGCCTGTTTTTGTCAAGTTATTTTTAACACAATAACCAACGATTCCCAGCCTTTTGCGTAAAACAATCTTTTTATTTGACAAAAACTACCTTTTATGGTACAATAAACCTATCTTGAACAAAGGAGAATCTAATGGCTTATTCAATACGCGAACAATACGAATTATTAAAGCAGTATTTGGACATGATGCGTGATTATAATACAGAGGAAGTGCGCGAAGCATTGGGTGCACGCGCTCCGTCCGCTGAATATATTGAAAGATGCGAGCAAGAATTGGCCCGTCTGAAAGATTTATTGCAACAAGAATCTGCCCCAAAATTACCGGCTTTTGATCCAATGGATCTATCTCGTGCTCAACAAATGACATTAGATTTACTCCCGTCTGATGCAACACCGGCCCCTGCCCCTCAACCTGTGCCTCAAAAACGCAAAACTAAACCGGCCAAAAAGAAAGCATCAATTAAAGCCGCCTTACCAAAGGCCCCGGCCCAAACAACACAACAGGCATTGAAAACAACAACGGCTCTGACCCCGTCTGCCTTTGTGATTGATCAGGTGCATCACCGCACACAACCCAGTATTCGTTTGACCAAAAAATCAAAATATCACATTGACTGGAATTACTATGAAAATATGTTAAAATTGTTTGCCTTTATTCAATTATACAAAGGCGAATTAACACCACAACAACAATTGGACAAGGATGCTTTGACACAAGCCATAGAATGTCAAGGAAATGCTCGCTCAGGGCTCAAAAGACGTTTGTCTGCGGCCCAATTAATGACGCGCGAAGTTCAAACATCCCGTGGCGCCAGACCTTACTTGGCTCAAGGCGAAAATGTGATTTTGGCCCTTGTGAAGCAAGAAAAGAGCAAAACGGAAAAAGATCCCTTTAAGGCCGATAAATATCGTCGTGATTCCGCTTCCTTGTTGCGCGTGTTGGATGAAATAACCCTGGAAAGCGAAAATGCTTGGGATCAAGCACAACGCCGCAACATCACCGGCATGGCACACGATGTGTTCCGTGCTGTTCGGGATGCTTATAAAACAAAATAATCAATGGTTACGGGCGCGCATAATGCGGCCTTGATCACGTTTCCATTCGCGTTCTTTAATGGTTTGGCGTTTGTCAACTACATTTTTACCACGACACAGGGCAATTTTTACTTTTGCCACCCCTCGTCCGTTAAAATACAAATCCAACGGCACAATTGTCAATCCCTTTTGACGTACGGAAACAATCAACTTCGATAATTCTTTTTGATGCAACAATAATTTGCGCGGACGAGTGGCATTTTGTTCCACAAAACCGCTTTTGCCGTTTTTATATTCATCAATGTGGGAATTGACCAAGAACAACTCACCTTTATCCGGTGCCACATAACTTTCGGCAATCTGGGCATGCCCGGCGCGTAAAGATTTTACCTCCGGACCCGTCAGCATAATTCCCGCTTCATAGGTGTCCAGAATCTCGTAATTAAAATGTGCTTTGCGATTACTCGCTATGTTTTCAGAGTTCTTTTTCATCATGCGGGTATTATAACGCAAAAAGATCTCTTTTTCAAGAATTATAATTCCTGTAATTCCAACTCTTCCAACTTTTTAATACGGTCACGCAATTGGGCGGCACGTTCGAAGTCCAAATCTTCGGCGGCGGCCAACATTTGCTTTTTCAAATCTTCCACCGTTTCAGGCACTTGTTCAACATCCTTCACCGTGTTACCAGTCAAGTCGTTAAAGTCTTTAATTAGGTCTGGAATTGCTTTTTGAATGCCCTTTGGTGTGATATGATGCTCTTTATTAAACGCCATTTGTTTATCGCGCCGGCGCTTGGTTTCAGTCAAAGCATAATTCAACGATTCCGTCATCTTATCGGCATACAAAATCACCCTGCCCTCGGCATGACGGGCAGCGCGGCCGATGGTTTGCACAAGCGAAGTTGCGGATCGCAAAAATCCTTCTTTATCCGCATCTAAAATTGCCACCAAAGCGACCTCTGGAATATCCAATCCCTCTCGCAAAAGGTTGATACCCACCAACACATCAAAATCACCCAGGCGCAATTCGCGAATAATCTGAATACGCTCCAACGTATCAATGTCCGAGTGCATGTATTTGGCATGCACGCCATTTTCGTTCAGGTAATCCGTCAAATCTTCCGCCATTTTCTTGGTCAGTGTTGTCACCAATACCCGATGCCCTTTGGCCGATTCCAACTGACATTCGGCAATTAAATCTTCCACCTGTGTTGCTACTGGACGCACAATACACTCTGGATCCAGCAAACCGGTTGGACGAATAATCTGCTCGGTAAAGACACCCTTTGTTTGTTCCAATTCCCATGGCCCAGGGGTCGCCGATACAAAGATTGTATCTGGGCGCATTTTATCCCATTCCTCAAACTTCAACGGACGGTTATCCATACAAGACGGCAAACGAAAGCCATATTCAGCCAAAGTTGTTTTTCGCGCTCTATCACCTTTATACATCGCACCCAGCTGTGGAATTGTCACATGGCTTTCATCCACAAAGACAAGTGCATCTTTGGGCAAATATTCAAACAAAGTTGGCGGGGCCTCGCCTGGCTTACGTCCAGTTAAATGACGTGAATAGTTTTCAATACCTTTACAAGAACCTGTAGCTTCCATCATTTCCAAATCATAGCGTGTTCGTTGTTGCAAACGTTCCGCCTCCAACGGCTTATTTTCCGCCGCATAAAAAGCCAATCTTTCTTTCAATTCTTCTTTGATTGTTTTAATGGCTTGCGACAGGGCTGGCCGCGGGGTTACATAGTGACTAGCCGGATATACTGTAATCTCGGGCAACGCCATTTTCTTTTTGCCGGTCAATGGATCAAACTCACACACATCTTCCACTTCATCTCCAAATAACGATATACGCCATGCCAAATCTTCATAGTGACTTGGGAAAATATCCAACACATCCCCGTTTTGGCGGAAACATCCACGCTCAAAAGCAATATCGTTGCGTTTATATTGCAACTCAGTTAAACGGCGCGTTAAATCTTGCACATCTACTGTATCACCTTTTTTGATGGAAAATGCCATTTGTGAATAACTTTCGGCATCCCCAATACCATAAATACAAGATACAGACGCCACTACAATCACGTCCCTACGCTCTAACAAATGCCGTGTAGCCGAGTGGCGCAAGCGGTCAATTTGCTCATTGATGGCGCTATCTTTTTCAATATAAGTATCCGTTTTGGGAATATATGCTTCCGGCTGATAATAATCATAGTATGATACAAAATACTCTACCGCATTATTTGGAAAAAAGGTTTTCATTTCGGAATAAAGTTGGGCTGCTAATGTCTTATTATGAGCAAGGATTAAAGTTGGTCGTTTCATTTCGGCAATCACATGTGCCATCGTGAAAGTTTTACCTGAACCTGTAATGCCCAACAAGACCTGATTATGCTCACCCGCCTTTAATCCGTCAACCAAACTTTTAATGGCTTCGGGTTGATCGCCAGCCGGTGAAAAAGGGGACACCAAATCGAAATCTGCGTCCCCCTGCAAATCTTGTTTTTCATATAAAGGAATCATTTTTTCTTTTTCCTTTTAACCTTTGCTTTCTTCTTTTTACTCGGTGTCGTTTTTGCGGGTTTAGTTTGTTCTTTTTTCAATACGGATAAAGATAATTTCTTCCCGCTGGTCCAAAGTTCCTTGACACTGCTTTTCACATCATTCCACATATCTTTGTATCCCGGCATAGGTTTTCCTTTTAAGTGGAAATGATTATACAAATCAATCAAAACCAATAAAGTGATAATGGACAACCATTGTACATTTTGTGTCCCCCACAAAACCGTCCCCAACAACGATAAAATCAACAAATGCTTAAATAAACTTGTTAAAATTGAGCCAGCATTTTCAGGGATTAATACGCTATCAAGAGCCATTTGCCCTCTTTCCATACCTAACGGATGTGCACCGACAAAAGTCAATCCCAACAAACAAAGTTCAAATGCATAATAACTCAATAACGGCATCAAAGCCCAACCGATACCATTCAAAAGACTACCCACAACAACGGCGCCCATCACAAAACCGACTATACACGAACTGGCATATCCCAAACGTCCTTCCTGATGTTCAGACAATACTGAACTGACAGCCCATAAGGGGGCGACCAACAATCCCAACAATACAGCCAAAGCCAAAGGAACAAAGCCCATAACAATGCTGACCAATCCAAATCCAATGGCCCACGCTGAAACGGTTAAAACTGACACAAAGGGCAATCTGTTAAAAAATTGGATAAGATTCATCACGCTGAACCAAACAACGGCAAAAACAATGCGCTCATCCCATGTTATAGATACATTTGGGAAAATAGACTTTAACACAAACGTACCACCATAACAAATAAGCGGAGCCCAAAAAACAAACCAATTTTGACGTGGGCATCGCACACAAATATACAAAATCACAAACACCGGCAAAATCAATGTGGCATATATACGAGGAGTTAAAGTTGAGGAAATGGTGACACACGCGGCCAAACCCAACATCATCGCCCCAACCAAAAAGGCGGTTGCGCCGGACAATAAACTAGCCTTAGCGGATGCCTGACGCGACAACCACCACCTAAAACCAAACAATGTGCCGGAATACATTAAAGCAACAATGGCCGCAAACAATAAAATATCCACTGTTCCCCCTGTCTTTTAATTTACGCTTTATGACGGAATGAAAT
This sequence comes from Alphaproteobacteria bacterium, assembly GCA_017394405.1. Classification (GTDB taxonomy): domain Bacteria; phylum Pseudomonadota; class Alphaproteobacteria; order CAAHEQ01; family UBA3637; genus UBA3637. Next base: position 5,522 of record JAFPYW010000038.1, read on the forward strand.
GCGACCCTTTGTCAAATCATAAGGGGTCATTTCAATATCCACTTTATCACCCACCATCACGCGAATACGGAACTTGCGCATTTTGCCGGATGTATGAGCAATAATTTCATGGCCGTTTTCCAATTGCACACGGAAAGTCGCATTAGGAAGCGCTTCCATCACGGTGCCTGTAAATTGTAAAACTTCTTCTTTTGTCATTTGTTCTCCTTACTATTTCATTATATGAAGCCGCAATTCAGAATGCAACTATTTTCTTAATTCCGCTCCTGTATTCTTGGCCACATAATTCAAAATTTGCTGTGAAAGTGCTTCAATTTCAGCATCCGTTAAAGTCTTTTCCATGGATTGAATCACAACCTGAACAGCAATTTGCTTTTTGCCTTCTGGCAAATGTTCACCTTCATACACATCAAACACGCCAACAGATTGAATTAAATTCTTATCCACATTTTGGATGCTGGATAACAACTTTTGTGCTTCCACATCTTTATCCATCACAAACGCAAAATCGCGTGTCACAGCTTGATATTGAGATTTTTTGAATTCTTTTTGCATTTTGTTTTCACGCGCTTTTACGGGTGGCAACATATCCAAATATATTTCGCAAGCCACCACGGGTGTTTTGATATCAAATGCTTTCAAAATCCGCGGATGAATTTCACCAAACACAGCCAATTTGTTTTTTCCGAGTTGCAAAGAACCACTGCGCCCCGGATGATACCAACTTGGAGCATTCTTATAAACCACCATGTTTTCCGGCGCATCCGCCGCCATCAAAGCAGAAATCGCATCTTGCTTGGCATCAAAGGCATCCACAGGGCGTTCCGTTTCATTCCATGCTTTTGGCAAATAAGAACCCGCCCGCACAGCACATGCGATCAAACGTTGTTCCCCGCATTTATCAGAATAAAATTCCGGACCAACTTCAAACAATTGTACATCTTGCACGCCTGTGTCTTGATTGCGCTTTATCGCAGACAACAAATTCGGCACCAAACTTGGGCGTAATTCATCCAAATCTGAGGCAATCGGATTGGATAATTTTACACCCTTTGAATCAAAGTATTTGGCCAACTTGGAATCCATAAAGGACCAAGTGATGGCTTGATTGAGGCCACGTTCAGCCAACGCGCGGCGCACAGCCACTTCACGTTTTTGATGGGGCAACAAGCTACCAATCGGTAAAGTCTCAGCACGCATTGGGGCATCTGGTAAATTATCAAGGCCATAGATGCGCACCACTTCTTCCACCAAATCAGCAGGCAAACTGACATCATGCCAACGCCAAGATGGTACAGAAATTTTGTTTTCCTTCACACCAAAACCAAGAGCGGTTAAGATGCGTTCTTGATCCTTTTCGGCGACATCCATTCCGGTCAAACGCTTCACTTCGCCATAGTTAAAATCAATCACGCGGATGCAATCTGGTGTTTCACCAGCCACGACGATTTCGGATGGCTCACCACCACACAAATCCAAAATCATTTGCGTTGCACGCGCATTGTCATCAATGGCACTATTCGGATCTACACCACGTTCAAAACGACTGCGGGAATCAGACATCGCCCCAGTCAAACCACCGGCTTTAGCAATCTTTGCTGGCACGAAATAAGCGCTTTCCAAAAACACATTGACTGTATCTTTTGAAACAGCGGTATCAACACCACCCATAATACCGGCAATGCTTTGTGCTGCTTTATCGTCGGCAATCACGCACACTTCCGGCGACAACGTATATTCTTTATCATCCAAAGCCATCATCTTTTCGCCCTCTTTGGCAGCTCGCACTGTGATATTGCCTGTTACCTTATCGGCATCAAACACATGCAACGGACGGCATTCGGCAATGTTCAAATAGTTTGTAATATCCACCAAAGCGGAAATCGGGCGCAATCCCGCAGCTACCAAGGCCCTTTTCATCCAATCGGGACTTTCGCCATTTTTCACACCACGGATGTAACGACCTGTATAAATCGGGCATGTATCATCTTCAATCTTGACATCAATAGAGGACTTAAATTTGCCTTTGATTTCCGGTACAGGTGTATCAATAAATTTACCAATTCCTGTGGCTGATAAATCACGCGCCACACCTTTCACACCCAAGCAATCTGGGCGGTTTGGGGTCACATTGATATCCAATACGATATCAGCATTCAATGCTTCGGCAGCTGGCGTTCCGGCGGGCAAATCTGTATCCAGTTCAATGATACCTGTATGATCTTCGCCAAGTAACAATTCATCCTCGGCACAAAGCATACCATTGGAATCAACGCCACGAATTTTGCCGACTTCCAATTTTTCATTGAATTTTGGAATCAAACAACCCGGTAAAGCCAAAATGGATTTCAAACCCACACGCACATTCGGCGCCCCACAAACGATTTGTAAATCTTGCTTGCCATCAAATACGCGCAGCACATGCAAACGATCGGCATTAGGATGTTGCTCCACAGCGCGAATTTCACCGATGATAAAACCTTGCAAGCGGGCGGCCAAATCTTCCACCTCTTCCATTTCCAAACCAATCATTGTCAGCTTTTCAACGATTTCCTCGGTTGAGGCTTTTGTATCCAAATATTTCTTTAATGTTGTTAAACTTAATCGCATTTTTTGCCTCCATTCAAGGAAAGTCCGCTTGTCACCGTCGGCACATCCAACGGCAAGAATCCATAATGTTTAATCCACTTCATATCGGCTTCAAACATTGGGCGCAAATCTTTGATACCATATTTCATCATGGCCAAACGATCCAAGCCAAATCCAAAGGCAAAACCTTGATACTTTTCTGGATCGATGTTGCAACTTTTTAAGACCCGAGGATCCACAATACCACACCCCCCCATTTCTAGCCATTCTTTTCCAATATTTCTGGCCATTACACCACCCAAATCCATTTCATAGGATGGTTCAGTAAATGGGAAGTATGAAGGACGAAAACGCGTCTTAACATCATCTGTTTCAAAGAAGAGTTTAAAAAATTCTTCTAAGACAGTTTTGAGATTAGCCAAATTTGCTTTTTCATCGACAACCAAACATTCAATTTGATGGAACATTGGTGTATGCGTGGCATCATAATCTCGACGATATGTCCGCCCTGGGCAAACGATTTTAATAGGCGGTTTCTGATTTTCCATTGTGCGAATTTGCACCGCAGAAGTTTGTGTACGGAGCAAATTTTTATTATCAAAAAAGAATGTGGCTTGCATTTGACGAGCAGGATGTTCTTTGGGAGTATTTAACGCCTCAAAGTTATGCCAATCATCCTCAATATCTGGCCCTTCCGCTAAATCAAAGCCCATTTGAACAAGAATGGTTAAAGCCTCCTCAATTGCCTGAGTAATCGGATGAATCCGACCAATATGTTGTGGACGACAAGGCAGTGTCACATCCACACTTTCAGATTGCAGTTTGGCGTTTAATTCAGCCTCTTCCAACGCTTCCTTTTTGGCTTCAATCGCGGCGGTGATTTCATTTTTCACCGTATTGACGGCGGCGCCGAAAGTTTTCTTTTCTTCAATGGACAGGCCACCCAATTCTTTCATCAGGCCCGTCAAAGAACCACTTTTACCAATCACGCCAACGCGAATAGCATCCAATTCGGCCAACGTTTTAGCGGCTTCAATAGCCGGTAACGTAGCCTTTTTAATTTCAGACAATTTTTCTTGCATAACTGCTCCTTTATTTCAGATGAGCGTTATTTTACAGAAAATTGAAGAAAAAATCAAGCGTTATTTTAATCCAACCGACGCCCGGCACAACGATTTGAAAACGGGTGTGTTCAAGCCCAATTCTTCAATCATCTGTTTGGGTGTTTCGGCAATAACAATGCTTTCCTTTGTCACAGCGCCATTTTTGATGTATCTTGCCTCGGCACTTGGCAGTTCGCTTTTGCCAATGCATGACGACAAATACACAAAGCATTCATCGTTGTCTTTTAAGAGTTCTTTTGCCAACCAACGCGCCTTGTGATTTAAGGTGACATCCGCCTTTGTCGCGTCCTTGCCCCAAGGGCTGCCGCCCCCGACAGGACACGCTGTGGAGTAAAAATCACAGGCCAATTTACGTCCCGTCACACCGCAATCGGCGACCGCGCTGTGCATTTTATAAGCGCCCGTGCCATTGATTATCAAACGCTTCGGTTCTTGTCCCAAAACATTAATCACAAAGTGGCACAACTCCACTTTCGAGCGCATGGGGATGGCCACCACAGCGGTATCAATTTTGCCCATCTCGTCCAATGTAATCTGGGTCTTGATATCTAGGCCAAGATCCTCGTCTGTCAACGCTTGTTGATATAAGGCGACATTTAATTTCCTCGCCAAATAAAGTTCGGGTGGCAAGCATTCTTCGCCTTTGCAAGCATAGCCCACAAACACACCTTGGTCGACCCAACCATTCATACTGACTCCTTGACCAATTTCGGTTGATTGCGCCCCAATCAGGTTCAGCACACGCAACTTACTTGGATTCACGGCATCATCTTGCCACACACGGCTATATTCCTCGGTATAGCCGATATCGGCCAACGCCCCTTTTGCGACAGAAAGCAAATCCGGCATTTCAATTTTGCCTGACACTTCACCCGCAAAAATAACGGTATTATCTTTGACCATCACTTCCACGGCATAGCGCACCCATGGGTCCTGCTTTAATAATTCATCCAACAAATAACTTGAAATATAATCGGCTGTTTTATCTGGGTGGCCGATAGACACCGCTTCTGCTGTTTTCAGCATAGTTTTTTCTCCTTGTTTAGTCCGTTGACGTAGGACAAGTTAGGTTAAATCCACGATCGCCACTCACCCGAGCGGAACGGAGCCATTATATCACACAAAAAAATGAATTGCAAGGAAAAAAGAACTTAGCGTCCATGTCCGCCAATGGGACCCATTCTTTTATTCGAAGTTTTCTTGACGTTACCGTCCATTGAATTAAGTTCTGCCAAAACCTTTTTCCCAGACTTAGGATCTTTTAGTTGATCTACTGTCCGTTGGAATCCTTTTATGAAATCATATCCAAGCTCTGGCACTAAATACATTGATAATGCTGGACCCAAAACTTGCTCAGATGCAGTTTGAAATAATTGATAATCAACCAATATATCATGTGCATCTTGAGAGATATTTCCCTTTGAATCTTTTGTAAAATCTGTTTTCAATAACTCCTCCATCAACCCCAAATATTGCGCCTCAAATAACGCATTCACATCCGCTGTGTTTTTATGTGCAGACGTTGGAGATTGAATCTGTGCAATGTCTTGTAAGCCCCTTGCTATCATATCAAGATATCCATTATAATACGTTCGGCTTACTTTATCCAAACTATTATATGCCTTTTGAAATTCTGGCGTATTCATGGAAAGCAACGACCACAACACACTATTTTGATCGATGGGCATATGCCATCCTTCACGCATACTCAAATCATTTGCCTTATCAATTTGTCCAGAATCTCTTGCCTCTGCAAACTTTCCACGCCAAATCGCATGGATATCCGGTGCAAATGCCATATCGTCATCCATTTCAACAAACTTATTTTCTTCTCCCACTTCAGAATCCATCGTACTAGAGGTAATAGCCGCCTTATCATTTACCTCTGGAGGCGTTTCTTTATTGTTATCACCTTTGGACATATAACCAGCGGCAAAGATGGCCGTCGATAATCCTAGTCCCTTAAGAACATTTAACACACTATGTTTCTTTGTTTTTTTCTCTGGGCCATTCACAGTTTTTGCACTCATTTTTACCTCTCTTTTGGTTTACAAGAAGTTGTATCACCGTTTACTGGTAGTAATCATATCATGTGCAAAAATGAATTGCAAGCAAAAAACAACCCCGGCCGAAACCGGGGTTGTTGTAGCGTTATTTCCGACTACATACCGCCCGTGTTACCATTATTCCCTCCATTCACATTTTGCGGTAAACGTTTGTCTTTTGTTGCTGTTTTCAACTTGTCTCTTAATTTACTCTTTCCCGTTTTTTCTTTCTCTTTTTTACCTTCTGCTATCTTCTTATGAACTGCTTTCTCAGCTCTTTTCATAAATTGTATTTCCTCTTGTTTTTCTTTTTCATGAATTTTATCGTATTCTTCTTCAGAAATCTCTCTGCCTCCTGAGCCAAAGCCTTCAACAACGTATCTTCTTTCTTTTATAGAGCTATCTGGATTGTAAAAAACATGTTCTGTTCCAGGAATAAGAAATTCTGGTTTGCGGTATTCTGTATATGCATAACCATTATGTAGCCCAAATATTGTTTTTGCTTCTGAAAGAGTACCATCCTCGTATAGCTCTACTAAGATATCTGTTCCGTGATCGCTAAAGAAACTTTTTGCGGATGCAGTCACGCTACCTTTTTCATATAGTTCGCCATTTATGTACTTTTCATATCCAGTCCGTTTGCCATTTTCAAAAAATTCAACAACACGTCTTCCGTCGCGACTTGTTGTTGTTGTTGTGAGTACTCCACTAAATTTTGCATTTTTAATTTTCCCTGTTTGACTTACTTGAGTATAGCGATCCCTTCTTGCCAAACACTGAACATCCCCCTCCCAGCGATCATCTTTAAAGGTCATAAATCCACCCTCGCCTTTCCAAACGCCTTGTCTTTTTCCATCACGATATTCGCCGCTTAGTGTCATATAAGCGCGAAGGGGGTAGAGGTCTTTATCTGCCGGCACAACGATATCTTCTGTCCATATTCCCGATTTTTGACCATTTAAATAAGTGCCTTTTTTTGTCTCTACATAAGCATCACCGTTTTCAGTATACGTAACTTTGCAGTTACCTAAGCGTACAACGAGATCCTTTTGATAAGTTCCTGTAATATTGTCAAGTGTGTCTTTAGTTTCGCCACCAACAGCCGCTTCATAAAGGTATTCTCGACCACCATAAATAATTCGTTTAAAATCCCCTTCCTTTTTCCCATCATGATAGATCCCAGTTTCTTCTCCTGCAGGCAATAAGATTTTTGGTTGTGCAGGCATCAATTCCCGATAATCCCCCTCTAACACACCATGTTCATAAGTTCTAAATTGAGTTTGACGATGATATGCAAGTCCAAGGGCATTGTAAATTTTAGTATAACTATCGCCTACCTCCTCTAGTTCCCACTTGCCTTCCTTTATGCCGTGTACATATTTCCCTCTCCATAAAGAATCGCCAACCCATTCATATCCGTCTCCGTCTTCTATGCCGTCTTTATAGTTCAAAAAACAACTCACATATCGATCGGAGTATGGAGGTTTATATGTGAGCTCAAATTCTCCGTCTTTTTTGCCTTCCTTATATGAACCTGTCCACTCCACATCCTTGTATGGGCCCCACTCCATGGTGCCAGAAA
>JAFPYW010000039.1 GCA_017394405.1 Alphaproteobacteria bacterium
ACACACATGTAATTCATTGCTAAGCCCAAAACAAATCGGAACGATTTATTTTGCAATTTTTTCTTTTATTTTTTCCGCGCCATTATTCGCAACTGGTATACCGTCAAATGCATCCACAGCAGATTGTAAAAATTCTACATTAAGCACATATTCAGGCACATCAAATTTACAAGCAAATTGGGATGCAAACATAATCACATTACATTGGTATAGTGAAGATAATGAAATACAAAATGTGCCATCCACATCACAAAGTTGCACATATGACGGTTCTTTAACCCCATTACCTGTATCAAATGTTCCAACACGAACTGGATATACATTTAAGGGCTGGCGGGCAAGACAGCCAGTTGCACCAACATGTAGTACGGCAAATTTAGATCCAAATATAGATGGAACTAGTTCTAGTGGATCTGATTATGGGAATACCTGGAGTGTTACTTTTAGTTACGGGACAGTATTTGGTGAAGCAGTTTGTTCTAATGCTGTCAATGAAAATCCGCCGACCAATTGTTTTGGGGGAGATGATACGACAGAGATGGCAATATGTTCTTGCAGGGTTACTAGTTATACCCTTAATAATGCGAATCAATGTAATTTATCTGATACCACTTTGGTTGAAGAGGGAAGGTTGATGGCTACGGAAGATGATCCTACGTCATATACGGTATATGATGGGTGGTGTTATTGGCCAAACGGTCAAGGACCTGGAATGAGTTGTGAAGAAAGTTGTGCCCTTTCCTGTGCTGATAGTGTTCAATATAATTCTTCATTCCGTGCCACATTATTCGGGGTATCGCAATAATTTAAATAAAAAAAACACCGCGTTGGCGGTGTTTTTTTAATAAATTGTTTTACACCATAAAGGGTAGGTTTTCCAAAGTCCCTTCGGTTACACGGACATTTACATCAATCAACATAAATACCGCGTCTGGTGATTTTTGTCCGCGTCCAACAAATGCGTTTGGCGACAGCAAGTGACTGGTGTTAACTGTCAATTTAGTAACCAAATGGTCGTCGTCCAACAATGTATAAATCGGACCAATATTGCGTGGTGTATTTTGTCCAATTTCGTGTTCGTTTTGGGGACAACGAAGTCCGTCAAGAATCGTTTTAACACGGTTATCAATATCAGAACGCGGAACACCAACAATTTCTGGGTGCATTAACAAAATATCCAATTCTGCAATCATCTTTAAATTCGGTGTAATAATTGGATTCCAATCGATACCGCCAATGTGACGGGTTATAATCGGGCTTTTTTTAGCATTTGGCATCATAAATTTGCTAAGGTTGTCCCATGGCTTAAATTCCATCAATTTCTTTAATTGCGGATGAAATTGCATGCGAATATCGGCAATATGTTGCGCCCGTTTTTTCGGGTTGGTTAATATGTCTCCATAATACAATAACTTGAATTTCATGGTCTAGCCCCTTTGTTTAGCCAACTGTTGTTCAAAAATTTCTGTTCCCATTGGGTGTAGATACATACTCCCTTTTTTGCCAAGGTTAACTATGGCCAGAGCTTTATGACCGTTTAATACAAACGATGCGTTACGGAATTTAAGTTGTTTCATTATATTTTTGGCTTCATCTACGGAAATATCAAATTTTGTCGCGACTTGGCCAGGGGTCAAATAATCATCTTTGGTATAACTTGTTGATTGTTTTGCTGGTCTTCCAGCAGATGTTAATTTTTGGGCATCTTCCCTGGTTAGATACTGATGATAAGTGCTTTTCATTTTTTATCCTTTTTTTGTGTTTTTTTCTTATTTTCTCTTGATAATTATACCATAAATTGCTATGGTTTGAACAGCAAAAAGAAAGGATTTTTAAATGGCAGTTAATAATGAATATACAGGTGATTCAATTAAGGTTTTAAAAGGT
>JAFPYW010000040.1 GCA_017394405.1 Alphaproteobacteria bacterium
AAAAAGAAATTGAACAGAAAACACAAAAACAATCCGCTTCACCGGTGTTTCAACAACTGATCAAATATGCGCCGGTTGTAAAAAGAAATTGGAAACTTTTTAATCTTGACAAATAGGTAAAACTTCCATATTCTGCTGTGTAAAGTAAATGGAGTTTTAATGTTCAAAGATTTACAATTTCAAGGCAAATGGCGGTCCTATCAACAAGCGATTTTGGACGATTTGGATAATCACATCCAAGACGAAAAATTGCACATTGTGGCGGCCCCCGGTGCCGGTAAAACCATTTTGGGATTGGAAGTTATCAGGCGCATCGGTAAGCCATGTTTAATCTTTGCTCCAACTATTACAATTAAAAACCAATGGGCATCCCGATTAAAAGAATCTTTTATGCATAATAAGGATTTAGCGTCAGAGATGATTTCTACCAATATCTTAAAACCGAAAATGGTAACGGTGGCGACTTATCAAGGGTTGTTGGCAGGCTTAAGTGGGCATGTGGAAAGGGATGTGGATGCGTCAGATGATGAGGAAGTGGCCCCACCGACCGAAGAAGAATTAGAAGTAAAAGCCAATAAATTAGCGCATTTTAAGGAAGATAAAGCCCAAGAGTTGATTGAGATTTTGAAACAAGCCAATATAGAGGTGTTGTGCTTTGATGAGGCACACCATTTGCGGCGCGAATGGTGGAAAGCATTAGATTATGTCATGGAAAACCTAAAGCCAAAGAAAACAGTTTCTTTGACCGCCACGCCGCCGTATGATGTGGATGAGACTGAATGGCAACGTTATGAGGGATTGTGTGGGCCCGTTGATGCGGAAATCAGTATTCCGGAATTGGTTCAAGCCGGTGATTTGTGTCCCCATCAAGATTTGATTTATTTTGCGCCATTGCGTGATAATGAAAAAGCCGCATGTCAGCAATATGAAAAGGATGTGATTGAGTTTGTTAAATCATTCAAATCAGATAAAGCCTTTGCAGAAAAATTATTAATGTTTGATTTTTGGAAAAATGCTCAGAAGCGTTTGGAAACATTATTTGATGATCCTGAGTTTTATGTGGCGATGGCGTCATGTGTGAATTATCACAATTTACCGATTCCAAACGTATTTTTGAAAATGTTTGATTTGAAATTGAAAACTATACCAAAATTTTCAGATCAGCAAATTGAGGTTTTATTAAACGGATTATTGTTTGCTCATCGTGATGAATATGAGCAAATAGACGAAACTTTGGATGCTTACCAAAAGAAAATGAGCACAATCGGTTTGATTGAGGGGCGCCATGTTTATATAGGTAAAAAGCCATCTATTGCAAAATCTATGGCTAGGAGTTTGGGTAAATTAGATGCCATTGACAAAATTGTTCAACGCGAAGTTGCCGAATTAAAAAGCGACTTGCGAATGGTTATCTTGGCCGATTTAATCAAATACGATTGTTTTACTGATAACACAGAAGCATTGGGTGTTGTGCCAATTTTCAAACGCATAGAGGCCTTACATTTGGATGGCGTATCGTTGGGTGTATTAACGGGCCGAATTATTTTAATCCCGGATCGTATTAAATCAGAGTTGATTTCCTTGGGGCGTCATGCTGGGGTATCAGAAGATGTTGTATCGTTTTCACGATTCAAATATGCCCCAAATTATGTAGAGGTCAAGGTAAAGGAAAGCGCTAAATCAAAGATTGTAGATTTGATTACAGATCTTTTTAATCGGGGGTATTTGAATATCATGGTTGGTACTCAGGCCTTGTTGGGTGAGGGTTGGGATGCTCCAACAATAAACTCTTTGGTGTTATCCAGTACAGTTGCTTCCTTTATGTTGTCTAATCAAATGCGAGGACGAGCTATTCGTGTGGATAAAAACAATCCCGATAAAGTGTCTCATATTTGGCATTTGGCGAATATCATTGTGTTTAATTTTAAGGACGCGTTGGCTGGGGAAGAGGGTGATATCGGTGGTGATTTTGAGGCGCTAGAACGCCGTTTTCAGGGGTTTGAAGCGCCGAATTTGTTGCCGCCTTATGACATTACAAACGGCTTAAACAGATGTTTTTGGGGAACAAAGGCGCGCTCTGTGAAAGAAAAAAATCTGGAATCTATGACTGAGAAAGCGTTGGCCTATAAACGTTCCGAAACAAAAGAAGCGTGGCAAAAAGGATTGGTAAAACCGGGCGATCGAGAGATTATGGGGCGTATTAGCCGTGGTGTAAATACGAATAATAAAGTAAAATCATTACCATTTATGGATACATATTTTATGCAGTTAATTGCCGTTGCTTATATGGGATATTTCGCGTGGAAAATGGCCATGAAAGCGTATGCTCCGTTATGGGCGTATGGACTGATTATTTTGGTGGGGTTGGGCGTATTAGCCCGTCCGACATTCAAAATGTTGCGGGCGGGAAAACCGGAGAGGGTGTTAGAGCAAATTGCATGGGTTATTTTGGAATCTTTGTACGATTTAGAACTAATCAATACATCACCTCGTCGTGCAGGGATCAAAGTGGAGGGAATTGATAAGTTATTTTATCATGTTGTGGCCCCAGGTTTAGGTCCGAAGGAAAGTCATTTGTTCGTTTCTGCATTAGAGGAATTTTTATCGCCTATTGATAACCCGCGGTATTTATTGGTGCGGAAAAATACGTCTATTAAGATGTTACAGCAAGTTGATTATCATGCTATTCCGTCGATTTTGGCCCCGAATAAAAAGGCCGTGATGAATTTCAAAAAACATTGGAATGACAGAATAGGGGCCTGTAATGTCATTTATACACGCACATTAGGCGGACGGCGTTTAATGTTAAAAGGCAGGGCGTGGGCATATTCCAGTTTGAAACAAACCTTTGCAGAAAAAATAACCCAATGGGTGAATTAAATTTCTCGTACTTGGTTTTTTGTCGGAGTATTTTTGGTCCAAATCGTTCGTGTTTCTTGATCGAACAATTCTTGCAGAGCATCGGATAATTCTGCTCTGGACAGAGTGGCAGTATCTTCTTTTGCCACAACCAAACCGGATGCAATATTTGCCAAATCAGCAATAGAACCTAATGTGGCGCCACTAAATAATGCCGCACCCATAATGGCCAAGGATGTGTCTCCAGCCCCAGAAACATCTGAAACGGCTTTGGCTGTGGTTGGAGAATAAAAGGCCGTATTGTCATCTACTGCTAACATTCCATTTTCACCCAAGGTGACAACGATTTTCGGAATTTCTAATGTTTGTTGCATCAATTGTGCATAGCGTTTAATTTGTTGTAATCCTTCCGATGTCGCTGCAACATAATCAATTCCAGCGGCTTGACTTGGGGCTAAATGTTTGATGGCGGTTTTCAATTCGCCCAGATTAGGTTTAATCAATGTTGCCCCTTTATATTTCATATAGTCGGTTCCTTTCGGATCAACCAACACGCGTTTGTTTTGTGCCATAGCGGCCTGAATAATGCCTTGTGCAATATTGGGTGTAATAAAACCCTTGTTATAATCAGAAATCAAGACAGTATTGACTTGTGGTAAAATTTGGGTAATTTGATGAATGATGCGGGCTTCTTCTTGTCTAGACAAATGTAAGGGCTCTTCACGATCAATACGACATAATTGTTGTTTGTTGGCCTTAATGCGCGTTTTTTTAATAGTTGGCATATTGACAGAAACAGGGTATTCAGTAATGTTGTTATCTTTTAATAAATTGGATACAATCTTGGCATCTGCATCATTCCCTTGCGGATAAAAGACGTGTGTGGAACATCCCAAAGCAGAGAGATTAGCCGCCACATTTCCTACGCCACCCAACACGGTTTTTGTTTTGTTTAAGTGAACAACAGGAACAGGGGCTTCAGGGGATAAACGATTGGCATTCCCAGATAAATATTCATCCAAAATCATATCTCCAATACACAAAACAGAGTTGCTTTGAAATAAATCAACGATGTTGTTTAATGCTTGAAAATTTCTGCCCATATGATACCTTTCAAAAAAATCAAGTGTTCCTATGATAACATATTTTAAGAAAATGTCAAGAATTTTTAACTATTTTTTAATTAAATGAAGCATATTTTATTGTTGCAATTCAAAAGTAAGTTTGTTATAATTATATCAGATAACACATGGGGAGTGTTATGATTTCGTGAATATGACCCGGATATGAAAGGAAGATGGCTTATGCCGATTGTAACAAAACAGAAAATTATGCCACGTGCAAGAACGGTACGTCCTAAAAGGCCGGAAACAAGAGAAGAGAAGATGATCGCGGCTTTGTCACCGACATTGAATGTGATGGTGAATGCTGTGCGTCGAGTGGGTCAAAACATTGTTCATGATTTCCGTGAGGTTAGCAATTTGCAAATCAGTGAAAAAGGACCGGGGGATTTTGTGTCCAATGCTGATTTATATTCAGAAAAGAAATTGATGGAATTTTTACACGAAGCCCGTCCGGAATACGGATTTTTGTCTGAGGAGTGTGGGGAGCGTCCTGCGGCAAAAGGATGTGATTATTGCTTTGTCATGGATCCTATTGACGGCACAAACAATTTTATTCACGCTATTCCGCTGTTTTGTATTTCTGTGGCCTTGATGAAAGGTAAGTCGGTTATTGCCGGCGTTATATATAATCCCGTGACAAACGAACTTTATTATGCCGAAAAGGGAAAGGGGGCTTTTTTAATGACTCCAACTGGTAATGTGCGGTTGCGTGTATCGGGTCGTCGTAGATTAAAACATTGTTTGTTGTCTACAAATGGTTATTCATCCGAGCGGACGCACAAGAGCCTGGATCCTTTGACCCCGGAAGTTTCAACAGCCCGTTATTTTGGATCGGCAGCGTTGTCTTTGGCTATGGTGGCGGCCGGGCAAGTTGATATTCAAATGGAATTGAGATTCCATAAATGGGATATTGCGGCTGGCTATTTGTTGGTGCAAGAGGCCGGTGGAAAGATTACTGATTTTGCTGGAAATGCAGATATAGATTCTTTGGTCAAGACGCATACTTTGTTGGCGGCCAATCCGTATGTGCATGCGACTTTATTGCCAAAAATGATAAAAAGTTTAATGGAATAAAAAAGTTCTTGCATTTTCATTTAAAATCGTGTATCATACCAAAACAGTTTATTTGATTTAGGAGAAGAAAATGAAAAACAATATTCATCCAGATTACCACAAAATCACAGTTGTGATGACAGATGGAACAACATTTGAAACACGCTCTACAATGGGCAAAGAAGGCGATACAGTTCGTTTGGACATTGATCCGGCCTCTCATCCGGCATGGACAGGTGTGTATCGTTTGATTGATACCGGCGGACAATTATCCAAGTTTAACAAGAAGTTTGCTGGTTTTACCAAGAAAGCTTCGTAAGTTATACAAGATTCAACACAGGACGGGGCAAATTGTTCCGTCCTTGCTTTTTGGGGTGTCGCCAAGTGGTAAGGCAGCGGATTCTGATTCCGCCATTTCGTTGGTTCGAATCCAGCCACCCCAGCCATCAAAACCGCATAGATCAAACAAATCCGATTTTTATGGGAGCAGGTTTTTCTCCTTTTATTGTCATTTCCTCAGACAGCATTTTCAATAATTCGCGTTGATTATCCAAGTAACCTAAAATATCCGCCTTTTTCTTGACAACAACGAAGTCGCCCGGTGCCAAACAAGTTAAGGATGATACGTCCGCTTTATCAATATTCAAATTAAAGAAATGTTTGAATGCTTGAACAACCTGATCTGTGGATAAAAATTCGTATTTAACCTTAAAGGTAAAACGTCGCAAACTAGCTTTATCCAATTTGTCCATCAGGTTCGTTGTGCAAACAAAGGGTAGGGGATGTGATTCCATCCATGTTAGCATTTCATTGACTTGAGTCGTTTCCCAAGAACGTACGGCCATGCTCCTGTCTTGCAATAAAGAATCGGCTTCATCAAAAATCAACATAGCACCTTTTTCTTTTGCTTCTTTGAACGCGTCTGCAATATTCTTTTCAGTTTGTCCGACATACATACCGAATAAATCGGACGCTTTTTTTTCAATGACCTCCATATCCAGTTGTTTGGCGATATAACGAGCAAAGGCGCTTTTCCCAGTGCCGGCTGCCCCGTAAAGGCATAATGAAAAAGTGCGTGTCTTTGAGGCACATAATTGTTGAGCCAATTTTCCCATATCCGTGTCAGTATTCAGCAAGGTTGTATCAAACGTTGCTACGTTTTGGGTGGGTTTGATTTCATAATTTACATTCATTGCTTTGCTGTACAAGGATAAAAGTTTTTTTGCTTCTGGAATGCCCCCATCAACCAACTTCGTGCTTTTAATAACAGACGTGATAATAGCTGGCGGAACTTGATAAGTTTCTGCTAGCGATTGAATTTCATTGTTTGGTAAGGTCAGTTTGTTTTTTTGTGCGGCATTTTTCCAGATTTGCGCGCGAATTTTTTCAGTGGGTTTTTCAAATGGAATCAAACATGTGAAGCGCCGCAAAAAGGCATCATCCATACTGCGAATATTATTTGTTGTCCAAATAATGGGATGAATATTGTTTTCCAAAAACTCGTTCATGAAGATTTTGGATGGTTCTGATTTAGAAAACGAAAAGAAACTGTCGCTCTTGAAGACATCTTCGGCCTCGTCAAACAGCAAGATTCCTTTGTTTTTCGACAAGACATAATCAGATATCTTTAATGAGGAAAGTCGTTGGGCTCGGTTTGGCTCGGTTGTTTGGGCTTTGCCATCACAGATGCTGTATAAACTAGTACCAACGGCTTGGCTTAAACTTTTTGCGAACTCCGTTTTGCCTGTGCCGGGAATTCCATATAACAAAATATTGATCCCTTTTTGTTTGGTCTGAATAGCATTTTTTAATAATTTTTGCAAAAAGTTGGGTGTGTTATCCAAAAATTGAAATTCCGACAAAGGAATTACTCCATTTTGTTTTTGCCCAACCAAGTATTGTTTCATTTCTTCTTGCGAGGTAAAGGAATTTTTTAAGATCTCATAAATATGTTTTGACAATCCTAAATCTCGTTCTTCCATCGAAATGATGCCAGAACGGCGCAAATGGCTGTTGGGTGATAAAGCCCGACCAATTCGTGATTCACTTTCGCCTAAGACTTCCGGATGGTCATAGATATAAAAGTCGGATCGAAATCCTCTTTGATTCGGGAAAATATCGGATAAAAAGCAAGCCAATATATGTGAGCGTTTGATATACGCATAAAGGCGTAAAATGGAAAATTCGCAAGGATTTAGATCCAAAATGTCTTTTAGCCACAGTAATTTTTTTTCAAATTGGCTGTCTTTTTTGGTGTTCTTGCGCTCCTTTTGGCAAGCACATAAAATCATATTTTTGTATTCATGACATGGAACAAGAAAATTATTTTTAAGTGGATAATCGTCGTCTTCAAAATCCATTTCTATGTCTGACATAGGGCGATCTTTTCTGGGTTTAATTTTCCCTTGTTGGCAAAATTCTTTTGCCACACTTCTCATATCAAATAAATTGCTGCCCTCTTTATTCATCCACTGAAAAATTCGATGGGTATATAAGGTAGAAGAATTCAAGGTGTTTTCAATGTATTCAATTATGATTTTATTTTTTTCTTTTTTCATTGTAGTTCCCTTTCGTTGCCGTGTTGCGAGAACATAATATATAACACAACTATGTCAAAAAACGACATAGTGCAATAGGGAACAAAACTTTAATTATCTTTTTCCCAATCGTGATTGGGATCAATTTTATGCGCTTTTTCCCATTGGATATGGGCTTTGCGAGCATTAGCAACTGCTTTTGAATTTTTATTGAAGGTAGCGGATGCCCCTTCGGTTACAACAAAAAAAGGTATGTTATAGCAAGTGGCTAAATCTTTCACTTTTGAGCAAAATTCTTGGGCTTTGGTGAGTTGTTTTTTCATGTTGCTCCATCTTTATTGTGTCTATCACGTTATCATAGGGGCGTGTGTGTGTCAATATAAAATTTGATTGAGTTTGTTTTGAATATGTGTTAGTATATTGCCGTTAGGAGTTAGTAGCATGCATTTGATTGGTGAATTTTTGGGCTATTTGGCGGGAATTTGTATTGCCGTGGCGTTTTTGCCCCAGACATTAAAGACGATTAAAGATAAAGATGTGCGGGGATTGTCTTTAATAAGTTATGTTATTTATTGTACAGGCATTATTTCGTGGGTTTTATATGGCTTTTATTTGGGGTCGGTCCAAATGATTGTGTTCAATGCCATTTCTTTAATTTTTGCGGGCATTGTGTTGTATATGATTATCCAGCATAAGAAATAATTATGAACGCCCTGTTTGGTGTGCCACTAGTGCATTATATTTTACAATCAGCGGGCGGATAAGTTGATTTCTTTGTGGATGGTGAGATAACAAGGAAACAAGGTTGGAATTTGACGGGAATGGTGCCACAACAAAGGTGTTCAATTCTTTATTCCTGTGTAAAAAGTTTGTGCCGAAATAGGTGAGCTTGGGGGCGTGAAATTTGCAAAGCCTTATATTTGCAGACAAGGCATCGTCAGCCAATGATTCAAGTTGTGGAAGATAAAGTTCAGTGAGTTCCAGATTGTCAGATAAAAATGAATCATATGCGTCCTGTAATTTTGGCGCATTGAATAGACGTAAAATTTGGTTGTGGGGTATGAAGTCGGATCCCACATGGATCAGATTTGGAAAATCCAATTGGCGTAAAAATTTGTTGCCGTTCAAAAAATAATCGCCAATTTGTACAACGTTAGGAGCACTGAATTGATATAGGAAAATATTGTTTTCCAAAAAAGAATCTCCAATCGTTTTGACAAACGGCATATTTAGAGTTCTCATCTCTGTGTTGTGTGTTAAAACACTGTTCCCAATTTCTTTTAGATTTGGGGTGTTTAAAATTTCCAGATCCGTGTTTTCAAACAACGTGCCATCGGGCAGGTTGGTCAAGTTCGGTGCATTTAATGTGTGCAAGTGTTGGCTGTATTGCATAAAAGCACGCCCATCCAATCGCTTCACTTGGGTTGTGAAAGAAACAATGTTTCCATCTTTTTCGGTCAGAATAGGTTGCCCGTTGGCCCATAAAGTGTGTCCATGATCTTTATTTTGGGTCAGCTGTAACGTTTTGCCTTGAATTTCGCTTTGAAAAACAGCGGGGAATGAATCGGGCATGCAATATTCACGGAATAAATTGGTCAATTTGCCCGTTTGTATATTAAAAACATAGTGATCCAGCATAATTTCTGTATTTGGATCTAGCAGGTGTAATGTTTGATTTTGAACATAGTAGCCCTGGCCAATATAGGTGTTTCCGCGTTCTGTTTGATAACGGAAAATTTTGTCGTCCAAGATGACAAAACCGTCCGGCAGTTTCGCTTCTTTGACCGTAAAATCTATTTTGAATTTTTGCAACAAAGCGGCGGCAAGGCCTGGAATAATCTTATCAGGATTGCCATCAAAAGTGTTGTCAGAATTTTCAACGGTGTGATTATAACGATTCAAAATACGAATCCGTCCCCCTTCACGAGGAATTTGAATAGATAACACGCTGGTGGCATAATCGTCTTCACGTTCTTCATGCCCCTTAAAATCCGCTCGATTAAAATCACGCACGTTTTTTTTGATTGCATTGATGATAATGCACTTTATGTATCTGTTCGGATCATAGAATGTGCATAATTCTTCATCCGGTCGATAGTATTTTTGAATGGCGTTTTGGTCTTTTAGATTGGTGACATAGTAAGCAAAATAGCCAGCTTCATCCAAAAGTTCTAACGGTTCTTTATATTCCGTTTGTTCCATAATGGAAAATTTTTTCAAAGACATCAGATAGGGAAGTAATGGTTCGGCGTCATTACCGGAATATTTCAAAATTTCCACAATATGGGGAATTTCAAAAATCCCACTGTGGTAACCACGAATGGTTTTGGCAAAATGTTCACCATTTTGTTTTTTTATCTGTTCAAAAATGCTTTTTTGCATGTTTTTCCTGTGATTAAAAATGTGAGAAATATTTTATCATAAAAATGTATATTTGTCAAGTTTTAGCACATTTGTTTCAAATATGATGAAGACTTTTTTATCTTGACCACGATAGTTATATATGATACAAATGAGATATTCAAAAGGAAAAGCCAATGCTAAAAACAAAATTAAAAAATAACTTAGAGTTAGAACGAAAGAAAGCTTATAAAGAATTGGAAGTATTGTTGGATAATATAAAAGATAAATCTGAAAAGGAAAAAGCGAAACGGGAACTAGAGGTATTGATGGATGAAATGAATCCCAGCCCCAAGAAAAGCATCAAAGATCTATCGGGAATGGTCGTGGTATAGATGATAAATTGAAGGAGTGCTTTGAAAACAAAGTGAAATGGATCCAGATTGATAGTTTCTTGATTCAACCAACAAAAGAAGGGGTTCCTGTTATCACTATTCCCTTATTAGATGGTACTGCATTCCAACCCTATATGATTTATAATGGTGGAAGTCGTGCGTTGCTATTTAAAAACAAGAAAACAGGTGTTGTTTTAGATCGCATAAATTTGGGAATCAGGAAATGGTTAAATTCCGCTAAAGAGGCCGCGATTTGTGAAATAAATCCCCTAGCAAACAATATGATTCCTTTATATCGTGTTTCGATCATTCATGTGGATCAGAAGAGTGATATAAATATGAAATAAAGATAAAAAGTTCTGGGTTTTAATGAAGCAAGGGCGACCAAGCTGGGTCGCTGGCATCTTCAGATGTTTGTAGCTCTTGTTCGTAATATCCTGTAATGTCAATAGTATGAATTTTGGCGGTTTGCCCCCTGCCGTTTTTATCCATAGGGGATTGTTTCCAAAAAGCAATTAAACGACCATTGGGAGACCATGTCGGACCTTCCACCAACCAACCATTTGCAATCAAACGTTCGCTGGATCCATCTGGACGCATTAAACCGATATAGAACATCCCATCTTTTATTTTTGTAAAGGCAATATAATCGCTGCGAGGGGACCAAACTGGAGTCGCATAACTGCCCTCACCAAAACTAATACGTTTAACATCAGACCCGTCGGCTTTCATCACATAGAGTTGTTGGCGGCCGGATCTGTCCGAGTTAAAGACAATTCTTTTCCCGTCCGGGGAAAAACTGGGGGATGTATCAATAGCCAAATGGGTGGTCAATTGTGTGCGTTTGTTTGTTTCCAAATCGTATGAATAAATATCAGAGTTTCCGCGTTTGGACATAGAAAAGACCAATTTTTTACCATCTGGCGAAAATCTGGGCGCAAAAGACATTCCCTCAAAACCATATAATGTTCTGCTTTTTAATGTTTGAGTATCCAATAAATGAACTTGTGGTTTGCCACCTTCATAGGACATATAAACAATTTCTTTCATGTTCGGAGAAAAGCGTGGTGTCATTGCCATAGATTTTCCATCCGTCAGATAACGTAAATTTGCGCCATCCTGATCCATGACTGCCAAGCGGCGTTTACGTTTGTTGGCATTTCCTGTTTCCGAAATAAAGGCAATTTTGCTGTCAAAATAGCCCTTTTCACCAGTTAAGCGTTCATAGATTGTATCAGCAATAATATGGGCAATTTTACGCCAACTTTCCGGTGAAGTAGCCAATGTTTTAGCATCCAACTGTTGGTTTGCATAAATATCCCACAATCGAAAGGCAACACGAATTTTACCATCCAAAGATTCGGTTATCTCACCATGAATCAAAGCATGTGCTCCGATGGCTTGCCAATCAGCAAATTTAGGTTGAGTGGCTAAACTATCCATTGTTTGAATATAGGCATCTGGGTCAATAATGCGAAACAGATTGGAACGCTCCAAATCATCGCGAATAATGCGGGGGATTTCAACGCCTAAATTTGTGGAACTGCTCGTGGCAAAATCAGCAATCGCAATTGGAGTGGGGTCAGACTTCGCGCCATCAATGTTGATGCGTAATTCGGCATGAACAGTTGTTACAAAAAATATCACTAAAACGATAAATAATTTTTTCATTTCTTCCCCTTTTTAGAACACATTAGCATTCATCGGATTAAAATTCAAGTGTAATTCTTTCCAATCTGAATAATGATCTGCATAATTGTCTGACAAAATCTTAAAGGGAGATTCATCACCCTTGTTGGCGCAAATATAGACAGCGCGGCGAGCACTTTCAGATAAAGATTTGAATGCGGGTAAATTCATATTGTTCAAAATTTTTACATCGCGTACGGATCCGTCTTTGTTGACCAAAACACGCACTTCAACAATGATTTCATCAATGTCTTGCGCACCACCATCTATATTCCAACAATCGCGCAATTTTGAGGCAATAAAGTCTTTGTCCGAGATGGTCAGAATCTTATCCACACGACCTTCAAAACCATTATCCAGAGCATCTGCGGTGGCTTCTTCGGGTTGTTGTTGGGCGGGGGCTTCTTTGCGTACTTTTTCTACGCTGGCTAATAATGATTTCAAATTGTATTCTGGTTTCTTGGGTTTTGGTTTTGGCTCGGGTTTGGCCGGTTCCTTTTTCTTTTCATCTTTTTTTTGCTGAACTGCAACAGCATCCTTTGGCACAGGTGCCGGTTTTGGTTCTGGCTTTGGTTCTTCCTTTTTCACTTCTTGTTTTGGTTTATCCACTTTTGGAGCTGGTTTTGGTTCTTCTTTCTTCGGTTCAACCTTTGGCTGCTCCTTTTTAACAACTGCTTTTTGAGGTAGGTTAGTCTTGTCAGCAATTTTGACCTTTGTCAAATCCACCATTAAAACGGCCGGAGGTGCCTTTGTATATTCTCGAGTAAAATGAAAATCCGCGAACATCAAACCGATGACCACGGCATGCAATCCCAAAGAAAATAAAAAGGCCTTACGTTGCATTACTCCTTATCCTTCATTACCCGTGAATCTGTCTTTAATCCAACCTGAGTGAAACCGGAAGTACGGAGCAGGGCCATGACTTCAATCACTTGTCCATAATGTGCTTCGCTGTCGCCGGAAATCATCATCTGAATTTTGGGATTTTCCTTCACAATAGCACTTACTTTTTTAGTTAAAGTATCCATTGTAACTTCTTGAGTTCCAACAAAAATCTTTCCTTGTTTGTCAATGCTGATATCTAAGGTTTTTTCCGGACTTTCAATGGCCTTTCCATCACCTTTTGGCAGGTTCAAGGGGATGCCTGTTGTGAGGAGTGGCGCCGTAATCATAAAGATGGCAAGCAGACTTGTCATCACGTCAATCAGTGGTGTCAGATTGACTTCTGATTTGATTGTGTTCGTGTGACGGCGATGCCTCATTTTCCACCTCTTTGTGTTTCCAAAATAGTTGTCAATTCGTCTGAGAATGTTTCCATCCGTCCAGTTACTCGATCAATATCGTGTGTGATTTTGTTATATCCAATCAAGGCCGGAATAGCAGCAATCAAACCGACCGCTGTGGTGAATAAGGCCTCAGCCACACCGGGGGCAACGGCCGCGATGTTTGTGCTCTGTGTGGCACCGATGGCGTTAAAGCTGTCCATAATTCCCCAGACCGTTCCGAACAATCCTAATAACGGAGCAACGGATCCAGTGGATGCCAAAAAGATCATGCGCGTTTCCAATTTTTCAACGGCCTTGTCAATGGTGATTTGGATGCTCTTGCTCAAGCGTTCAGAAAGTTTCAAGCCGCTTTTTTCAGAGTTTTCTTGGTTGTGGCGCCACTCTTGATAGGCGGTGGTGAAAATTTGAGAGAGCGGATCTCGTCCGTCCTTTGCGTAGTCGGTATAAAAATCAGACAAAGAAGTTGTCTTCCAAAATCTTTCTTCAAATTTCTTCATACCTTCGTTGATGCGTTTTAGGGTGATCATCTTGTCAAAGATAATGGCCCAGCACCAAATGGATGCGAATAGTAATCCCAAAATTAAAATCTTCATAAACAGATCGGCGTTTTGGAACATCGCCATCATTGAGATTGATGAGTGTATAACTTCGTTTTGCATTTTATTTTTCTCCTTCCACTAAATAAGATTCATATAAAGCGCGCACATCGGCGGGAATCCGTTTGGGGCGCAAAGTTTTTGTATCCACGCTGACCGCTTCCACATGAACGGTAGCAATATGTTGATCGCCAATCCAAAATGTTTGTTCGCTGATGCAACTGGCGGCCTTGATTTCTTTCACGGCCGTTTTGATTGTCACAATAGCGTTCAAAGGGGCGGGGCGTTTATATTCCGCATCGGCGCGACAGACAACAAAGGCATCTCCGCGTTCCAACAAATCGGGAATCGGCATGCCGGCATCATTAAACCACTCGCTGCGGGCACGTTCTGCATAGGCCAAATAATTGGCATGATAGGCAATGCCGCTGGCATCCGTATCTTTGTAATAAATCCTAAACTTAAAGTCGTGAATCTTCATGTTGTTTTCTCCTCAATTGAGTTTTGTTAGGTTTTACATGAAATGCTTTTTCAATTTCTCGGCACATGAAAGGTATGAAGCGTAGTTGATTTTTTGGTGGTGCTCCATTCGAAATACCACAACGCCCAAGTTCGTGATAGATCCCCAGTATGCAATTTGCTTTCACCCGTTCAGGATCTAAATGAATAGGGTGTTTTTTCGGTAAGCGGTTATAGGCCTGTACAACATCTTTCAAAAAGTGATAGGATGAGTGAAATGAAGCGGCAGCTGAAGGGGTGAATTCTTTGTACACGGAACCATACCGAGTGCAATCAAAATCTATAATAGATAATTGTTTTTTCTCGCTATCCCATAGCATATTTTGATGACGATAATCACCAAAGGCTAACACTTGTGGTTCTTGGTGTGGCTCCTCAAAAATCTGTTTGTACTTTAAAAAGACCATTTGTTCCCGAATAGACAATTCAGATTTAAAATAATCAAATATAGATTGCAAAGATGCTCTTCCAAGTTGTAATGTTTCTCCGTTTCCTTGAAAAGTTCTTTGATGAGATTGATTCAAAAACACGGCAAAATCTTTTGCTAGTTTTGCTTTATCTTTTGTGGAAAGGGCGTCATACATTTTGGCGGAAAATTCCTGACCAGAAGCCAATTCTTCAACAACAAAATCTTGCCCTATTTGTATGGTTTTGGGAACACAAATTGGGCCATTGTAATCGCCGACATAAGATTCTTTTATTTCAATGGCTTTTTTTTGTCGAACAATCCACCCATCGTCTTTTTGATGATTTGGAACCTTTAACACAAATTGTTCGCCGGATGAATCTGTCAAAAGATAGGCAGAAGTTTGTGCCCCAGAACGTCCTAATTGTGCTCCAATTTTGTATTTTCCACCTAAGGCATTTCCGTAATACGCAATCTCTTCGGGAGATAATGGATTTTGTTCGCCATTCTTTTTTTCTGTAAATTTCATTTTTTTAATCCTTTTCTTTCAGCGATTTTTTTCTTTTGGATGGCGGCGGCGGTTCTGAGTGATCTTAGCCCTTTTGTACGCGTTCTTTTTGAGGGGGTCCTATCAGTTCCTTTGATCCACTTTTTCAAATTGAGTATGTGTTTCTTTTCATCCGCAGATAACGTTTTCTTATGGGCTAAGGTAAAAAGCATTTCCCGTGAAAGGACATTTACTAATTTTATTGGATTAATGATATTAATTCCTTTGCGTTTAAAAGCGGTTTTTAATCCAATTTCCCAAAAATGTTCAGGGGTTATGGTTGGATTAATTTGTCTGGCCAATAAGAAAAGGGCGCTTTCAAATGGTTGTTTCCAACTCCATCCGCCTAGAGCATAATGGGTATAGTCTGTATATCCTTGTGGGGCAGCCGTTGTTCTGTGTTCCATCGGAAAGTATAAGGTCTTTTCTGATGCATGCCATGCCCCCCAATCCGGTGCCGAATAGGCAGAGACATCATTTGGATCTTTAAAAATATCTCTGCATAACCCATGTGATTTTAACCCATAATCATGTGAACAAGAGGTAGAATTTAGGAAAATGCCGGCATCCTTGCATTTTTGAACAGCAGCCCGCATTTGTTCTAAGTATTCATGCTCATCAACTGTATTCCACGATAAAGAAATAACTTGTATTTTTTTATCTTTTGGTAATGTTTCGTTAATTTGTAAAATACGATTTATAGAGTTAACAACATTTTGAAAAGTTAGTTTTGGCTTTCCGTTTTTGTCTGTTTCATATAGGATATTCTGTTCAGCAAAGTAATATAACTTGGCCTCAGGAGCAACTCCAACCGTCTTTCCAACAGCAATGCTGGCAACGGCTGCTCCATGCATGGAACCTTCCGGTTCTGGGGAAAAATCACCAAATTCTTCGTAAAGTGTGATATTATTATGATATTCTTGGTGGTCTGGTAATCTAGCATCAATAATAGCCATATTTAGTCCCTTGCCGGTCAGACCTAAAGAATGTAAATACCGAACGCCCAGTCCGGGATCTTTCATGGTTTCTAAGACTTTTTTATGATTGAATCCTTTGGGAATTTTATTACTAGAGGGCCATTTGGTTAGGGTATCCCAATCGAAGTCCATGGGATCATAAGCCGACAAATCAAAGTGCGATAAATCCTTTTGTCGTAAGTCGGCCATCCATCCATGCCATTTTCCGTCCTTTTTGGCGTTTTTAATGACCTGTGGATCTTCGGGCATTCTAGCCATCATTTGCGTATATTGAGAAAAATTATGGTGTTTGGCGAATTTTATTTTACTCATTCTTGATCCTCCAACAAATCGGGTTGGACATATTGTTCTGGGGTTTTAAGGCCCAAGTGTTTATAGCCGGCAGGGGATAGCATGCGGCCACGTGGCGTACGCATGACTAAACCCAGCTGCATCAAATACGGCTCAATCACTTCTTCAATCGTATCGCGTTCTTCGGATAATGCAGCACTTAAAGTATCTGCACCGACAGGGCCACCGGCATACTTTTCGGCGATACAGCGCAAATACCTGCGGTCAATAGCATCAAGACCTTGCTTATCCACCTCTAAACGCGTCAAAGCCTTGTCGGCCAGTTCGGCTGTAATAGATTCGTTGCCCGCAAAGTCACGGACGCGGCGCAATAACCGACCAGCAATACGTGGTGTGCCGCGGGAACGTTTGGCAATTTCGTGTGCGCCGTCGGTTGTTATGTTCATATTCAGCAGGCGAGCATTTCGTTCCACAATCTTTTGTAAATCGTCTGTATCATAAAAGGTCAGGTGCATTGGAATTCCAAACCGATCACGAAGTGGTGTGGAAAGCAAACCCGAACGGGTTGTCGCACCAATCAATGTAAATGGCGGCAGGTCAATGCGTACTGACCGTGCGGCCGGGCCTTCCCCTATAACAATATCCAATTGATAGTCTTCCATCGCTGAATAAAGGACTTCTTCCACTGCAGGATTTAAACGATGTATTTCATCTATAAATAGGACATCGCGTGGTTCCAGATTTGTCAAAATGGCAGCCAAATCTCCCGACTTGGAAATCATAGGGCCTGAGGTTGGGCGGAAATTGACACCCAATTCTTTCGCCACAATTTGGGCAAGGGTGGTTTTACCTAATCCTGGAGGGCCAAACAACAACACATGGTCCATCGCTTCTTGTCTATCGCGGGCAGCATTGACGAATACGCGCAAGTTTTGACAGAGTGTGCGTTGCCCAACGAAGTCGTCTAAACTTTGCGGCCGGAGCCCCTTGTAAAGTTCTTCATCTCCAGTTTGTTTTTGCGGTGCAATAATTCTATTTTCTACCATGGTTTATAAACTCCCTTTGCCGATTTCTTTAAGTGACAGACGGATGAGTTCCGCGGTTTCCAAATCTGGATTTTGACGCAGGACGTTGGCAACCACCATGCCGGCCTCAATCCGTGCATAGCCCAAGTTCGCCAAGGCGGAAATCGCTTCCTCCATCGCTTGATTTTGTGCCGGTTCTTTAGTGCCCGTTGAACCCAATACTTGCATTGTTTCGTTGGATCCCAAAGATCCCATCTTGCCTTTCAGCTCGGTTACCAAACGGACGCCCAGTTTGGGACCAACCCCGCTTGCGCGCGTGAAAGCTTTGCCATCTGCCGCCATCACGGCCATTTGAATCTCACTTGGGGATAGGGCGGACAAAATCGCCAAAGCCACCTTGGCACCCACACCTTGCACCGTGCTGAGCAAATTAAACATTTGTTGCTCGGTCGCATCGGCAAAACCAATCAGGTGAATGTGATCCTCACGTACCTGTGTTTCGATCCACAGGGAAGCGGTTCCACCGGCCGCCGGCATTTTGGCCATTGTTTTGGATGAACAAAAGACGCGATAGCCCACGCCAGCCACGTCCAAAATCAAATATTCTTCATAAAATGAATCAACAATTCCTGTTAGTTTCCCGATCATGATAGTTCTCCTTTTGTTCTACCCTAACAAAAAAAGAAAAAAAATGCAAATAAAAAGGTTGCATTTTGAAAAAAAGTTTTGTATATTGGTTAAAAATGAGTTAATGAAGGAGTTTTATGGCTAATTTGAACGACGCACCGCGTATCCCACCGCAAAACCTGGAGGCTGAACAGGCCGTTCTAGGCGCTATTTTGTCGGATAACAGCAATATGGAAAAAGTGTCCGAGTTTTTGAAGCCGATACACTTCGTCCATCCGGTGCATGCCAAAATTTATGAAACTTGCCAAAATTACCTGAAAAATCATCGCTCTGCCGATATTATTCAATTAAAGCCGTTGTTTATGAATGACGATGGATTGAAAGAGGTTGGCGGTGTTGAATATTTAGCTAAATTGGTGGATGCGGCCTCAACGATTATCAATGTGGTGGATTATGGTCGTGAAATTTTTGATTGCTATACCCGTCGTCAGCTGATTTCCTTGGGCACAGATATGGTGAATAAGGCCTTTGATCGCAATGTGGATGAGGATGCACCACAACAAATTGAAATGGCCGAAAAATCATTGTATGAAATTGCCAATGAAGGGGAATTAAATGGTGGCTTAATGGCGTTAAGCTCGGCTTTAGATGAGACGATTTCTGTGGCCCAGGAAGCCATGAAAAACCCTTCTGGTATTTCTGGTACTCCAACGGGGTTGACAGATTTGGACAGATTGTTGGGCGGGTTGCATAATTCAGACCTGATTATCTTGGCCAGACGTCCTGGTATGGGTAAATCTGCTTTGGCAACAACAATTGCCTTTAATGCCGCTGAATATTTTGCCCGAGAAAATAAAAAGCCGGGTGCAGAAAAGAAATCTGTGGCGTTGTTTTCATTGGAAATGTCAGCAGAGCAAGTGGCCGGTCGTATTTTGGCCTCAAAAACAAATGTTTCTAATCACGCTATGCGGACCGGAAAATTGACGGAAGACCAATTTACCGAGTTGATGGCTGGCGTTAAATTGCTTTCTCAAGTGCCATTATATGTTGATGAAACCTCGGGCGTGACCGTGAATGCTATTAAAAATCGCGCCAGAAAGATGAAACGGAATAAAGAGCAGGGATTGGGTTTGATTATTGTGGATTACCTGCAGTTAGTTTCTTCGGGTTCCCGTTCAGAAAACCGCGTCCAAGAATTGTCCGAGATGACGCGTGCCTTAAAAATTATGGCAAAAGAATTGAATGTACCCGTGTTGGTATTGTCTCAGTTATCTCGTTTATTGGAATCTCGAGATGATAAACGCCCGATTTTGTCTGACTTGCGTGAATCTGGATCTATTGAGCAGGATGCAGATATCGTGATGTTCGTATATCGTGAAATATATTATTTATTGCAGCCTCAACAACGCGAAAAAGAAACGGCAGAAAAGTTTGCCATTCGTGCAAAAGAATTGGAAGAGAAGCGATTAAAGTTAGAAAACCAGGCAGAGATTATTGTCAGAAAACAACGGCATGGTCCGACAGGGACTGTTTTCGCTTACTTTAATGGAGAATTCAGTAAATTTGGCGATCTGGCAAAGAAGAATAATTTTGCATCATTGTTGTTTTGAAAGATCTAGGAAGTTTTGAATGCGTTTAGGTAAAATGGGGCGGTTTGCTGTCGCAAATTCTTGCAATGTTGCCATTTTTATTGTTTCTATATTTTTGCCACAATAATCTTTGTCCTTTACTGTGGCAATAAAGACCTTATATGTTGAATACTTTTCAATAAAAATTGTTATATTTTTATCAGATATTTCTGTACCACCAATTTTACATTGAATTACGGCCAGTTCGCCCTTTTTATTTACTAAAACATATTCAAAAAGAGGCGTGTTGTGTTTATTTGTAGAGGGGAAAATATAATACCCCCTTTCTTTTTGGAGATATAGCCCCAACAAATCTTCTAAGTCATCTGGATGCAGAAGGGGAATAAAACTCGGGAGACTTATATTTTTCTTTTTGTCAAGGAGATACCTTGAATAATTTTCTACTATATTATCTGGGTCGTCAATTTTATGTAATGTTCCTCCCCGAATAAGTGATGACACAACTTTTCCCGGGGTTTCATTAAGTTCATAAGGTTTCCAATTACATCGTCTAAAGATGCCAATTTCTGGATATTGTATATATTCTGATTGGGTGGAATCAACAATAACTGGATTTTCATCCATAATTTCTCCTAAATAATACTTTCCACCACCACCCAGTGTCCAACAAAGATCTCCTTTTTTCATCTCTTCAAGGGCATTTATAGAGGTTTTCCAAGACTTATGATTTTTATATGGATCAGGAAACATATGCTCAACATGATCTATATATTCTTTCAAGGATGAACAGGATTCCATCTTGGCGGGCCATCCACAAGCCAAA
The DNA here is from genome assembly GCA_017394405.1 of Alphaproteobacteria bacterium. Classification (GTDB taxonomy): domain Bacteria; phylum Pseudomonadota; class Alphaproteobacteria; order CAAHEQ01; family UBA3637; genus UBA3637. The sequence goes on from JAFPYW010000040.1 coordinate 20,684, forward strand.
ATACCTTTTTTAAGGCAATAATCCCTGTATTGATCTTTATCCTTATAAACAACTCCCTCTTTCTTTTGTATGTCCCATCTAAATAATTGAATCCGGTATATTGTCATTTTCTTTCTCCTTTTGCTTTAGTGTAAATAAAAGTATATGAAATGTCAATAAATCAAGATATGGGATAATCCTGTCAAAAAATGACATATTTTTGTTGCAGTTTATTTGAAAGTATAATATGCTGTTGTTCAGGAGGAATCATGTTCTACGAAAAAACAGAGCAATTATTGGATTTGGCTATCTGGATGCAATCATCTCGTGAAGGGGTTAGTTTGAAAGATATTATGCGTCGTTTTGGCGTATCTAAAAGAACGGCCGATCGTATGCGTGATTTAATTTTGCTGCGTTTTCCACAAACTATGGAGGTTGATTCCGACACCCGTGAAAAGCGGTGGTATATTCCCCAGGGCACATTAAAAGATATGATTCAATTTAACGCAGATGAATTGTCGTGTTTGAATATTGCCAAAGAGTCATTGGAAAAAAATCATTTACACCAAAAAGCAAATGAATTGGATGGGATTATTACCAAAATCAAAGCATCAATTAAACCAGATACGTTTCGTCGGATTGAGCCGGATGCGGAAGAATTGATGCGTGCCGAAGGAATTGCCTGTCGTCCAGGCCCAAAGATTCAAGTTGATGAGCGTATTTTAGCCCCAATTCGTGAGGCAATTTTATCTTGTCATCAAATCAGGATTACTTATGAGAACAAAAATAGCAAAAAAATAAGTTATAACACCCTAAACCCCTTGGGCTTTTTGTATGGAGATAGAAATCATTACTTGGTGGCGCTTCATTCAGATGGTTTCGGAGATGGGCGAGCTCATAACTTCATTTTGCTGAACATTAAGGCAGTAAAGATTTTGCCTGAGGTGTTTATATATCCGCCAGATTTTTCCCTTCAAAAATACGCGGCCCAATCGTTCGGTGCCTTTCAGGAAGATCCCGTGGATGTAGAATGGATTTTTGACACAGAGGTAGCAGATGAGGCTGCACATTACATTTTTCACCCGTCTCAAAAAATGAAAAAGAACAAAGACGGGACATTGACGGTAAAATTTCGTGCCGGCGGGCGTATGGAAATGGATTGGCACCTTTATACTTGGGGTGACCACGTGAAAGTCGTAAAACCAAAAGAAAATCGTCTTCAGAAAAATAAATAACCCCTTGTTTCCAAAGGGTTTTATTTAAGTTGGTGCGGATAGCCAGAATCGAACTGGCACGGAGTTGCCTCCAACGGATTTTAAGTCCGTTGCGTCTACCAGTTCCGCCATATCCGCTTTTGCTGATAGCGTGCAATAGAATAGCGCAAAAAAACAAAATCGTCAAGACTTTTTTTAGGAAAAAGTGAAAAACCTCTTGTCAAAAGAAAAAAAATCATTACAATGATGAAAAAGGAAAGGGAGACACCATGGACGAATTTGAAAAAATTAAAACATTTTCCGAAAGTTTGGCGGAACGTGAACAAAAAATTACTCAACCGGCTGATCAAAAAAAAGAAGACGGAATTGATTTGCCCCAATATTTAAGCCAATTTAGGACAGAACCCGCGGAGGAGGAAAAAGAATCAAAAAGTTTTGTGTGGATTATTTTGGGTGCCGCCGCAGTTATTGTGTCAGGCGTTGTCGTTGCTCTGTCTTTCCGTGTTCCAGAAATGGAAGAATCTGAGATTGTGGTGATTTCACCAACACCAATCCCTGTTAAAATACGCCCGGAAAATCCTGGTGGTTTGAACATTCCGGATACGGATAAAGTTGTATATCATCGTGTGGCAGAGGGAGCACCAGAACCCGTGGCTGAAACATTGTTTCCAGAGCAAGAACAACCTGTTATGCCGACTGAAGTGATTGAGCCAGAGATAAAAGAAGAGGCGTTGATCGATATGGAGGTGGCTCCAGAAGCACCAGAAGTAGTTGCGTCGGTTGAACCAGTTGCCGAAGTGCAAGAGGAGACCGAGCGTGTTGAACAAGTAGTTGAGTCTGAAAAGCCGGCTAAAGAGGAACCTAAAAAGGTCGAAATTGCAGCAATTCCGCCTGTGCCGCCTGTAAAACCAACGGCCGTTCAAGAAAAGGTGGCCAAAACCGAAGAACCTAAGGCTGCGAAGAAAACCGCGGCGAATACATGGCACGCTCAATTATTATCATCCGCCAGCAAGGCAAAGGTTGAATCTTCTTGGAAACAAATTGCTAAAAAACAGGCCGCTTTGTTGTCTGATATGCCATACCAAATTGTGTCCGCCACCATCCCTGGAAAAGGAACTTTTTGGCGGTTGCAAGTTGGTGAATTTTCCACAAAAGAACAGGTGGTAAATTTGTGTGAAAAGTTGAAGAAGAAAAAGCAAGAGTGTATCCCTGTAAAGTGATCAGAAAATGACATCAATTTATACTTTAACAACATGGATTATCCCTTTGTTATTATGCATAATTTTGCATGAAGTTGCACATGGGTATGTGGCGTTGAAATTGGGGGATAAAACGGCGTGGTTGATGGGGCGTTTGAACATGAATCCGGCCAAACATTTTGACTTGATCGGGTGTGTTTTTGTTCCCGTTTTTTTATTGTTGATTCGGTCGCCAATTTTATTTGGTTGGGCGAAGCCGGTGCCGGTCGATTTTTCTCATTTGAATAATCCCAAAAGAGACACAGGATTGGTTGCGGCAGCGGGCCCGATAGCAAATTTGTTGTTAGCGATTGTTTTTGTTTTAGTCGGTCGCTTGGCTTTGTGGTTATTCCCCACCGTCAATCCTATCATGGAATGGTTTATTCAAAACTTAAAGAATGGTATTACCTTTTCATTGGTGTTGGCTTGTTTTAATTTGTTGCCGATATTACCAATGGATGGTGGGCGTATTTTATGGTCCGTTTTACCAAAGAAATTGGCAAATTTATATTCACAAACAGAAAAGTATGGACTTTTTATTCTAATTGGTGTATTATTCTTGTTACCCATGATGGGATTGGATCTTGTCGGTTGGTTTGTCGGCACGCTGTATCCTATTTTTGCGGGCTTTGTGAATATCTTTATTTAATAAAGGAGAGAGAAAATGATAGATATTAAACTTATTCGGGATAATCCGGATTTGGTGAAAGAAAACATCAAGAAAAAATTCCAAGATCAAAAATTGGTTTTGGTGGATGAAGTTATTGATTTAGATAAGAAAAATCGTACTGCTATTACAGAAGTTGAATCCCTGCGTGCCAAAAGAACCTCTCTCTCTAAACAAATCGGTGCGTTGATGGGGCAAGGCAAAAAAGATGAAGCCGAAGCCATTAAAACAGAAAGTCAACAAATTGGCGATAGAATTGTTGAATTGGAAGCTGAACAAGAAAAGTTCCAAGAAGAAATTAAAAAGCGGATGATGGTGATTCCTAACATCATTGATCCATCTGTGCCAGTTGGTAAAGATGATTCCGAAAACGTGGAAGTGGAACGCTTTGGCGAACCGAAAGTGCCTGATTTTGAAATCCCATATCACACAGATTTAATGGAATCCTTGGATGGTTTGGATCTGGATTCTGCCCGTCGCGTGGCTGGTAATGGCTTCTATTATTTGAAGGGCGACATAGCTCGTTTGCATTCGGCCATTTTGTCCTATGCACGTGATTTTATGATTGGTCGTGGCTTTACATACTATGTGCCACCATTTATGATTCGTTCTCAAGTGGTGACCGGTGTGATGAGCTTTGCCGAAATGGATGCCATGATGTACAAAATTGAAGGTGAAGATTTGTATTTGATTGGAACATCCGAACACTCCATGATCGGTAAGTTTATTGACCAGATTATTCCAGAGGAAGAATTGCCTTATACTTTGACCAGCTATTCTCCTTGCTTTAGAAAAGAGAAGGGGGCTCATGGTATAGAAGAACGTGGTGTCTATCGTATTCACCAATTTGAAAAACAAGAAATGATCGTTGTTTGTAAGCCAGAAGATCATATGAAATGGTATAACCAATTGTGGCAAAACACGGTCGATTTCTTCCGTACATTAGATATCCCTGTTCGAACATTGGAATGCTGTTCGGGTGATTTGGCTGATTTGAAGGTTAAATCTTGCGACGTTGAAGCATGGTCCCCACGTCAAAAGAAATACTTTGAAGTTGGGTCTTGTTCAACATTAGGTGATGCCCAAGCACGCCGTTTGAAGATCCGTGTGCAAGCAAAAGATGGCAAAAAGTACTTTGCGTATACATTGAACAATACGGTAGTGGCCCCGCCACGGATGTTGATTGCCTTCTTGGAAAACAACTTACAGGCTGATGGCTCTGTGGTGATTCCAAAAGTGTTGCAACCTTACATGGGCGGACAGACTGTTATCAAAAAGTCTAAATAAAGAATAGACTTGACAAAATCAACGGGAAGTGTTACAATGCTTCCCGTTTTTTTGTGAAAGGATAAAGATGTCAAATATTACACGATTGCCCAGTAATTTAAGTTATTATGCGGCCCAAGATAAAAAAGAAGACGGGACACCGATTTTGGTGTTAAACCTCAGCCAAACTTATGTGGAAGCTATTCCAGAACGCCTACACGGTGTGGATCGCGTTGTTGCCAAGGAAGATCAATTAAAGTATATTTCTCCTGATTATAAAGGAGAAGTAGTTGTTGCGCCACAAGGTCAGGCCTGGAAACGTCATCCTTTAACACATCGTGAAATTGTTTTGCGTAAGAAAAATTATCAAGAGCGCAACAGTATGGCCGGTGGCATTTTTAATCAATCTTATTTAGCCAGCGAACAAGGTGCTGGACGTCCAGATGAAGAAATGCACTTGCCCGCAGGATTGGTGTTTGTTTGGAATCCAAGAACACACAAAGGTATTGTGGATGCACGCAGAACATTTATTCAAAATTATGGTACTTTAGGCAACATTGAATATGTCAAATTGCCAAGTGAAGAAGTGTTAGCGGCTCGTTTGGGACGTCAGGCAAAATTTGCGGCACAATGCAAAGAAAAGAATGAACGCCGTGATCACGATTTAATCTGTGCCAAAACACACAGTTCTATGCCACGGTTTCATAGCAAATCACAAATCCGATAAACAAAAGCAAATCCCCGATTTCTCGGGGATTTTTTTATTCCGTTGGGTTGATCAAATCACCCAATAATTTGGTGTCGTCTTCTGGCAGGGTTTCGTCTGTTTCAACAGAGCGTAATTTGCGTGTTAGGACTCGTGTACGTGTGTCTGCCTCATCCAATGTCTTGTGGGCTTGATCCAAATTCTTACGTAACCTGTCAATCCAGTTGCCATACTTTTCAAACTCTGTCTTGGCCTGGCCCAAAATTGTCCAAACTTCATTAGATCGCTTTTGAATCGCCAATGTTTTGAACCCCATTTGTAAAGCGTTTAGGTAAGCCGCCAAGGTGCTGGGGCCGGTAATTGCTACGCGATGTTTGCGCTGAATTTCATCGGGCAAAGCAGGGCGTTTCATTACCTCGGCATATAATCCTTCAGTTGGTAAAAACATAATAGCAAAATTAGTTGTTTTTGGTGGCAGAATATACTTTTTTGAAATTTTTTCAGCCTGTGTTTTGATTGTTCTTTCAAGTTCTGAAACACATTGTTCTACAGCATTTACATCTGCCCCTTCCGCTGCCGCAATTAGACGTTCATAGGTTTCCACGGGGAATTTTGAGTCAATGGGAATCAAAACCTCATCTGGTAATTTAACGGCATATTCCACAACTTCACCATCGTCTTTAATATGAGCGTTTTGAACAAATTGTTCCGGTGCCAACATTTGCGAAAGCAAGTTGCCTAATTGCACTTCACCCCATGTTCCGCGCGTTTTAACATTAGTCAAAATTCGTTTTAATCCTCCAACATCACTAGCCAAGTTTTGCATTTCACCAAGCCCTTTGTGGACTTGTTCCAAACGTTCCGAAACCTGGGCAAAGGATTCGCCTAACCGTTTTTCCAAGGTGGTGTGTAATTTTTCATCCACGGTTGCACGCATTATCTCCAAGCGTTGCTCCATAGATTGCCGAATAGAATCATTAAAATTCATTAAGTTTTGGGTCAATTCTTCACGCAGATCTTTGGCGTCTGCCCGCATCATACGTTCCAAATGCTCCAATGCCTCTGTATTGCGGGAAGGGCGCAGCAAAACACGCAACCGCAAAACCGCGATAACAGACAAGACCAAAACAATAATCAGCAACGAAATAACCAAATATTCTGTATAATCCATAAAAAACCTCTTTCTTTTTATTTGAAATCAGTGTAGCATAAAAAAACAGGAAAGGGAAGGAAAATGCAACATGGAATGAATTTTCTTTTGCGGATTTTGAAATGGCCTATTGCCGTGGCAATGGTGTTGTTATTTATGCCAGCATTAGACGCAGATATAATGATGATTCGGAAAACATTAGACTATGATTTTATGCTGACTTTTGTTGTACCTATGCTTGGAATGATTTTTGTGTGGTTTATAATACCTGGATTAAACGGCTCTCATTTTTCCATTTTTGAACACGAATTTACACATATGGTGGCGGCATTATTGACTTTTCATGCACCCAAATCTATGAACATAGAATCAGATCGGGGTGGGGCATTTTCTTTTTATGGAGAGGGGAATTGGTTTATTACATTAGCCCCTTATTTTATTCCGACATTCCCTTTACTTATTATGTTGGCTAGTTTGTTTTGGACACTTCAAGGAATTGCATTGCCATTCTTTTTTATGCCGGTTTTGGGCGTCATGTTTGGATATCATTTGGTTTCTAATGCTGTACAAATTCACGGGGATCAAACCGATTTTCCAACGGCAGGATGGTTATTTTCTGTTTTATTTTTACCAACAGCAAATTTGTTGACATTTGGGGTTGTATGGGCCTTTGCTGCGCATGGATGGAGCGGTGTTTCATCTTGGAACAACCTTTTATTCCATTCTGTTGGAGTGTGGTTAGATAAGGTTTTATAAAAAAGACTTGCAATTTTTTGAATATTTGGTATAATAGTTGTCAATCGGAGCGTAGCTCAGCCTGGTAGAGTACTTGCTTTGGGAGCAAGGTGTCGCTGGTCCGAATCCAGTCGCTCCGACCATTTCCCTCCTTATATGAAAGATAAATGATGTTCATCAACATAGTGAATCAAGATGATTTTAAGAAATATGTTTCGCTGGAAATTTGCGCCCAAGATTTAAATCCTATCTTTAGAAATTTTAATAAATCTAAACATACTCTTCAAGAAATCATTCAAAAAAAGGAAATGCTTTCTGAATTTATGGCTATACGATATTTGCAAGACCGTTTGTGCAGGTATTGGCAAGGAACAGAGAATTTGCCTTTTTTACGTCCTGTGGAGCAAGGTGAGGATGTAACATCGCAGCCCGAATGGGTCACCAATGCTTTGAATAATCATGAAAAAATATACGTATTTGATTCAAGTAAAATGCCGTCCGAAATACAAACAGAAATTCGGCGTGTTGGTTTGTTTTTGAAGGCAATGGCGGGGGAACACATTGATCAGGTTGTCTTTTTTAGCCGCAAAACTGGTCGCCCACCAAAGGTTTATTTAGATTATTTGAAGGGAAAACATGATTATCCGGATTATATCCAAGCCGTTCAACAAACACTTAAATGGGAATGTAATGAATTGATACAAAATAAACGCAATGCCAAAGTAAAGCGTATAATGGATTTACCCAATGGTTACTATGCTGTTCAATTATTAAATGCTGCTGCTATGAAGTTAGAGGGGTATAAAATGGCAAACTGTCTGTCCGATGATTTGCTATCCTATTTAACTGAGGTTGAAAAAGAAAACCCGGATATTATCGTTTATTCAATTCGAAACAGTCAAAATATTCCCAGAGTTAATGTCACAGTGCGGCCTAAAGAAAAAATCATCACGGATTGTGCGGGTAAGGCAAACGATCTCGTTCATCCTGTTGATATTCCTGCGGTGGCCAGTTTTGTAAATGCTTTGCAATTGCCTATGCGTACAGCAGCCGCACATCAGGCAAGACTTTTAAGAAGTAATGGTCAATACTATGATGTTTTTCATTTGCCCACGGACAGAAAATTTTATGAATCTTCTTTGAATTTGGAAGGATTAGGGTTGACCGAATTGCCATCACTTGAAAATGTTGTGCTGAGTGGCTCATTTATGTGTGCTCATAACCAATTACGTAATTTGAAGGGGGCACCTAAAATAATCCGCGGTGGGATTTCTTTTTACGATAATCCAATCGAAAATTTAAGTGGTTTCCCGGACTATGCAGGAAGTGCCATTACACCGATCAAACTGGATGACAAAGCAAAAACATCAGTGTCTGGGGAAATTACCCTTATCCCAAGACAAATTTCCAGTCTCATTAAATCAAATATTTTCTATACGCCTTATTTAGTTCATGGAATCAATGAATAATTTTTGAAGTGTTTTATGCACTTTCTCCATCGTGGCACATACGGCGATAACCCCAGTTTCTGAACATTTACGCCGATATTCTGGGGTGTCATTACCTTCCGCGCCGATAAAGGCAATACATTTAATGCCGGCGGCCTTGGCAGCATTCATTCCATGGATGCTATCTTCAATTACAACGCAATCTTTTGGATCGTGGCCTTTTGTTTTAGCTGCCAGTAAAAATATGTCTGGGGCTGGTTTTCCATGCTCCACCATATCAACGGTAAAATAATCGTTTGAATTCATATACTTGTTTGTCCATTTTAATAGATCCATTTTCCATACCAGGTGTGCCTTCGTACTTCCCGTTGCAATACAGTGATCAAAATGTTTATCCTGAAGAATCTTTTCAACACCCATTATGGGACGCAAAAAATGATTCCCCGCATAAGTTTCGCCCTCTTCAATCTTGCGCATAAATTCAGCATCAAATGTTTCGTTAGGAAACGCCTTTTGTATATGATGCTTCTTGGTTCTATCAGCCATTCCGGCCAACAACTCTATTTCTTGATCACGTGTCAAAACAATATTTTTTTCTTTTTTTAATGTGTCACGCCAGACGCCAACCCATAATTTTTCTGAATCAGCCATCACACCATCAAAATCCCAAATAATGAGCGGCTTTTTATTTAATTTTGTCATTTTCCAACAATTCCTTCAATTCATTCATATTGTGCACTTCCGGAATCCATTTCAAGTCCTCAGGCAAATCCATTGTAAAAGGGCAACGATAACGAATGGGATGCGCCCCCACATGAATCGCAGCATATTGGTTATAGATTCTATCATCAACCAGAACTGTTTCATCGGACAATAAACCATATTTGTCAAAACACGCCTTTAAGGAATCTTCCTTGGCTGTATCGTGCATAAATTGGCCATGTTGAACACATTCTATCGTCAAAAAATCTTTCACATCAACTAACAATTTATTCAACAATTTTTTCTTTACTTCCACATTAAAGGTAGCGGACAAAGTAAATTGTTTATACCCCAATTCATGAAATTCTTTTAATGCTTCAATAACGCCGGGATACAAGGGGCGTTTTTCAAAGAACTCACTATGACAAAAATCGTGATCCATTTGGGGGCCAAGAGTCGGGTGTGTTTTAAGTTCCAAAGCACCATATTTAGGATCAATCGGCAACACTTTGTCCATATCTTCAAATTTCAAATCTTTGTACTGATCACGATAATTTGGATGTTCAGTTAAAAAAGTATAATAAGCATGGTTCAGATCAGCCAAAACGCCATCCACATCCCAAAAAATATTTTTGATTTTAGGCATTCTTTTCCTTTGCTTTCGCCATGAGTGCTGGGCATGAGAAACGAGGCCTGTGGATCAGGTGGACATCCATTTTTTGAAATTGCTCAGTCAAATTGGCACTTGGATGCTGTGCTTCGTAGGCGTTCAAAACTGGCCAGTTAATCCCCTTTGGGCCGGTTTTCAGTTTTTTATAAATATCCAGCACATGTTTCAGGTCTTGTTTTAAGTTGCCATGAATTAGCTGGTATTTTTTTAAGAAACGAGGGGCAGGTTGAAAATGCTGATCTTGCATGGTTTCCAAAGCCGAGATAATCCCCATATATCTGGCTGCCATAATCAAAGATAAACAACAATCTTGATTCGCTGAATTAAAATCATCAACGCCATCATCAATCATACGAATCAACTTCGGATATCCGACCAAATCGATGAGATCAGATAGCGAATGATTCGGGGCTGTCAGTTTTGCAAGGTTGTCTTTTAACGATGAGCGTCCGGCCTTTGTTGAATCCTTTTTTGGCATGTTTCCCCCTTTATGTTGTTGATCTTTTTCTTTTTCGGCGGAAGTTTTTCCTTCCCATAAAATTGCTCTTTTGCTTCCTTAACGGCACGCAAGCATCTTCCCATATCTCTTTTGGCCCCTTTAGACATTTCTCCCAATGTCCGTGCGACTGGAGAGGAAATCAATTTCCGTCGATATAATGCTTCTTTAACAGGCAACGGATTGGCAAAATCGTCACCATGATCATGCATTGTTACGCGGGAAAATAACGGATGAAGGATATGGTTTCTTATTTGTGCTTGGAACATATGGCCGCCCTTAAAATTAGATATCATCTCTTTAATCATTTGGCCTTCCAAATGAGACATCACGCTGACAACGCCATTAGCCCCCAATGCCAACATCGGCAAGGTCAAGCTGTCATCCCCGGAATATACTTGGAAATCAGGCGGGCAAAGCATCTTTAATTCGGTCACCTTGTCCATGTTGCCTAAACTTTGTTTAATACCAACGATAGTTGGATTTTCTTTGGCCAATCTAGCTACTGTCTGAGGATAAATCTCTTTGCCTGTGCGGCCTGGGATATTGTAAATCATCATTGGTTTTCCATCAATCGCTTTGGCTATGGCATTGAAGTGAATAAAAAGTGCTTGTTGAGAAGGTTTAATGTATTCGGGAACCGCCACCAAAATAGAATTTGCACCAAGTTGGAACGCAGTTTTGGCCTTCAATATAGCACGCCCGGTGTTTGTGTCGCTTGTGGCGACCATAATTCTGGCTTGTGGTACAGCCCTGCGAACAGCCAAAAGAATATCCCATTTTTCTAAGGGGGATAACTGCGCTGCTTCGCCAGTAGATCCTGTCAATAAAATTGTGTCAGTTCCATTATTGATAAGGTACTTCGCCAAAGATGCAACTTCATCATAAGCCACATTTTGATCTGCGTCAGGTTTAAAAGGTGTCACCATAGCGGTGATTACGTCACCGAAATTCACTTTATTTGTCATATACAAAACCCTTCACCTCAACCAATTTACATAATATATAACGAAAAGTGAAAAGTCAATAATTTTTTAATAGGATCGGATAAGACCCGTCAAAATGCCTTGAATTTCAACGCGATCGGTTGTAAATATACGCGTTTCATAGGCTGGATTTGCTGGTTCCAAAGCAATAGAGGTAGCTCGTTTGCGCAAGCGCTTTAATGTCACATCATATCCGTCAATCAAGGCCACAATAATATCCCCATCGCTGGCTTGGGCCGCGCGTTTAATAATAACCGTATCCCCATTTAAGATGCCAGCGTTAATCATGGAATCGCCTTCAACCAACAACGCATAATATTCACCATTTTTGGTCATGGCTGTTGGGACGGCTATTGTTTCCGTTTCATTGGCAACTGCTTCAATTGGTAATCCCGCGGCAATTTTTCCGTACAAAGGAATTTGAGTCACATCATTGGCAATATCAGGGGCGGGGGACAATTCTTTTAACTCAATTGCTCGTGCCTGATTGTGCAAACGATGAACCACTTGTCGTTCTTCTAAAGCGGAAATAAGCCGATGAATGCTAGATTTTGATTTTAAGCCCAAATAATCTTTCATTTCATCAAACGAGGGGGCAACCCCGTTTTCAGCAACATATTTTTTAATAAAATCAAATAGTTCTAATTGCTTTTTGGTCAGCATCTTGTCTCCTTTGTTCTTGTTTTGTTCTCATTTTAGGTTAAAAAAAATACATTGTCAACAGGGAAAATAAAAAAAACTTGATTTTTTTTGAAAAAAAAGATATAAATAGGGTCACTCGGAGCGTAGCGCAGCCTGGTAGCGCACTTGTCTGGGGGGCAAGTGGTCGTGGGTTCAAATCCCGCCGCTCCGACCAATAAAAAAAACCGCCTTTTATGGCGGTTTTCCTTTTTGTAAAATGTTTTTTTGATTAAAATATCACCAATTCAAATCCACTCAAGAGGACTAAATCACTTTTTATATATTTCATCATGCATTTTTTGAAGTTCTTTGGCCGCTTCCTCTAGATCCCTGGTAAAATTCTCCAACATCTCCGTCCATTTATTCAGCATCTCATCTGTTAATATAACTTTTTTCGGAGGCATGGTTTTTTGAAATGCTTCAATGTTATCAATACGTTTTTGTATTAGTTCTTTTTCCTCTTTCGTCTCGCAATCTTTCTTAAGTTTTTCCATATATTCTTTCCAAGACATATTACCTTTGGGTTGATTGCATTCGCCACAACAAGGAACCAAATTCCCTGGTTCTGTTCCATATCCTGTTGGTTTCCTGTCAAATATTAAAGGATGAAGATGATCCAAATGTGTTGCGTCTTTTCCACAATATGCACATTTATTTTCCGAGAAAAAACTCTTCCATATTACTTCTTCATCATTAGAGCAGGGTACTCTTTCCAATAAAGTACAGGCCATAGACCTACATATTGTTGAACTACGTCCGCTTATTTTATCGGATGACGGATATTTAAAATCGTTAATTTTGCATCTTTTCCTTGCCATTTTGTACCCTATACTTTATTAAAATATTTTTTCAATTGCTTAAAAGGGACACATATCCCAAGAAGTTATAATTCCGAGTATTTTTTCGGATTTTTGACCTGTTTCTGTTACAAATACAGCGCCTAACCTTTTTTTAGATTCAAGTTCTTTATTAAATATATCCTTTAACTGGAGTATTGACATATCACGAGGCACAAACTTAAAAGATTCATTATTCCTATCTATATTTAATTCGTCGGCCAACTCAGAAATCTTCAAGTCACGTAAATCTAAAAGAAGTTCTTCCTGTTTCGCAATATAATTAAAAATGGAACTTTCACTCAACACGCCCAAAAAAGCATCATTTTCATCCAAAATAGGAACGTGAGTGTAAATTTTTTCTTTCATATCTTTAAGGGTTGGTAATAAAGGATCTGTAATTTTTTTAAAATATACATCTTTAATCGAAATATCATATGCTGTTTGGGTATAACGCTGAACTATCCTATGTAATTCATTTATTAAAGGCTGGGGCGTGGCGATAAATTTTGCTTGTTCTTTATGTGATAATATATTTCTAATGGAATTGCATGTCATCAAAAAAGAATAGTCTTTTGTGGAAAGATTATTTCTTTGATCATAAAGGTTATCCTGAAATGTTTTATCAGGATCTTTTATAATTAAATTTTCTAATATCTGAAAATTTTTTAAATACGCCTGTTGCTCATCCGAATATAGTTTTTGTTCTTTTAACGCCATAATGGTTGCCTTTCAATAAGATTTGCTTTTATTGGCATACCCCAGTATGATAGCAAAATTTGATACTTAGTGCAAGAGTTTTGTTGTCGTAAATTTATCAATCAAATCATGTATTGTTAAGTTTGACGGCGTGCGGTGGGGTACATTGACGGGAACGCAGCCGGCAGATGTGGTTGTTTTCCCTGTGTTGATCAGTAAATAGGCCGGTTTTAATAACACACCGATTGAATCAAGGTGAGTGGTTGAAAAACCCTGTTTGGAGTTCCATGATTTACTGGAATTTCTGCCAGATAAAGGGCTGCCAATCGTATAGTAAAAATAGTTATTTCCTTGTTTCCAAGGCGTTTCATTCCATAGTTTTATCAGATCCCCCAGAAATAGTTTTAATGCCGGGATGTACAAAGGATACACGCCCACGCCCACCACGTGAATGTTGTAATATTCCGGCGTGCTTAAAATTATATCTTTGTGGGCCATAATCAACTCAATATTAGAAAAGAGTGTTTCTAATGCTTTTTTATCTTCATTTGGTGAGGTTACAGTTATTTTTATTGTCATTTTGTTCTCCTTATTGGTTAAAAAATACCGATAAAGAGGGTAAAAAAAATCCCATCGACGACGATGGGGGTATCTGCCGCCCATCATCCAAGCATTAGCACCGTTGCCTTTTGGCTGGTTGCTGTGTGGTCAACGAGCTTGTCTCTCGCACACTCTTTATAGGCAAGGGGATTTATACCACATTTTGTCATCAAATGCAAGAGAAATTTTCGATTTTGTGGGAATTATCTGGAAGATTGTCGCTGACGTATTTTTACCGCCAATTTTTTGGCCGCTGGCTTTGTTACCCGGTTTGGACGGGCAGGCGCAGGGGTCGGTTGCGGTTGTTGTGGTGTGTTTTGCGGTCTGGTTATGATGTTTCGCAAAGATTCAATGCCGTTTGGTAGTTGTTCTATGTATTGTTCCACAGAAAAATCTTTCGGTAAAATCATATTTGCGGGTAAAAATCTGGAAAATAGCGGTGCATTTGTTGCGAACATACAGACAGGGATATGAAAACATTCAGATTCCTGCGAAATTGCCTTCCAGGAGGTTCGGTCGTTAAAGAATTTTGATAATGGTATCGGGTTTAAAGTGGTCCTGTTCCAGCGCAATTTTGGAGCATCAAGCAAGCCGAGCCAACTGACCCGTTTCAAGAAAAATGGTTCTATTGTTGTTAGACGTGGTACGGAAAGTACGCGAAGATATGAAGCATCAATAAGAAATGCTTTCCCGGTCTTTTGCAAAGATGGCAAACGAAGATATAATAGTTTTGGGGTGTGACCTAAAAATCCGTCTTTTACTTCTTTTAATTGTGGGGCGGTAAATGAGGAAATTTCGTCCGCCCGAAATAAAAAATTATCCCCTATCTTTTGTGTTGTGGGCAAATTGACAGCCGTTATCCGGCCATCTTTAATGGTAAGTATTTCTTCTTTATCTGCAAATAAATGGTACCCGTTTTTATCTTTCGTAATATGAACATTTTTACCTTTAATTTCCTTTGGAAAAACCCGTAAGAAGCAATCGATTTCACCAAAACCACCGCGGATGTGCTCATCGGCCACATCTATGATTGTTTTATCTTTCATATTAAAAAGGAACTGATCCATTAAAATTTCTTTGTCTGTATCAATGGGGTGAAGATCGCCATCTTTAACATAGAAACCATCACCGAAATACACGTTGTTTGCCTCTAAATTATAACGCACAACTTGGTGACAGTTTAGCAGAATATAATTATTGGGCAGGGCGGCCGCACGTGAAGAAAAATCCACATGGAAATGGTGACGAATAGAATCGGCAAGACCACGAATAATCCTGTCCGGATTTGAATTAAAGGTGTTGTCGGGGTTTTGAACGGTGTGATTATAACGGTTTTTAATGGAAATGAAGCCACCATTTTTCAAAATTTGAATAGATATGACAGATGTGCCGTATTTATCTTCACGACGTTCTTTTCCACGAAAATCTTCACGTTTGATTTTATCCACATCTTTTCGAATGGCGTTGATGATATAATAATGTTGGAAACGTTCCGGATCGCGAAAAGTACAAAGTTCTTCCCCCGGGGCAAAATATCGTTGAATAGCGTTTTGTTTTTCCAATGTGTCGGCATAATAGGCATCATAACCGGCCTCGGATAACAATGTAATTGGATCTTTGCAAACGGTTTGTGCCTCAATTTGAATATCTTTTAATGATTCCAAATAAGGAATAATGGGCTCGGCTTCGCGGCCGGCATATTTTACAATATCCACAATGCCGGGTACATCGAATATACCGCTATCATAAGCGCGGATGGCCTTGGCAAAATGCTCACCATTTTGTTTTTTGATTTGTTCAAAAATCGATTTTTCTGCCATCTTGATCCTTTATAAAGGTTGTTTATGGCTATTATTTTACTATACTTTGGGAATTATGCAAGCATTTTTTAAGGAATAGAGGGGGAAGATATAACAAAAAACGAAAAACACTTGACAAAAAATGGTTTTTGTGATAGAATATCCCTTGTTCGAAAGGAGATTTAAGATGACAGAACAAACAAAGAATTTTTATGGCCTAACAAAAGGTGAAGATGGGTTATACCATTCCGAATATGGTGACACCTTTACGGAAAAAGATTTAAGAACTGGTCCATGGCCGGCCGTTATGACTCTTGTGATTCTCGCTGGTATGGTGGGATGCTTTGTTGTTGGTGGCATTAAAGCATTGACTCGTAGTAGCAAAAAAGCTCCAGCTATTGAGCAAAAACAGGCCGTGAATCCTACTTTAACAAATGCTGTTAAAGTTGTTTCTCAAGAAATGTAAAAAATACTTGACAAACAAAATATTTTATGATATAATTTTCGCCGGAACAGTAAAGAGGCTTGTTATGTAATACTCCTCAACCTTGCAGACAAGTTTGGATTTCCCCCTTCTTTTTACTGTTCCACTTTTTTTACCCGCTGAAAAGCGGGTTTTTTTATTGACACTTTCTTTAATCTATGCTAGCATGGCCACGATATTACAAACAAGGAGTTATTATGTTTTTGAAAAATTATCACGAACAAGGTCGTACAATGGTAGAAATGATAGGTGTTCTTGCTATGATTGGTGCCTTAACATTAGGAGGATTGTCCCTGTATGGCAGATCCTTGGCCAAATTGCATGCAAACAATATTGTTGAAGAAGCCCGCAAACGAACCGCTTTGGCCAATGAGAATCGTTTTACAAAGGGTATGTTTGATCGCCGAGATGCAAATGCAAATTATGTGACGGCTTACGGTTATGGGCTCAGTGCCGATTCAAATGAGTTATACAAGAGTTCTTATATGGGGCAGAGTGTTATTGAAGTCGCCGTTGGTGCAATTCATGGTGGTAATCGGATTACCCGTGGCGTTTGTCGCGAATTGGTTAAAATGATAAATACGGACGAGACGGGTCAAGCAGTTGATATCAATATTGGCGATGTTGTCAGAATTTGCGAAGGGACTTCCAGCGGAAGGATGTGTAATTGCAGAGGAAATATTCAACCATTTTCATGCGATCCGGAAGAGGGTGAAGAGGAACAGGAAATGCCGGAAGTTATTTGTATTGCAATAAGAGGTTAAAATTTTATCAAAAAGGACTTGTTTTTTTATTATAATTGGTGTATGAATATTTTTACTAACAGAAAGGCTTAAAATGATTTTATCTCGCTTAAAGAAGTTTTTGAATATTTTTTCATCCGATTTGGCTATTGATTTGGGTACGGCCAACACTTTGGTATATGTGCGTGGTCGCGGCGTTGTTTTGAATGAACCATCCGTTGTTGCGGTGGCAGATATTCGCGGCAAGAAGCAAGTTATTGCCGTTGGAAACGAAGCCAAATTGATGGTTGGTAAAACAAATACACAAATTCAAGCGATTCGTCCTTTGCGTGAAGGCGTGATTGCTGACTTTGATGTTGCGGAAGAAATGATTCGTCGGTTTATTCAAAAGGCCTTGGATAAACATTCTTTGACACGACCAATGATTGTTATTTGTGTTCCATCTGGTTCTACCGCTGTGGAACGTCGTGCTATTCAGGAAGCCGCTGAAAATAGCCATGCTCGCAAGGTGTTTTTGATTGAAGAACCAATGGCCGCTGCTTTGGGCGCCGGATTGCCGGTGAATGAGCCGTCTGGAAGTATGGTCGTTGATATCGGGGGTGGTACAACCGAGGTCGCGGTGATGAGTTTGGGCGGTATTGCGTATGCAAACTCTGTCCGTGTTGGTGGAGATAAAATGGATGAAGCCATCATCAACTATATTCGCCGTCAGCACAGTTTGTTGATTGGTGATGCTTCCGCCGAACGTGTGAAAAAGGATATCGGTGCGGCCTCTATGCCAGGTAAAGGTGATGGAAAGAAAATTCCCGTCAAAGGTCGTGATTTGATGCGGGGTATCCCAAAGGAAATTATTGTAACAGAACGTCAAATTTCAGAGGCCTTATCTGCGCCCGTTCATGAAATCGTGGAAACGGTGAAAGTGGCTCTGGAACATACGGCACCGGAATTGGCTGCTGATATCGTTGATAAAGGTATTATGTTGACCGGTGGTGGTGCTTTGTTGCGTCGTTTGGATGACGTTTTGCGCACAGCAACGGGTTTGCCAGTTTCTGTGGCTGAAAATGCTTTACAATGTGTTGTTTTGGGCACAGGTAAGGCTTTGGAAGAAGTTGGTAAATTTGAAAACATTTTGACCAGCATGTATTAAACTTTTGACCCAAAGGGGCTCACATGGACAATAAGCAGTTTCGCCTGAAAAGGATTAGATCCCAGATCAGACGACTGGTTCCTGTCGTGTTTTTAATGCTGGCAATTGTTTTGATGGCTATGTGGCGCACCCAAAATTCGGTAGTTGTGTCCGTGCGGGATGTTGCGTCTGAAAAAATGGCGCCATTGATTTCTTTCTTATCCGTCCCTGCACGTTGGGTAAAAAGTACTAAAAAAACATTTTCGGATGTTGTTTTCCTATATCAAAGAAATAAGGATTTAGAGCGCGAAAATCAAATTTTACGCAGTTGGAGGGCTTTGGCTTTGCAATTACAGGCCGAACAGGACGCTGTTAAAAAAATGGCAAAATATGTGCCTTACCCGAAATCAAAATCTGTGTCTGCTCGGGTGGCAATGGATACGGGGGATAAATTTTCCAGATCTTATATTGCTTTAGCCGGGTATAAAGATGGAATAAAGAATGGTTCTGTTGCCATGACAGATACGGGTATTTTGGGGCGTGTTATTGAAGTTGGAAAACATGCCAGTCGTTTGATGTTATTGACAGATTATTTGTCGCGAGTACCAGTTTTGGTGGGGGCTGGTCGTATTCCGGCCATTTTAACAGGCGACAATACAAACCATCCTAAATTGATCTTTTCTGATCGTTTGAATGAGATTAAAAAAGGCGATGTTATTTTAACATCCGGCTATATGGGTGTTTATCCATCCGGATTAGGTGTCGGCATCGTGCTAGAAGCAGACGAAGAAGATATAGAAGTAGAATTGTTTGAAACTGGTGAAAATTTAGAATTTGTCCATTTGGTTGATTTTGGTTTAGGAGATGTTTTATTAACAAAAGATTGTGAGGAGCCATAATGCGTCAATTAAATGCTAGATTTTTATTGGCTCGCAGTGCCCCCTTTTTGCTGTGTATTGTATTGATTTTGTTAAACCAAATTCCGTATCATTTTTTGCCATATTATCCGTATGCAATTCAATGGGTGCTGATTCCTGTTTTTTATTTTTCTATTTATAATCCAAAAGTATTGAGTGTTTGGGCTGTTTTTTTGCTGGGCCTCTTCACTGAATTATTTGTACAAAGCCCCTGCGGTGTGATTACGTTCAGTTATGTTTTGATGTATTTTGTGGGAAATTTCTTTCGTAAATACTTGATTGAATTGACTTTTATCCCTTTGTGGGGGATCTTTTCTGTAGGTTTGATTTTGCTTGAGTTGTTGACTTTTGCGTTAATATATTGTTTGGCCATCCATCCGGTTTCCATCTATCCAATAGCAGTTGAAACGGTCGTTTTAGTATTGGTGTATCCGTTCTTGATGCGATTTTTCGGGCATTTGGATCGTAAAGCTCGGGAGGTATCATGACAGTTTGGAAATATGAAAAAATTCATGTCATGATTCAACGCACACTGTGGTTGGTCGTATTCTTCGTTATTATTAGTTTTATTTTGTTGGGTCGTTTGTTTTATCTGCAAATTTTGC
>JAFPYW010000004.1 GCA_017394405.1 Alphaproteobacteria bacterium
AAGGAGTAAAAATGCGTCTAATAAAAAAATTTTTCGTCTTCTTAATCATCGCCCTCGTCGTTGGTATTATTGGTTTAATTATCTATCGTCATGTGATTCAACCACATCATTGTTTGTCCTCCGACATTACTGTGCAACACCCTGACTATGTCAAATGTGGTCCGATTGTCGCACAAGAATTGTTGGCCAAGGCAAAAAATGGGGATGCCCAAGCCGCTTACAAATTGGCTTTGATGTACGATGCTGGTGATCGCATTCCGGAAAATCGTCAAGAGGCGATTGCTTGGTTGCAAAAGGCCGAACAAGCCAATTTGGCTGATGCCCAATATGTAATGGCTGTGTGGTCTGAAAGACGTTATTTTGGTCCGGCCAGTGCGGATTTGACATTGCCAATGTACGAAGCCGCCGCTCGTCAAGGCCATTTGAATGCAATGAAAAGTTTGGCAAATATCTACTTCGATAAGGACAAGGAAAAATACGATTACTGGATGAAAAAAATCAGGAAGCATAAATGACCTTTTATCGGAAAGATTATGTGGCACCGCATTATCGGTTGCCGAAAACTGAGCTTGTGTTCACGTTAAACCCCTCCAAAACATTGGTCCAATCGAAATTGCATTTTGATGATTATCAAATTGATAAGCCATTGGTTTTGGATGGGGTTGATTTGAAATTAAAGGAAATTTTATTGGATGGAAAACCTTGTCAATACAAGGTGATAAAGAATGCCTTAACCATCCGCCCAAATAAAAAGAAATTCACCTTACAAACAAAAGTGGAAATCAATCCAAAGGCCAATACATGCTTGGCCGGAGTATATATTTCTAACGACCTTTTCACAACCCAAAACGAACCACAAGGTTTTCGCCGCATTACCTATTACCCGGATCATCCCGATGTTCTGAGTGCTTATACGGTCACAATCAGAGCCGATCGCAGAAAATATCCCGTCTGCCTATCCAATGGGAATGTGGCAAAAGAAAGCGCTACCTCCATTACCTATCAAGATCCATTTCCAAAGCCGTGTTACCTGTTTGCCTTGGTCGCCGGCAATTTAGATGTTTTGACGGATTCATACACCACAAAATCCGGCAAAAAAGTGGCTCTATATTTATATTGTGAACCAGGCAAAAAAGAACGTCTAACCTTTGCGATGGAATCATTAAAAAAAGCCATGAAATGGGATGAGGATACCTTTGGTCTGGAATACGATTTGGATCGTTTTTCCATTGTCGCAGTTTCTCATTTTAACGCGGGGGCCATGGAAAACAAATCATTAAACATCTTCAATGATTCTTTATTATTGGCCAGTCCCATGACGGCCTCAGATTGGACCTATGCTGCCATTGAAACAACCGTCGGACATGAATACTTCCACAACTACAGTGGCGATCGTGTGACTTTGCGCGATTGGTTTCATCTGTCATTAAAAGAAGGTTTCACTGTTTTCCGTCACACAGAATTTGGAATGGATGTGCGCACAAAACAAATGGGACGCATTCAGGACGTTGCCACCTTGCGATATGCTCAATTTCCAGAAGACGACGGTCCGTTAGCACACCCCGTTTTGTTGGAACAAGCTGAATCAGTTGATAATTTTTACACCAACACTATTTATGAAAAAGGGGCCGAAGTTATTCGTATGATGCGTGAAGTGGTCGGGCACAAAAACTTTATGAAGGGGTGCGCGCTTTATTTCAAACGTCACGATGGGCAAGCCGTCACCATCCAAGACTTTGTGCGTTCTATTGAAGACGCCAGCGGTATGGATTTGACACAATTTTGTATGTGGTATCATATTCCCGGACGGCCCAAGGTATCCATTCAAACATCCTATGCTAACCATGTTTTCACCATTCACGCGGAGCAAAAACATAACCACACCACGGATCCCTTTATCATTCCTTTGGCCTTTGGTTTGGTGGGCGCAAATGGTAAAGATATGTTGGCCGATACGTTGATTTTTGATAAAAAGACACAAGATTGGTCCTTTGAAGTGGCTGAAAAGCCCGTTTTATCCATCAACAGACATTTTTCTGCACTTGTTGATTTAGACATTCAGTATACACCGGCCGAAAAGTTGCACCTGATCAAATACGATTCTGATATTTTTAATCGTTACTCAGTCGGACATCAGTACATGTTAGATACATTACTGGATATGATTTACACTAATAAAAACCAGGTGCCAGCCGAATTATTGGAAATTGTGGGTGCTTATCTAGCGGACAAAAAACATCCGGCTTTTGTGGCAGAAGCATTGACCATTCCATCCGCCAGCGAAATCATCAACAATATGCGTGACGTTGATTTAGAAAAAGTATTTGAAAAAAGATCATTGGTGCGCCGCACTATTGCTCAAACCTATCATGATAAATTTGAACAAATATATGAACAAAATCAAACAAATGCCCCGTATTCTCCCGATCCGGAACAAGTGGATAAGCGCGCCATGAAAAATATGGCCCTTGGTTACTTAGCATTAACCGGTGACGAGGAACGTCCGTGGCACCAATATCAATCCGCCAATAATTTTACCGATTTGATTGAAGCATTGTATGCTATTGTGCACAACAATCAACCCCAAAAAGTGGATGCTTTGACAGATTTTTACCTCAAGTATGAAAAGGATGACCTGGCCTTAAACCGATGGTTTATGGTTCAAGCCAGTATCCCCAGTGCGGATACCGTAGATGTTGTTGAAAAATTATTGAAACATCCGCGATTTGATTTGTTAAATCCGAACCGCGTGCGTGCCGTATTGGGTGTATTTTCCAACAACTTGTTGGCTTTTCATCAAGAACGCGGATACAGCTTGTTGGCCGAACAAATCTCTAATTTAGATAAAACCAATCCCCATATGGCTGCTAGTTTGGTTCAAGCGTTTAGTACCTATCAAAAAATGGACGCGTTCCGTCGTGCCCAAGCACATCAAGTTTTGACGCTTCTGTCGCAAAACAAAAAACTAACGCCTCAAACAGCCGAATTGATCCACAAAATTTTGGAAAATAAAAGGGCGCCTTCTCGACGCCCCCAATCTAAGGCAAGATAAACTTATTCCACGACTAAAATAGTTCCCTCAACGGCGACCACTTTTGCCCGTTTCCCTTTGGCAATATGGTGTTTGGATTTGGCCAACCATACCGTATCACCAACAGCAACTTTGCCTAATCCGTCTTCAATCGCTTCGACCACTTTGAAAGATTGCCCAATGTATTTTTGCGCCCCGGTTTTGTCTTGTGTGCCAACATCTTTATTGGCCCCGAACAAACGCTTATATACAAAAAACCCGAAGAAGACACTGATGGTTGAAAAGACAATAAATGCGGTCAATTGCATTGCGGCTGTCAATGTCATTAAACCCACACAAATACCCGTTAAAACCGCACCCAAACCAAACCAGATGATAAATGTTCCAGGAACAATCAACTCTAAAATCATCAGGATCAGGCCAAAACTCAACCAACCCCACATTCCCATACTATCAATCAAGGCAAAAATACCTGTCATTTAATGCTCCTTATTTTCTCGTATTTTTCTCGGGCTTATCCGTTTTACGATCTGCCAAAAGAGTTTTTGTTACCTCAGCAATACCAGCCAAGGAACTGGCTAATTGAGATGTCTCAAACGGCAACATCAACAATTTTTGGTTCGGCGCCTTTACAATTTCCTTCAAAGCATCCACATACGCTTGCCCCAAGAAATAATTCAAAGACTTTTCATTGCCTTTAGCAATAGCATCAGACACCATTTTGGTAGCCTTTGCTTCTGCTTCAGCAGCACGTTCGCGCGCTTCTGCTTGACGGAAGGCAACCTCTTTTTCACCTTCGGCAGCCAATACAGCAGCTTGTTTTTCACCTTCTGCCTTCAAAATTGCGGCTTGTTTCAAACCTTCAGCATCCAACACATTAGCACGTTTTTCACGTTCCGCTTTCATTTGGCGAGCCATCGCATCAATCAAATCGCGTGGAGGAGAAATATCCTTGATTTCCACACGTGTGATTTTTGTTCCCCAAGGAACAGTCGCTTCATCCACGACAGACAACAATCTTTGATTGATCACATCACGTTGGCTCAACAATTCATCAATTTCCATTGAACCGATCACCGTTCTAACGTTTGTCATAACCAAATTTAACAAACCGGCATATAAATCATGAATTTGATAAGAAGCGGCATAAGCATCTTGAATTTCAAAGAATACCACCCCATCCACACGCACCATAGCGTTATCTTTTGTAATCACATCTTGGGATGGAATATCCAACACCTGTTCCATCATATTGACACGTTCCCCAATACGTTCTGCAATCGGGATTAATCCGTGAATACCCGGGCGTAAGATCTTAGAAAATTTACCAAATGTTTCCACCGTATATTCATACCCTTGTGGCACAATCTTCAAACAGGAAACAATAAATCCCAATACAACAAACGCCAAAATAACTAAAAAGATTTCCATTTTTTCCCTTTCATTTAAAAAATTTTCAACCGGTTTCAGTTTATGATATCCTATTCTGTGTGTCAAGACTTTTTTATAAAAAATGTTCTTGCATTTTGGATAAAAAAAACTTATACTTGCTCTGTTTAGGGGGTCGTATGAAAAAAATATTATTACTGATTATTTTTGGTCTTGGAATTGGGGGTAGTTATTTCCTTGGAAAGAAAACTGGCAATGGGTCAAATATGATGATGGCTCAGATGATGGGACAAAATATGGCCCCGTATGTCCAAACCGGCAAACCCACCTTACACCAAATAGAAAACAATTCCCGTTTTATCGCATTAGTTACGCCTATCAACGCCGTTGATATTAAAACGCAAGTTGCCGGCGATATAGAAGAAGTTTTATTTGATGATGGACAAGTGGTCAAAGAAGGCGATATCTTATTCAAAATTGAACAAGACAGATATGAAGCAAATGTTGCGGCAGCAAAGGCAACATTGGCCCGCGCTGAAGCTGACTTAAAACAATTGAACAACGATTATAATCGACAAAAACAACTCCATCGGGACAAATTTGTATCCACTGCTGATTTGGAAAAAGCAGAAAACAAATTATCCCAAGCAAAAGCATCCGTTGCACAAGCAAATGCAAATTTACAACTGGCTGAAATTGATTTGAAGCACACACTAATTCGTGCTCCGATCACGGGTCGAATCGGTCAAGTATTGATTACAAAGGGCAATTATGTTTCCCTATCCAGCGGACCTTTGGCACGAATTGTACAAACAACACCGGTTAAAATCAATTTTTCATTGACCGACAAAGAACATTTGCAAATGCGTAAAATGTTGATGAATAACGAACTACCACAGCACAAACCGGAATTACAAATAGAACTCAGCGATAAATCTCTGTTGCCATTGCCGGCAGATCAAGTCTTTTTGGATAACGAAATGGACAAGGAAACGGCAACGATGTCTTTATATGCGGAATATGATAATGAAGACGAATTATTGATGCCTAACAATCATGTCACCGTTTTATGGAAATCCAATGAAGATTTTACAACCGTTTTGGTTCCACAAACTGCCGTTTATAGCGATGCCAACGGAGCTTATCTCATGCGTGTAAATCCGGATCATACTGTTGTGCAACAATATATTAAACAAGGACAAACATTTAACAATTTGATTGCAGTTGAAAGCGGCCTGGGCCCCAACGATACAATTGTTTTAGCTGGCGGGCAGAAATTACATAGCGGTCAAAAAATTCAAGAGGTTTCAACGGAGACAAAATAATGTTTTCTCAATTTTTCATCAAACGTCCGCGTTTTGCTATCGTGATTGCCCTGATTTTATCATTAGCGGGTATTTTGTGTCTGTTTTCGTTGCCGGTTGATCTATATCCGACCGTCACACCACCGGAAGTACGGGTACGTGCAGATTATCCCGGCGCAAGTGCAGATACCGTTGCCAAAACAATCGGTATTCCTTTGGAGGATGGCCTAAATGGTGTAGATGATATGATATATATGAGTTCTACCAGCTCTGACGGCGGTTACATGCTCACATTGACATTTGAATCTGGAACAGATCCTGATATGGCTACTGTGAAAGTTCAAAACAGAATTCAACAAATTCAAAGTTTATTGCCGACCGAAGTACAACGCCGCGGATTAAAAGTGGTAAAGGCCTCGTCCAGTATTTTAGCCTTTATCAGTTTTTATTCACCCGATGACTCCCTGAAGGCTCAGGATATCAACGATTATCTTCAAAACAGCGTTGTTAAGCCTTTGGCAAAAGTGCCGGGTGTGGGTGAAGTAACCGTTTATGGTGCAAAAAAAAGCATGCGCATTTGGCTGGATGCAGATAAAATTGCTTCTTTGAACTTATCTGCTGAAAAAATCCGAACCGCCATTCAAGGCCAAAACTATCAACCTTCCTTGGGTAAATTGGGGGCGCGACCTAATGACGACAGCGAAGCGATGGTTTATTCCTTACAAACCGAAGGACGTCTATCCACTCCAAAACAATTTGAAAACATCATTATTCGTACCAATGAAGAAGGGGGTCTGTTGCGTTTGGCGGATGTTGCCCGGATTGAGATTGGAACAGAAAATTATTCTCACGAGGCCTATTTCAACCAACACCCGTCCGTGGCGATGTTGATCAACCTGTCATCCGGAGCCAATGCCTTATCAACAATGTCTAATGTCAGATCCGAATTACAACGCTTATCCCACTTCTTCCCAGATAATATTGCCTATACCATCAACATGGATTCCACCGATTATATCAGCGCTTCCGTAAAAGAAGTAGCATGGACTTTGATTTCTACATTCTTGTTGGTGATTTTTGTGGTGTATTTATTCTTGCAAGATTGGCGAATGACTTTGGTGCCAACTTTAACAATTCCTGTTTCGCTATTATCCACATTTGCGGTCATGTCTGTATTGGGATATTCCGTCAATATGTTTACTTTGTTCGGACTATTACTGGCTATCGGTGTGGTGGTGGATGATGCCATCTGTGTAACAGAACGCGCAGACTATCTGATAAACCATGAAGATATGAATCCGATTGATGCGACCAGTCAAACGATGAAAGAAATTTCGGGGGCCTTAATTGCGACAACTTTGGTGCTGTTAGCAATCTTTGTACCTATTGGTTTTTTGGGTGGCATTACAGGAAAAATTTATCAACAATTTTCCGTCACTATTTGTGTGGCTGTGTGTTTTTCAACCTTTTGTGCTTTGACTCTAGCACCTGCCGTAGCAGCACACTTTTTCAAAAAGTCTGATGGCACACATTTCAAGCCTTTATTGTGGTTCAACCATTTCATTGAACGCTCGACAAACACAGCACAACGCATTGTTTTATCCATTGCAAAAAAGATTACCCTAATCGGCATCGCCTTTGCTATCTTCTTTGGTTTAACATTTATAACATTTAACAGTATGACAACATCATTTTTGCCCAATGAAGACCAAGGTATGATTTTAATCAGCATCAATTTACCAGAAGGGGCTACATTAGGCCGTACTGATGAAGTTGCACACAAAGTTATGCCGATTGTTCAAAATGAACCAGCCGTCAAAAACTTCGTTGTTATTGAAGGTATGTCTATGATGATGGGATCCGGTGAAAATGTTGCTACTGGTGTCGTAGATTTAATTCCTTGGGATGAACGGAAAGAGGCAAGTATGATTTCTACAGCCATTTTGAACAGACTACGTCAAAAATTTGAAGAACAAATTCCCGAGGCTCAATTTAAATTATTAGAATTACCGGCTATCCCTGGTCTGGGTATTTCTGGCGGTTTGGATGTTAAAATTCAATCCTTGGAAGACATGAATTATGTTACATTGGATAATAATGCCAACGCATTGATTGAAGCCCTAATGGCAGATCAAAATTTCTTATATGGTTATTCTGGTTTTACTTCCAAAACACCAAATTTGCACATTGAAATAGATCGTGATAAAGCCGAAAGCATGAATGTTCCAATGGCAAACATTTTCTCGGCCTTGGAAACATATTTGGGCTCCGGTTATGTCAATGACGTCAATTTTGGCACACAGGTCAATAAAGTGATTTTACAATCTGATTGGAAATACCGCCGTAATTTACAAAGTTTGGACAAATTATATGTGCCAAATGCTATGGGAAAAATGGTTCCGATAAAAACATTGATTTCTACAAAACAAATTTTGGCTCCCCGTCAAATTACGCGTTATAACCAATATCCAGCAGCCGCGTTGACCGTTGTTCAAGCGCCCAATGTCAGTTCGGGAACGGCTATGAACAAATTGGAACAAATCGCAGATCGCGTTTTGCCAAAAAGTTATGCTTATGAATGGTCCGGGATGAGTTATCAGGAAAAACAAACAGAAAACCAGGTAGGTTATTTGGTATTATTGGCCGTTGTATTTGCCTATCTGTTTTTGGTGGCCCAATACGAAAGTTGGGTTGTTCCTATTCCCGTTTTAATGTCCGTTATTTTTGCCATCGGTGGCGGCTTATTCGGGCTTTGGATTTCTGGATTATCAATGTCTATTTATGCCCAATTAGGGTTAGTGTTATTGATTGGTTTAGCCAGCAAAAACGCTATCTTGGTTGTGGAGTTTGCAAAAGACGAACACAACAATGGTACTTCGGTCATTGAATCTGGTATCCACGGCCTGACACAACGTTTCCGCGCTGTGTTGATGACTGCATTTACATTCATTTTGGGGGTTTTACCGATGATATGGGCAACAGGGGCTGCTTCTGGTTCCAGACGTTCATTAGGCACGCCCGTATTTTGGGGAATGACCATCGGCACAATTTTAGGCTTGATCTTCATTCCACTTTTGTACATCTTTGTGCAAACATTGGTGGATAAATTATACCATAAAGAAACCCCTGAAGAATAGGCCTTATTGACTTTGCGCTGCCTGGATCCGATCAAATGTAAATTGCCCGCCAATGGCTTTATAGAAATTCAAGATATTTTGATACAAGGCCCCCGCAGATGTAATGACCTCTGATTGCGCCGCAATACGCCGTTCTTCGGCATCCAGCACTTGGAAATAATCAATCAAGCCGCTTTCATACCGGTGGCGAGCTAACTTTGCTGCAGCGTCCATTTTATGCCACGCCATTTCCAAATTTTTGTGGCGACTCTCCATTTTTTTCAATCCCACCAAAATATCTCTAATTTCCTTTGTTGCATTTAATAATGTCTTTTCATATGAAGCAACTTCTGCCTTCATATTGGCCTCCTCTATTTTTACATTTTGCCACAAAACTCCAAAATGGAACAATGGCGCATTGACAGACGCCTGATAAGATCGCTTTTGCGCCGAATTGTTTGTCAAACGATTCAAATGAACAGATTCAAACCCAAATAAAGCCGCCAAACTGATTGTGGGAAACAAACTGGAGATGGCTTGACCGACACGTGCATTTTGTGCCTTTAATGCTTCCTCCATTCCAAAAACATCTGGACGATAACGCACCACATCCGCTGGCAAGGTTGATAATTTCTTAATGGGAAATCGAAACGGCATTGTAATCAAATTACGCTTATTGGGTTTTAAGCGTTTTTGTAAACTGCCCGCCGGTCGCCCAGTTAAAACAGCCAATGTATTTTGATATGTTTCAATTTCCATTTCTAATTTAGGAATAACGGCCTGTGTCGTAGCCAATTGATATTCGGCTTGATTGACATCAATTGCATTGGACAATCCTGATTTATATTTATCTTGTGTTAAACCTGCCAACGCTTTTTGAATTTTCAAATCATCCCGTGTCTTTTGTAATAAATATTGTGCCGTCCGCAATCCCACATAAGCGGAACCCACCTCAGTGACCACGGAAATCATAACGTTTTCCAGTTCCGCCTTTAATTGTGCTTCCTGGGCACTGGCCGCTTCAATCTCCCGACTTTTTTTGCCAAATATATCCACATCCCATGCAATAGAAAGCCCTGCCTGATACAATTTTTCATTAGGCATCAACAAGGTATTTTCGTGAAATTTTTGTTTTTCATACGAACCTGTCGCATCAAGCGTTGGAAATAACCCAGCAACAGCAGCCATACGTGCCGCTCTACCAGCTTCTACACGCGCTATTGCCGTCCGAATGTCCGGCGCCCGATCCATTGCTTCTTCGATCAATTTATTCAATTCAGAATCTTGAAAATCTTGA
>JAFPYW010000005.1 GCA_017394405.1 Alphaproteobacteria bacterium
GGTGGATGAGTTGATGAGTGATGAGGAAGAGGAAAAGTTGGGATTCTCGGTGCAAGATGGTTGGGCCGAGCGTCAAAAACGTTTGAATGAAAAGTTATTAGTGCTTAAACAATCTCGTGAATATGAAACGGTGATTTTTGCTTATCCGATTAGTGAAAACAGTTATAAAACCTGGAACGCGATGGCGGATGATCAAACACGTTTTATAAATGTAACTTTGGCGCCAAGTTTGGATGAATGCTTGAAAAATCGTGGCACGCGGGAATTAGATGATTGGGAAAGAAATCGTATCCGCGAAATGTACGAGGAGGGATATCAAAACCGCCCGTATTCTGACTTTATCATCAATAATGATCATCAAAAGCCCGAGGAAACTGCCGAAATTATTAAAGGATTTATTGAACATGCTCTCTCTTCAAGACAACAGTGGCTTCATTTGGTTGAAAGACGTTGGCCTGCACTTGTGAACGGAGAAAAAACGTCTACACTTCGTTTAAATGAGGGATTTGTTCATAAAGGATTTTTGGTTTATAAAGACTGTCCAAAGGAACAGTGGACAGAGGTTGTTTATGTGACACGGGTGTATTATGTCCCTTTACGTCAAGCATTAGAAATAGACGGTTTCGACGAACATACGCCTGATATTGAAACGGGATTAAGACAAATGCGTGCATTTTACCCGGGAATCACATTGGATACATCTCTTTTGTTTGTGCAACATCTGGGCGTGCCGGAAACCAAACAAAAATATTCTGAAGAGATTAAAAAGATATTGGAGGAAATAAATGTCAAAAACTAAATTATCTGTGTGTGGTGTTATGATGTATCAGGGGAAGTTTTTGATTGTCAAACGATCCGAAAATGATGATTTTTTGCCAAATTGTTGGGAATTTCCAGGCGGCAGTGTGGAGCCCACCGAAACAATTACAGACGCTTTAATTCGTGAATTAAATGAAGAAATCGGTGTGGATGTCAGCAATACGCCGATGGAATTGGTGGGTATTTCCGAGGAATTTATGAATTCCGCCCAAACGGAAAGATATTTGCAATTAAATTACGAAATACCATTACAAAGTATGCCCAAGATCACTTTAAGTGCGGAGCATGTTGCTTATGATTGGGCAGATGATCAAGATCCGCGTTTGGATGATTTTTTGAAAGATATCACTCAACAAATAACAAAAAGCAGTTGAAATTATCTGCCCTTTCGTTTTTGCTGCTGTTCATAGGCGCGCATTTCGGCTTCATAAAGTTGTTGGTTTTTCTTTTGATAAATGGCCACGGCGCGTTCAGGATTCGTTCTGGATGTAACATTCATTTCTACATCATTGATAATGGCATGAACTGTTTTATGGTTTTCTTTGGCTATTTTAATTGCTTCCAAAAAGGCACCCAAAATGGTTAAACCGGCAACGGGCTCATAAATCAATGCGTTTGCTTTCTTTTTCATATCTTCTCCTTTAATGAACAGAATTATTATACCACAGTATGTCAAAAATGTCCAATTTGAAAATTTTGGATAGTTAAAATAAAAGTTTGACGAAATAAAATTTCATGCTATAATAAAAATATACCAAAGGAGGGCCCATGTTTATATTGGATACCTGGTTGGCAAAACAAAAAGCAAAAAAGATTGAGCGTTTGAGATTGGACGCGACCCAAAAGATGTACCAAGCCGATTTGGCCGGTAAAGGGGATCGTGCAATGTTACATTTAGCGTGTGAAGCGGTTTTGCAGGGCCTTAGAAATAACGTGCAATTTAATCCAACCGATCCTGTTTTTAGACGTTTTCACGAACGCCGGTGGGCCCGTGAAATGGAACGCGTTTGTCAAGAAATGAAACACCCGATGACAAAGGTAGGACATGTAGCCGCATGGGCTGTGCTGACATCGGCGGGTGCATTTATCGGTGGTGCGAGGGGTGTTGTTGTTGGTTTGGGATGCTCCTTTGTATCCAGTTTTGTTTTTGAAAAGATCAAGGCGGTTCCGCGGGTGTATAATCAAGATTTGTGGGATAACTTTTATGAACAAATCAGCAAACGTCCGCGGGCTAAGGAATTAAGTAAAGAACAACGGGAAATTATGACCCAAAAATTGGAAAAAGTGCGTGATGAATATAGACGTCGTTGTGCTTTGCGACATCGTCCGGTTACAAATATGGTAAATATATATTTTCTTAAGCGTGCTGCTGAAAAGAAGCGCCGCTTGGCTGGATAATCTAAAACAAAAAAACGGGGAAAATTGATTTTCCCCGTTTTATGATTATCAATTCTGTTAGAACGAGAATCTCAAACCTAAATGATAGGCCTTGTAGTCGCTATCAAATGTATAACTGCTGACCAAAGACACGCCAGAGAAGAATCCTTCCATTTTGCGTGTGGCAGACAATTCCACTGTGTGATAACTGTCAATATACAATTTGTCGCCTGTATAGAATGTGTAATCGTATGCAGCGCCAATAGCATATTTGTCATTGAAGTCATAACGAACATGCACACCGTTTTTGAAAACTTCATTTTGCATGTCATATTCGACTTCATAATCGCCAACAGCCAAACTGACATCACGAATGATGCCGGCCATGTTTGTCATACCTACTGTCCAATTTCCAAATGGAACGGTCACGTCACTGGTGATGGTACCGCTGTACAAAACGCCACCAGACAGCATATCAGCAGATCCGACAACACCGGCGCGAGCCGCTGGTGTAATGTTCCAGTATTTCATTACAGGAATTTTTAAGCCCAATCCCATTTGCGCCATGTAAGAATCAGATCCTTCCATTGTTGTATAGGTGAAAGGCATGTCCCACAAAAGGGCCCAACCGGAATCACCCATTTTGAAGGTGGCACCAATTGGTAAATAAACGGTTGTTGCTTTAGCCGTATCGCCTTGGAATTTTACGGAATGGCGGGAAATGCCCGGGGCCAAATATCCGACAAATCCGGACATATTGGTTGTACCGCTGACGGCACCGCCGGCAACAGAATTGCCGCCCGCGCGATAGAAAGAACTGTCGGCCATTTGGCTCATCAAAGAGTTCGGGTTACCAGCAACAGCGTCAAATGGTGTATGTTCTACGCCGGCTTTCAAAATCTTTTTCAATAAACCATTTTTGTTCTTTTCTAGGTATTTCTTGAACATTTTGAAGGATTCTTTTTGGGTGCCGCCATCAAATTCTTCATTGATGCCCAATGCTGCAACTTTGAAAGTCAATTTTGCAGAATCATCAAAGTCCAAAGTCATTGGAATGCCACGGAAGTTAATGGCACCACTAGATGCCTTTGTGTCATCATAGGTAGAAATAATTTTATCAAGTTTGCCTTTTTCGTAATCATGGAATAAATCCAAGACGGAATCGTATGAACGAGACTCGTTCAATGAACCTTGAGATAAATCCAAATTGAATAATTTTGCATTAGCACTTGTTGCAATTAAAGTAGATAGAGCAGCAGACAATAAAAGTTTTTTCATTTATATTCTCCTTTTTAAGTTTAACTCACAAGATAAATTATACATATAACAATATGCATGTCAAGTAAAAATATATGGCATCATAGACAATAAAAAAGTTCTTGACAAAATAGATAATTTTATGTAGAATACAGCTCATCTTTGTTTTACAAAAAGGAGCTGCTTATGAAGTCTTTTTATATGAATACTCAAAAATTTGGTGATAAATTTGAAGTTGTTTGTCGGGATGCGCATATCAATGCGGGTGGATCTTATCAAACATCTGAATATCGTTTAGTGATTTGTGCGGGCCAGTTGGAAAATGTGGTTATTTCACATGATGATGTGCCACAGGTGGTTTTGCACTTCTTTGATTCTGCCAATCAGGGTCGTATGGTGGCTTACAAAGCCATGCGGGGCAAAAATGATTTATTGGTTGCCAATAAAATGGTTGAACCGGGTATGTATACAATAGAAGAGTATTTGAAAAATTTCGGTTCCGTTTTTGATGTGAGTCACAAGTACCAGGATGGTACGGAATGCTCTCGTTTTTTCTTCTTTCCGCGAAACAATACAATTATGTTTTCAAATGCATATACTAATGATCGGATGGACCCTTATCGTCACGCCGATGCTATCTTTAAATTGGATGTGGAAAAAGGTCTGGTTCGTTCTGCCAATCTTGCGTTACGTGGGGACGGCGAAGTTTTGCCAATCAGAGGATTTACTTCTTTGGAGGAAATTGAGCCAAAACAACCGGAAAGCGCCGAGGAAAATTTGAAAAAGACAGTTGAATTGGAAAAAATGGCTGTACTGTCCGCTTTAAGCAACTTGACGCTTTCTCAGCAAAGGGATGTCTGGCGTGCTGCTGCAGCAAAATTGGATTTGTATCAAAATAGTCTTAGATAATTTGAAAGGATATGCACATGAGACCTTTATATATAGTAAAAGAAAATTTAGGTGATAAAAAGTTTAAAGTTACTTTTTCAGATAAACATCAATCCTTTTTTGAATCCGACAAACCATTGGACGCTCCTAAAACAGAATCAACAGCATTTGAAGTGATAGTTGATAACGGCAAGTTAAAGAAAATAGACGTCATTTATAATGATGAAAAGAAAATGACGGCAGATTTCTTTGATGGACCGATGGGCCCTGTGATGCAATATAATTTGTTGGATCCTAATGTGAATTTGGACAATCAATTAAGATTGGGCATTGTTCAACACTTAAAACCGGGTCTTCATTATTTAAGTCGGATTGTGACGGATTATTTATATCCCAGAGTTTTCCACCATTATTCTGATGGGGCTTCAGCAAACATGTTCTATAATCCTTATGATTTAGAGCATCCGTTAAGTTTTTGTTTGGATAATCCTGGCGGATCTACCAGAACGCGTGATGCAAATTATGCCTATTTTAATTTTGATGAAAATGTCGGAATTGTGGAATGTCATCCGAAACGCAAAGATTTGTTGAACCTGAAAGAAGTGAGTATAGAAAACCAAAAGAAACAGGATGCGTTACAAATGAAAAAGATGGCGATTTTGAGTGAATTGGCAACATTAACGCCGGCTCAACAAGAAGATGTGTTATCGGCGACACAGGCCAAACTTGAATTATACCGCCGAAGTTATGGTAAGGAATAAAAGTTAAAATGAAAATCCCTTGGTTTTACCGAGGGATTTTTTTTGTTGTCTTTTTATGAAAACATTTTATAATATGTGATATTCGAAAGGATTTTTTATGCACACACATTGGGGATCAAAATTGGGCTTTGTGTTGGCTACTGCCGGATCGGCGGTTGGCCTTGGTAACATTTGGCGCTTCCCATATTTAATTGCGCAAAATGGTGGCGGGGCCTTTTTATTGGTTTATCTTTTGTGTGTTGGGTTGTTGGGATATTTTTTATTAACCGCCAAAATTACATTTGGTCGAATTGCGGCCACAAACTTTATTGATGGTTTTCAAAAGGTTACAAATGGCGCTGCTTCTCGATTGTGGAGCAGGTTGGGCGGCTTTTTAACAATCTTTAATGTCTTTTTTGTGAGCGCTGTTTATGTGGTGGTAATTGGTTGGACGTTATCTTATGTAGTTGCCTCGGCGCAAAATTTAATAGGTTTTTCCTCAGTTGCTATTGATAAGAATTTGTTTGAAACACTGACGGCCTCATATGGAACGCAATTGTTTTGGGGGATCTTATGTATCGTTGTTACTTCGTTGATTTTAATCAGGGGCGTAAAAGGTGGCATTGAAAAAACATCCCTATACCTGATGCCGTTTTTATTTTTGTTGTTGATTTTCATGGTCGCATGGATGTTTATGATCCCCGGATCGGAAAAAGGATTAAAGTTTTTATTTACACCCAATTGGGCAGATTTGGGAATTACCGAGTCTGGATTTGATATTCATAAGTTGGCTCATGTGGCTTTATTGGCGTTGGGGCAGGCCATTTATTCGTTATCCTTGGGGATGGGCGTATGCTTCATTTATGGATCCTATTTGAAGCCAAACACAGATATCAAAAAATCCGGTCTATGGGTTGTGATTTTGGATACATTGGTGGCAACATTGGCGTCTATGATAGTGGTACCTGCTGTTTTTGCATTTGGATTGGAATCAAATCAAGGGCCGGGGCTTAGTTTTATCACGTTACCATTTGTGTTCAGCCAAATGGCCGGGGGCAAGATTTTTATGTTTGTCTTTTTCTTATTGTTATTTGTGGCGGCTTTGACATCGTTGATTTCAATTTATGAGCCCGTTATAAATTTGTTGATTGAACGAAAAGGATTGTCACGTAAAATGGCCACGATGTGTGTGGCGGGAATGAATGTCATTTTAAGTGCTGTCGTTTTGGCTTCCTTTACGGGGCACTTAAGTTGGACAATTTTGGGTAAAAATTTATTCGATTGTGCGGACTATGTGACGGGGTCTTATACCATGGGTTTAATGGTGCTGATTTATTGTGTTTTTATGGGGTGGAAAATTTGGCCACAAATTCGCGATAACTTGAAGATTAAAAACAAAATATTTGAGAATTATTTTTCTTTTGTTATCAAGATATTATCACCGATTATTCTAGTATTACTTTTTATTATGGCATAGGAGGAAAAAATGACAAAATTACCAATTGAAAAAGGAGTTCGTTTTAAGGGCTATGAAGATGAATTGCAAGGGGTAAAAATTGGGGCCGCTTTTTTGTTAAAAGAGATCAATTCTTGTGGCCCGAAAGACACCACGCATTTACACCAAGAATTGCTACCAAAATTGTTTCGCAAATTGGGAAAAAATACTTGGTTTGAAGTCCCGATGAATGTGGATTATGGGCAAGCCACAGAAATTGGTGATAATTGTTATTTTAATCATCACCTGTCTATCGGTGACGGAGCGTTGGTTAAAATCGGCAATGGCGTTATTGTGGGGCCATACGTCGGATTTTATACGGCCTCGCATCCACTTGATTCCGTTGAACGCGCCGAAGGATGGCAAACGGCGGCACCTATAGAAGTGGGCGATAATGTGTGGATTGGCGCAAATGTAACGATTTTAGGGGGCGTTAAAATCGGAGCAAATTCCGTGATTGGCGCGGGCAGCGTCGTGACCAAAGACATTCCCGAAAATACACTGGCCTATGGGGTTCCGGCCAAACCCGTGAAACAAATAAAATAAGGAGGAAAAATGAAGTTATCTAACTCAATCCAAATGATGAATAATGATGTTTGTTTTGAAACCGAGGACAAGCGGCGTTTTCGCCTGCGCGCAGCCGCAATTATTATTGAAGATGGGTGTGTTTTATTTGCGACCAACGATTCCGAGGGCTATTACTATTCCATCGGTGGCGGGGTAAATTTAGGCGAAACAATGGAAGAGGCTGTGTTGCGAGAGGTTTATGAGGAAACGGGAATCCATTATGAAATCGATCGTTTGGCCTATGTATGGGAAAACTTTTTCAAGCGCAATGACGGGATGTTAAGTGGTTTGGCTTGTCATGAAATTACTTTCTTTTTCTTGATGAAATCGCGCGGTACTCAACAATTGGACAGCCATAGCAAAACATTGAATAATACCTTGGAAGAAAGGATGTGTTGGTTGCCCATTGATAAGTTAGGAGAATATGAGGCGTATCCACAATTTTTTGCCGAAAAATTAAAGGATATGAAACCCTATCCGGAACACATTGTCACACACCAGAAATAACTTGACTTTTGTCCTTAAATATGCTATACTCCATCGCGGTTGAGGGTGATGAGCGAAGGAGTTTTTATGAATTTAAAAGTTGAAGCTAACAAAGCCCGCTATTACTTGGAATCCGCTTTCAAAAGCGTTGCGTGTTATTTTTATAAACCCACATGGTTGATTCAAATGCCTTTGGAATCCGAAGTGCACAGCGCCCCTTGTGACGAGAAGTTTCCCGCAAATTCTGTGGCGCATTATTATGCCATGGCTGTTTATATGTTGCGCAACGGATCCTCCGATAAAGAGCTGGTTCAATGGGCGAAAAAGGTGTTTAGACATTATCCCCCAAAGAATGAAGAGAAAATTTTATTAACCCCCAAAATGACCAAGTTATTCACACATTTGGTTCAATCCAAGATGGTGGATGATTTTTTGGATGAAGGTGAAGTTCATGGCCCGCAAACAAGTCGTCGCACCTTGGCTAAAAATCAAGTTGATGCCGTGGAAAAGGTGATCAAAGAAATGGATTATAATGATCTTGCACAATACTTTGACGATTATTACAAAGTGTATGAAGCCATTCAAAAGAATATCCCTCAAAAAGGTTCCGAAGCCAAATATGCAGACTTTTTATTGCAGACAATTCATCCGGGCGAATTGAATAAATCCATCAAAGAAAATTCTGCCGAAGCTGTGGCCAAAGAATTGAAAATAGAAGATCCTCTTTACCTTAAATTTTGTGGTGATGGAAATCAGGATAAATTGAAAACTAAATTGGGTGACGATGGATCTAAAACGGTGCATTTGTTTGTCAAACCTCCGAAATATGAACCGCTTTTAACCATCTGGCACCTGCATATTCGCCATAAATAATTTAACAAGGAGTCGATACAATGGTTGCTATGATGAGATTGATTGATCTTGCCAATGGTAAATATCAACATATGATGGCTGAAGAAGCTCTTGCAAAAGTAAAAGAGTTGAAAAAAATATTTTCTCCGGATGATGATGATGATCTTTCCGCATGGGATGCATCCATGACGGCGGAACAAAACAAGAAAGATTTACGCGACATGTTGATTGACACCTGGGATCATATACGGGTTAGTCCCCAGATGCATATGGGGTCTTCCGAATTAGGGTTGGCAAGGGTGTGCCAAGGGTTGAAGTATGTTGGCCCAAAAGCCATGATGAAGATGTTCCATGACGAACCGGGATATGGCACTCAGGTAAATGAACGTCTATTGAAAAAATATTTTATTTATACTGCCGCACTACATGAATACGAACATTGGAAAGAGTATATAAACACCAAGAATTTTTGGGGTGGTTTGAAAAGTTCAGAGATGATATACTTTGTTAAGTTGATTGGTAAAAATCAAGAGGAAAAGATCTCTTTTTTGTCCGAAGATGAACGTGAAAACTATCGCAAGGCAGTTGTGGATGTTTATGATCATTTACCATCGGATTTGTTTGATGGAAAGCCACGTTTTGACAAAATGCCACAGGCGCTTGGGTTGGCTATGGCAGATCCGGCAATTTTGATCAACAGCGTGAAAAAGTATGGTCCTGAAAAAACGGCAAAGGGTGTTGTCGAATGGTTTGATGCTGAACGCGCGAAATACAAACAGGAAGTCCGCAGAAAGGTGGGCCTTGTTACGGGCATCACGGGCGCTTCCGTGGCGTTGCCGACGGCCGTCTTTACACCCAATATGCCCATGGTTGGTCGTGGTATTTTGGGTGCTGTGGCGGCTGTGTCCGGTTGGTTGGCTTTGTATCAGTTAAGAAAGCATGACGAAAACAAAAAAGAGCATGGTGAAAATAAACTGGGCAAAGTGGCTGCAATTTTTGACAAATACAGCCCGTCACGATAAGATATCGGTTGAGCGTTATTTTTAAGGGATGATCAATGGCAGAGATTGCATGGTTACTGGGTAATTGTGATTTTAACGAAGAAGTTAATAAGTATGAAAAGAAAATTTCGGCTTATCAACATTCTGCGGATGAATTGGTGACAGCAGAATCCATCTCTGATTATGAAGCAAAGGAACGCCGGCACGATTTAGAAGATATTTTTCTAAACCCTAAATTTCACAAGAGGCCGCTATGTCTTTTGCCCGTAGAGGGATATGCACAAGCATATTATTGTTGCGCTTTATATCATTTGCCGGCCCAAAAGATCATTCATTTGTTTGACCAGATTGTTGATAAAAAAAACACAAAGGAATGTGAAAAATTTTTTGATTTTGCATCAGATTTAGAGACTGTTCAACGACTGCGAAAGGCAAAATTAACGAAT
This sequence comes from Alphaproteobacteria bacterium, assembly GCA_017394405.1. GTDB lineage: Bacteria > Pseudomonadota > Alphaproteobacteria > CAAHEQ01 > UBA3637 > UBA3637. The sequence goes on from JAFPYW010000005.1 coordinate 9,929, forward strand.
AATTATTTTGACGCACTTTTCACATTAGATGAAGAATACAAAAAATTTGTAAAGGATCGTGTTCAAAAGAATCAGGAGGAAAAAATTGCCCTTTTAACACCAGAGCAATTAAAACAGTATTACCGTTCTTTTGTTAAAGTTTTCCGGCATTTACCAAGTCTAAGATATGATAAGTTACCGGAGTCCCTGGGGCTGGCTATGGCGGATCCAATTGTGTTGATGAAGAGCGTTGAAAAATATGGCAGCAAAGCTGTTGCCCGAGATATATCAGAGTGGTATCGCGCCCAAATAATAGAGTTGGATCAAAAAATAAATGCCTCACATAGAACGAGTATCATGTCACGTGGAGCTGTTGCGGCAGCGGCTTTACCAACCGCAGTGTTTGCACCAAACCTGTCATTGATGGGGCGTGGTATTTTGGGGGCTTGTGCAGCTGTATCAGGTTGGTTGGCCTTTAACCAGTTGGTGAAAGCACAGAAAGCCCAAAAAGAA
>JAFPYW010000006.1 GCA_017394405.1 Alphaproteobacteria bacterium
CATCCAAGTTATAGAGTGCCGTCAATTTTGGTAACAAACAACTTTTTTCCCCCATCTCTTCAGCAAATGCATTTTTAATGGTTAAACAGGCACGCTTCGTTGGTAAAATAACATGAACTTTGGCCAATTCAAGCGGATTATCATGGTATTGTTCGATCAAATCTTTTGCCAAAGAAACAGCTAAATCATCGGAAAAAGAAACACCATATATCATCCGATTATCCCTTCAATTGCTTTGGCAGATATTTTTTCAGCCAATCACGATATTCTTTTAATAGAGGATTTTTAATATTTTCTTTGATAAACATCCAATCATTCTTGGCATATTTTAGATATTCTTTTTTATTATATACAGAGGCCAACAAACCAAAGCGTCCCAAAACGCGTGTGTGCCGATGAGCTGCAACAACGGGAAGTAGTGAGGCATATTTTTCAGAAGCCAATACGGGGCGTAATTCAAAAAAGTGTTGCAACAATGCTTTTCTTTTTGATTGGGGTAGAGGATATCTTTCGTCTTCCACAAACGAAATCAGATCATAAAAAATAGGCCCCTTCATGGCATCTTGAAAATCCAACAAACCCAAAGAACCATCTGGTTTTACCATAATATTACTTAAATGATAATCGTATAACATCAATGTTTGAGGCTGTTTTTGCATCTCACGGAACAGTTTTTTCCAAATACGATAAAACTCTTGTTTCGCTTGTTGCGACAAGTGAATTTTTAAAATTTTTTCCACATAATAATCTAAAAACAGATTGTTCTCAGCGAACATAACTTCGTCCGATGGGGGCAGTTTTGACACCTCAGATTTTGTAATGTTTTTGTGCAATCTAATCAAAGTATCCAGAGCCAAGATGTATAAATCATCGGCCTGTTTTCTATTCTTAATAGCTTGGCTCATTTCAACCGTACCAAAGTCCTCTAGTAATAAAAATCCATGGCGCAATTCTTTTGCATAAATTTTTGCGGCAGGAATTTCGTGCTTGCGCAAGATCTTATCAATGGCTACAAACTCTCTAGGTTTTTCCGACAAAGGAGAATCCATTAAAATATAAGTTTTATTCTTTTTCGTCACGCGGGCATAACGGCGTGTAGAAGCATCCGGGAATAACCATGTTATCTGGGTTAAATGATGTTTTTTGATAAAGTTTTCAAGGTAAAAATTACGCGTCTTCATCAAAATCCTCCGTTTCAATAATACGTGTATTATCCGGCAACATTTCAAATGAAATAGATTTGTGTTTTTTGGGCAACAACGATCCGATTTTGTCAGGCCATTCTATTAAACTAACACCCAATTCAAAAGCATCTTCAATACCAATTTCATAAGCCTCATCCGGTCGTTTTAATCTATAAAAATCAAAATGATATATCGTGAAATTAGCCGTATCATACATCTGTAATAATGTAAATGTCGGGCTAGGGACTTCCGTTTCTGATTTATTCAAGTAACGTATAAGCGCTCGCACAAATGTCGTCTTGCCAACACCAAGCGTTCCATGTAAAGCAATCACATCGCCAGCCTTTAACTTTGGTGCGATTGTAGCGGCGATAGCCATTAGTTCTTTTTCATCATGAATAATCCAACGCATCATCCACCCGATCTTTAATTAAATCTAGCAATCGGAGCGTCATCATGCATATAGGCATTCCATACCCTCATTCCACCAAAACCTAATGCACCTAACAAAGCAAGAATTAAAACAATTTTCAAAATGAAACTACCAATACTAAAGATAAAATGCAACGCAATATATATTAAAACAGCGCCAACAACCGCCATCCCCATAGTATGCAATACCGCATCCCAAGGCCCCATATAAATCCCTTGATAAATAACCATAGAAATACCGGCTATAACGCCAAAAATTAAAGCTAAAAACATGTGAGACTCCTTTCTTTATTTGGACTTTGTCTGCTGTTCTAATTTAGCCCGATACAAAGCAGCAAAATCAATTGGATTGATTTGCAAAGACGGGAATCCTGCTTCTCGCACCAAATTTCCAATAATTGCGCGGGCATAAGGAAACAATAAATGAGGAATCTCAATCAACAACATGGGTTCAACATGTGTATCTGGGGCTTCCAAAGTAACTAATCCGCCATACACCAACTCACATAAAAACAAGGTCTTTTTATCGTCTTTCTTTTCCGCTTTTATACCAATGCTTAAATCAACAACATAGTGATTTTTATCGTCCAGTTTATTTGCCTTAACATCTACGTTGATACCAATTTCGGGGGCTTCACGCATCTCTAACAGGACCTGGGGCATCCCCGGCGCCTCAAAGGATAAGTCTTTGATATACTGAGCATTTATCTGTAAAGAAAAAGCGGGTTCTTTTGCATCAGATTTTGGTGTTTTAGCGGTATTTTCTGTCATTTTATAAAATCCTCTTGAAAAAAGTTTAAAAATTTGTTTAACTAAAAGTGTTTTCATTGTAACCACAAAACTGAGAAAAGTAAAGGTAAAAAATGATTTTGACACATATTTTATTAGGAATGGTTATTTTATTCTTTGCTTTACGGCTTTTTTTTGCAATTCGGGAGGCAAAAAAGGCTCCGCACAAAATTCGTTTAATTTCAAAAGAAACAGGGGAAATTTTGGAGGTCAATATGGCCGAAGCTCCCCAAATTTTATCAGATTTGGTGGCTAATGATTTTACCTATACCGCAAAGTTTATTTTTACGCGGGTGACTGATGCCTTTGCCAAAGGACGAGTTTGTGACATAAAAAAATATTTGAATGACAAGGTGTTACCTGTGTTCGAACAGGCCGTTGAAAATCGCAACAAACAACAACAAACAATGGAATTTTCTTTGATTGGTTTCAAAGAAGTAAAAGTTTTGGAAAATCATCCCCAAGAAAAACTTGTTTCCTTTACAACAGAACAAGTCAATCTGTTAAAGGATAAAGAAAACAAGGTAATTGAGGGAGATCCTTTATATGTTGCTACAGTCAATGAGCGTTGGACATTTACTAAAGAACCGAATAACAATTGGGTAATTAGCCGTATTGAAGCAGGGGAGGCCCACTTTGCGTAAAATTCTTTTAATCAGTTTATGTTTAACATTGGCAGCATGCTCTTCTCATCGTTTATCAAAAGGACGAGCCTTTCAATTAACTCCCGTTGATTATTCTGCTTTGAACGGATGGCGACAAGATTCTGTTATTTCTGCATTACCAGCCATGAAAAAAAGTTGTGCGACAAATCCTAAGGGATATGAAAAACTTTGCGGCGGCATTTCATCCGTCCATTCTGAAAGTGATTTACGCACTTTAATTGAAGGAACCTTACAGCCATATTTAGTCACCAGTAGCGGCAGCAAAACGGGCAAGATTACCGGATATTATGAGGCCGAATTAACGGGGACGCGTCATCACGAAAATGGCGCACAATTGCCAATTTATGGTGCCCCGGCAGGATACAAGCAAGGCAAAACTTATGCTACCAGAAAATCAATTGAAAACAATGGGTTAAATGATGCAAAGATTATTGCTTGGGCCGACAACCCTGTTGATTTATTTATCATGCATGTACAGGGCTCTGGTCGTTTGGTAACTCCAGAAGGTGAGATTCTACAATTAGGCTATGCCGGAAATAATGGCCGAACGTTTAAGGGCCTTGGCGCCATTATGAAAGAAGCCGGCGTATATCCAAGCATTGCTAATTCTATGTCCAAAATTCGCGAGTGGTGCTTAGATCACCCTGACAAAGCCCGCACGTTGATGCAGAAAAATGATCGTTACATTTTCTTCAAAGAATTGGCCGGTGAAGGGCCAATTGGCTCCGCAGGTGTTGCCTTAACTCCAGCCCGATCTTTAGCGGTGGATACCAATTACATCCCCATGCATACACCTATGTGGTTGGAAACAACAAATCCCAATGGCGGAACAATTCGTCAATTAATGATGGCTCAAGATACTGGGGCAGCCATCAAGGGCGGTATTCGGGCTGACTTTTTCTGGGGCTATGGTGCGGCGGCATTTCAAACGGCCGGGCACATGAATCAACAAGGCAGTTATTATTTATTATTACCAAAATGAAACCTGAAGATATCAATTTGTGGGATGAATTAAAAAAGTCTGTCCAACCCTTTAATTCTGATAAAATAGGAGGAGAGTTGCCACCCCGTTTGAAAGTTCGGCGTGCGCCATTAAAACCCGTGACATATTGTTTGGATTTGCATCGCATGACGGTGGAAGAAGCGTATCGAAAAACATTACAATTCATTGAAAAACATTATAAAATTGGCAGCAAAAAGATTCAAATTATCACAGGCAAAGGGCGTGAAGGAAAAGGGTTGATCCATAGTGAATTTATGGGATGGCTTGACACAAAAACATTAAAGCAGTATATTCGTGAAGCGAAATGGACCAATGATGAAGGAGCTGTGGATTTATGGCTAAAAAAAAGCAAATAGTTTTGGGTATTGAATCCAGCTGTGATGAAACGGCGTGCGCCCTTGTAAATGAAAAAGGCGAGGTGCTTTCGTCGGTTGTTTGGTCACAATATGATGAACACAGGCGTTTTGGGGGTGTTGTACCGGAAATTGCCGCGCGTGCTCATTTGGAAAAATGCGATATTTTAATTCGCGAATGTTTGGATCAAGCGTCTTTAGATTTCAAAGACTTAACTGCTGTTGCCGTGGCCGCCGGGCCGGGGCTGATTGGTGGGGTTTTGGTGGGTGTTATGACGGCCAAAGCGATTGCCTTTGCCCACAATTTACCTTTTATTGCGGTCAACCATTTGGAAGGGCATGCCTTGGTGGCACGTTTAAGTAACCCCGTGAAGTTTCCTTATTTATTATTACTGACTTCTGGTGGACATTGCCAAATCTTGGAAGTGATGGGAGTAGGGAAGTACAAAA
>JAFPYW010000041.1 GCA_017394405.1 Alphaproteobacteria bacterium
ATCATTCTGGGCATAGCCTGTCATTACCAACAGCGTAGCACATATAAAAATTAGAAGGGATTTCTTCATGTCAGTCTATTTTATTTTGTCACTACAATTTTCTTGAACGATTGCTCTCCTACCCTAGGTGCAATTTATGCCAAGTGGCAAGAGAAGGGATTGTTTGATTGTCATCCGGAATCGGATAAGCCGGCTTTCTCAATCGTTATTCCGCCACCAAATGTGACGGGAAATTTGCATATTGGACACGCCTTAAACTATTCGCTTCAAGACGCAATTTGCCGTTATAAGCGGATGAAAGGCTTTGATGTACTATGGCAACCGGGGACAGACCATGCAGGTATTGCAACGCAAATGGTTGTGGAACGCATGTTGGCCAAAGAAGGTGTTTCTCGTCATGATTTAGGTCGTGAAAAGTTCTTGGAAAAAGTTTGGGAATGGAAAGCCCAGTCGGGTGGTCAAATTGTGAACCAATTAAAGCACTTGGGTTGTTCTTGCGATTGGCGTCGCGAACGCTTTACGATGGATGAGGGTTTGTCCGCCGCTGTGCGTAAGGTGTTTGTAAAGATGTACAAGGATGGCCTTATCTACCGTGATAAACGATTGGTGAACTGGGATCCAAAGTTGCAAACCGCTATTTCCGATTTGGAGGTGGTCCAAAAAGAAACTGTCGGCAAAATGTGGTATTTCAAATATCCTTTGGAAGGGGATGCCAGCAAGTTTATTATGGTGGGCACAACTCGTCCGGAAACATTGTTCGGGGATACCGCCGTGGCTGTTTCGGATCAAGATGAACGCTACAAGGATTTTGTGGGTAAAAATGTGTTGATTCCGATTATCAATAAACCAATTCCTGTGGTGACGGATGAACACGCAGACCCAGAAAAGGGAACTGGCGCGGTGAAAATTACGCCAGCCCATGACTTTAATGACTTTGAGGTGGGTAAGCGCCACAATTTGCCGCTTGTGAATTTGCTAACTAAAGAAGCAAAGTTAAATGAAAATGTGCCCGAAAAGTATCGTGGTATGAGCCCATTGGAAGCTCGCCCAATTGTGTTGGAAGATATTAAAGCCCTTGGGTTATATGACCATGAGGAAGATAATCCGATGACAATTCCTTACGGGGATCGTTCTGATGTGATTATTGAGCCATGGTTGACCGATCAATGGTTTGTGGATACTTCTAAGTTGGTGGGTGCTGCTGTGGATGCCGTGCAAAAAGGCGATACGAAGTTCATCCCTGATTCTTGGGAGAATATGTATTATTCTTGGATGGAAAACATCCAACCGTGGTGTATTTCCCGTCAATTATGGTGGGGACATCAGGTGCCTGTGTGGTATGGTCCGGACGGCAAAATTTTCTGTGAAGAAACAGAAGAAGAAGCCAAAGCTGCCGCAGAAAAGCATTACGGTGCTGCAACCGAATTGACCCGTGATACAGATGTGTTGGATACATGGTTTTCGTCTGGTTTGTGGGCATTCTCCACACTCGGTTGGCCAAATGAAAATGATGAGCATTTGAAAAAATACTATCCGACTTCTGTTTTAATTACAGGGTTCGATATCATTTTCTTCTGGGTTGCCCGTATGATGATGATGTCTATGTATGCGATGAAACAAGTGCCGTTTAAGAAAATTCACTTGCATGGTCTTGTGCGCGATGAAAAAGGTCAAAAAATGTCTAAATCCAAAGGAAATGGTATTGATCCATTGGAAATGTGCAATAAATATGGTGCGGACGCTTTGCGTTTCTCATTATTGATTCAAGAAGGTTCTGGTCGTAGTGTGTTGATGAGTGAAGCGCGCGTTGAAAATTACCGTAACTTTACAACAAAGATTTGGAATGCCGTGCGTTTCTGTGAGATGAATGAGTGCAAAAAAGTGGAAGGATTTGATTTGGCTTCCGTGAAATTGCCGGTCAATAAATGGATTATCACAAAATTGTCTGAAGCGGCCGATACTATCGCCAAATGGTTAGACACCTATGCATTTAACGAAGCCAGTAATGCTTTGTACCACTTTATGTGGAACACTTTCTGTGACTGGTACTTGGAAGCAATTAAAAATATCTTCTATTCCGATGACGAAGGGGCCAAAGCTGAAACACGCGCTGTGGTTGCTGCTGTGGTGGACGAGATGTTGAAATTGGTCCATCCGTTTATGCCTTTTGTGTCCGAAGAATTGTGGGATAAGACGGCTGATCGCAAAGAAATGTTGATGGAAACCGCTTGGCCGGCTTTGAATGCCTATGAAGATAAAGCTGTGGCAGAAAACCAAGATTGGATCTTTAACTTGGTGACAACGGTTCGTTCGGTGCGTTCCAGTGTGAATATTCCCGCCGCCGCAAAGATTACTTTGAAAATCAAAGATGCCACGGATGCTCAACATCAAAACGTGGAAAGTAATGCCGCGATTTTGAAATCTTTGGCAAAAGTGGAAGATATTCAATTCGTGACCGAAACTGGGGCGGGCGAAGTGGCTCAAGTTGTGGATGGTATGACATTGTTGATTCCTTTGGCTGGCTTGATTGATGTTGCAAAGGAAAAAGAACGTATCACAAAGGATTTACAGAATGTTCAGGCTTTTGTGGAACGCACTAAGGCACAATTGGCCAACGCAGCATTTGTGTCCAAGGCACCGGAACAAGTGGTGGCCGACAAACGCAAGGCCTTGGCCGATAGCGAACAAGATATTGCCAAAATGCAAGAAGTCTTGAAACTGCTGGGTGCTTAAGGATAATAAAAGTAAAACAGGGGCTTTTATAGTCCCTGTTTTTTATTTTCTGCCGAACATCTTTTCAATGTCGTTTAATTTTAAGGTAATGTATGTGGGACGTCCATGGATGCATTGCCCCGAGGTGCCACATTGTTCCATTTGTCGTAATAAAGCATTCATTTCGTCAATTGTTAGTGTTCTGCCAGCACGTACCGAACCATGACAGGCCATGCGTGCGCAAATGTCTTTCATTTTGTCTTTTAATAACACAGTATCATCAAAGGTTTTAAGTGTATCCACTAAATCGCGGATGATTTGTTTAATATCGGCTTTATCCATTAGGGCGGGCAATTCCCGAACAGCAACGCAATCGGTACCAAAAGCATCAATAAGCCATCCCATTTTGGATAACTCGTTAGCGCGGGCAACTATTAAAGACACTTCCTCTGGTTTTAGATCAATGATTTCTGGGACTAAAAGCAGTTGTGTTTGAGGTTTTTCGCCCATATTTTGCATCATTTTTTCATAAGTGAGACGTTCATGTGCCGCATGTTGATCCACAATCAAAATGGCATCTTCAGCCTGAGATACAATATAAGTCTTGTGAATTTGTGCTTTTGCAAATCCCATCGGTGGTATTTTTTGTTCTGGTTGCGGTTGTAAAACAGGGGCATCTGTCTTGACACTATAACTGTCGGACAAGCTTAAAGACTCTTGTTCTGATTGGTTTGTGGGATAGGCTGGATAAATGGAATGATAAGATTTGAAAGAAGAAGATGTTCTTTGTGGATGATAAGAAGACGTGGTATCTTGGCTATTCCCCAATGGGCCAATGTTTAATGTGGTAGCCGTTTTTTGTCCGTGTTCGGCAAGTGTGTTACGGATACTGGCAACCAACAAACCACGAATACGTCCCGAATCGGCAAAGCGGACTTCTGTTTTCGCGGGGGAAACATTGACATCTACTTGATCGTTTGGCACTGACAAGAATAAAGCCAACACGGGATGCCCGTCTGATCCATGGCCCATTAAACCTTGATACGCGCCCCGAATGGCTCCTAATAACAATTTATCTTTGACAGATCGACCATTGACGTACAGGTATTGTTCTGCACTAGTGGCACGAATATAGGTTGGTAATCCGACAAATCCAGCCAATTTAATGCCTTCGTATTCTGTTTGAACAGGCAGGGCATTGTCCTTAAATTCATGGCCGATAACCATTGCAACACGATCAAACAAATTTTCTGTTGCTGGATAGGTAACTAATTTTTTGTTTTCGTTTTCTAATGAAAAGCTTATGTCAGGATAGGCCATTGCTAATTTGTCAACAACTTCGCGGATGGCCAATTGTTCGCTTTGTTCTGATTTCAAAAATTTTAATCGGGCAGGGGTTGCGTAAAATAAATCATGTACCTCAACGATGGTTCCCTGTGTGGCTGGAGCGGGAACGGGTTCTTCTTTTTTTCCGCCAGTGATATTTATGCACCAACCAGTATCGGCATCCTTGGTCCTTGAGGTGATTTTCATTTTGGCCACAGAAGCAATGGAAGGTAATGCTTCTCCACGGAAGCCCAAAAAATTGATATTCATTAAATCATCATCCGGCAATTTACTGGTTGCATGGCGTTCGACGGCCAAAGACAATTCATCAGCGGTCATGCCTTTGCCATTATCGGAGACGGAAAAGTAAGATTTGCCACCCTTTTCAATGCGAATATCAATGCGATTTGCACCGGCATCAATCGCGTTTTCAATCAATTCTTTAACAGCGCTGGCGGGGCGTTCGACCACTTCGCCGGCGGCAATTTGATTGACAAGTGTAGGAGGTAATAATCGCAACATTTGATAAATCCTTCTACTTTATTATATATGAATAAAAGAAAATTGCAAGAAAAAGATTGACGCACATGAGGAAGCGTGGTAGTATCTGATATAAGCATAAGGGGGGTATATGAAAAAATTACTCACAACAGAAACGCGTAATACAAAATCAAAGCATCTGGACGAAATGAGTGCTTTGGAAATTGCTACTTTGATGAATAAAGAAGATCAAAAGGTTGCCGTCGCGGTTAAAAAGTGTTTGCCACAAATTGCAAAGGCAATAGAAAGTGTGGCAAAGGCCTTTAAGCAGGGTGGGCGTTTGCTATATTTTGGCGCAGGCACAAGTGGTCGTTTGGCTGTGTTAGATGCATCGGAATGTTGGCCAACTTTTGGTGTGGAACATGGTGTCGTGATTGGTACAATTGCCGGAGGCGATCGGGCATTGCGTTATTCGGTGGAAAATTCTGAAGATTCTCGTGAAGGCGGCGTGGCCGATTTAATGAAATTAAAACCGTCAAAGAAGGATATTGTGATGGGAATATCGGCCGGTGGTGGTGCCCCGTATATTTTGGCTATTTTGGAAAAGGCCAAAAAGATGGGTATTAAGACAATAGGATATAGTTCAAACACCGATGCAAAATTAAAACGTTTTTCAAATATCTTTATCAATCCAGTTGTAGGGCCGGAGGTGCTGACCGGTTCCAGTCGATTGAAATCAGGTACGGCCCAAAAGATGGTGTTGAATCAAATTACAACGGGTGCTTTTACTTTGGTTGGTAAGGTGTATGAAAACCTGATGATCGATGTGCGAGTCATGAATGAAAAATTAAAGGATCGTGCGACACGTATCATTTGTGATATTGCAGGGGTAGAACCCGTTGTGGCCATTAAATGTTTGACCGAATCTCAAAAGTTTTTGAAAGAGCCGACAAAAGGGGTGCCGTTGGCCGTTGTGATGGCCGCAAAAGGATTGCCGGCAAAGCAAGCGGCCGTCCTATTAAAAAAGAACGGTGGTTTTGTCCGCAAGGCGTTACAGGCTCCAACACCAAAAGGATCAAAAAAACTTAATGATACGTGCGGCGCCGGAAGGTAAAGTTTGATTTATTTTTATCCTAAAGTAATCTTGCGTTGTCAAAAATGAAAAATACTTGACATTTTTTCAAATCTGTGATATAATGGATGACGTCATATTTAACAAGGAGGGTATATATGAAACTTAAAACAAGAACTTTAAAACATTTATGCAAACGTTACGGAGTTAGAGGGGATAATGCCGACGATATTGTTGGAAGATTCCTTTCCCAATATCCCGAAACAGAATTGACGTGTACTGATTGGCGTTTTACCCCGCATGAATGGACAAAAATTACAGTATCTAGATTGAGTTTTTATGCTGTTCACAAACGGGAAGACGGAACACAAGAGGAGTCTTCAAATCCTGTATTAGATTTTTATCCAGAAGTACATAATTCTGATGTCGGTCATATCCGTCCAAACGTAACGTTACGTGACGCGGATGGTGATACAACGCACGTTTATTACGGAAGTAATGAACAATATCATTATTCCAAGGAAGAAAGCTTCCAAAAAGCACAGGCCGCGGCTCGTTTATCGCGGGAAAAGGCCACCGCTGCACAAAAACCAAGTTTTCTTCACAGGTTGCACAGCACGTTATTAGGACGCTAACTGGTTAATTGAAAAGCACCCTTTCTCCGGGTGCTTTTTTTATTGACATACCTTCTACCATGTGATAGCATGTTTATATTAAATAACAACATGGGAGAATACTCATGAAACTTACTGAAAAAACTTTGCGAAAAATTTGTAACAGATATGGTATTGGTGGCCCGAATCAAGAAACATTGGTTTTTGAATATATGTCGCAATATGCTTGGGCAAGCGTGAATTCCAGACCGGGCTTGCCAAATGCCGGTGGAGATACATTGGAATTTTACTGGCGGAATGATGATAAAAAATCGGGATGTGAGGCAAGACAACTCTTGTCTTTTTCTCACGCTTTCTATATGTTACCATGTGATGGTGGTGATTACATTCCGGGAACAGCGACTTTATATGGTTTAGACAGAATCCATACTTTTTATGGTTGTTATAAAAGTACACTTCATCCTGCCATAATTTTTCCAAGACCAAAAGAAATGTTAAGGGGAAAAGATCGTACTTAACAACAAGGGAGGAGAAGTATGACAAAAGCTTTTTACATCATTGGAAATATGACGGGGAACAGCATGGACGCCATTGATTTGGTTTTAACCGAATTTAAGGGCGATAAAATGCGCGATATTTGTTCTTTTTCAAAACCCTATACAAAATCTATGCAGGCAAAAATAGAACACCTGCGGACCGAAGTTTCCAATAAGACACGAAAAGAGATTGAAGTTATTCCCGATTTTACCCGCATTCATGATGAATATGTGCGTCAAGTGGCCGGTTGCATTAACGAAATGTGCAAAAAATTTAAACTGAATAAAGCCAAAATAGATGCTATCGGTTTTCATGGAAAAACTTTGGATCATAACCCGCCGTCCCGCGCCAAAGTCGAAAAGACAAAGCCCTATACTTTGCAAATGGGATCTGGCAAAATGTTGGCTGATTTAACGGGGATAAAGGTTGTGTATGATTTTCGATCGGCACCGGTAATGGCGGGCTTTGACGGGGCACCTTTGGTTCCGCCGCACAATGCGCATATTGCCGCAACCGAAGGGGATGGTTGCTATTATAATGGTGGCAATACATCCAACTTTGCGTGGGTCGTGGATGGTGTGGCGCGGGTAGGGGCAGATGCCGGTCCTTTTAATGAATATATAGATAACTTTATTCGTGATAACACAAAAGATAGTTTTGATAAAAACGGAAAATATGGCAAAAAGGGAAAATTAAATAAAAAGTTCCTACAAAAATTGTTTGATATTCATCGTGATTATTATGAACGTCCTCTGCCCAAATCGGATGATCCACAATTTTATAATAAAGATAAAGTGTTTGACTTTATCAAGCGTAGCAAGATTTGTTTTCCGGATGCCGTTCATACCTTAGAATATTTTGCCGCCTATATTTCACTTCAGGGGCTGACACTGACGGATAAAAAAATCAAATTACCGCCCCACATTATTTTGTTTGGCGGCGGTTGGAAAAACCCTGTGGTTCGGGAAAGTTTTGATGCCTTATTGGCGGGCAAGGGGTATGTTTTGCCCGAACATGAAAAAGCATTTACCACATTCTTGGCTCGTTTTAACAAAAAACCGACGATTAAGTATTCCAATTTCGGCGAGATGATGGAGGCCAGATTGTTTGCTGATTTAGCCAGATATAGGTTGCAAAATAGGGTGTGGGAAATTCCCGAAATCGTTGTGGCAAAGAAAAAGGTTATTTGCGGGGTTGTTGCAACGCCTAGAAAAGGCCGTAAAATATATGATGATTATGTCAATTTAGCCGCCAAGGGTTGGCAAAAATAATTTATGTCTGTCAAAAAATGACACTTTATTAAAAAAAAGTAAAAAAAAGTACTTGACATGTATAAAAGATGACATTAAAATGACATATCAGAAAAGGGTGTTAACTCTTTCTCTTGCCCTAGAAGATAAAGTAAGTTATTGAAAAACAATTAAATTTTTATCAGGGGGGGGGCTTGCATAGCTTTTCTTAAATGGTGAAACACTTTAATGAAAGGAAAATAATATGAAGTATTCAAAAACAACTTTAAGGGAATTATCCCATCGTTACGGAAAGATTTTGCGCAAATGCGCTTTGTTGAATGCTGCGATTTTGATGAGTGTTGCTGTGGCTATGCCCGCTATGGCTGGTGCGCCAAACACAAGTGGTGTTGCTTTTCTGTTTGGAGATGTAGCAATTTCTAATCCTCTAACCATCGATTATACGGCATTTGGTGGTCGTCGCATGAGCACCACAAGTGGCGGTAAATATAAAAATGATTTTCCAAAATATCAGATGGTCGGTCGATCTTTTGCCTTAACAAATGGCGTTGCTTATGTTGGTCCTGTGACCCTTACTTTGCGTGAATTGACGAGTGCGGATAAATTAACTTACAATTATCAACAAAATGATAATGATGTTGATTTGGCGGCCTTAGCCGGTGTGGCTTTTGGGGATTCCAATAGTGAAATAGAAACAAAAGTGGCCAATGTAATCGGTGCAGGAAATGCCGCCTATACAGCACCCGGTGTGAAGGCCTTTGCAAATCGTGATAATACAAAAACAGCGGGTTCAATGACTTTTGATAAAGTAAATGCTGTGGTTGATGGGGCAACGGTAAATGCTGGTTCAATTAGTGTTACAAATGGTTCCACATTAACATTTGTAAAACAAGATGGCACCTCAATGGCAAGTGCACAACGCTTTTATGCTGGGGATATTTCCTCCGATGGTAAAAGCACATTGAGTGCTGATACAATTACTGTTGATGGTTCGCGTATGATTGTAAATACAGGCGCTGAATTAACGATCAATGGTGCTACAACCATTCAAAATGCTAATGCAACAACGGAAGGTGCTGCGCTTTACAATGAAGGTACTGTAACACTGAAGGATGCTACGATTGCTAACAATACATCGACTAAAGCCGGTGGTGCGATTGCAAACAAGAAAGATTCGAGTATCAAGTTAACATTGGACAATGTTGCGTTTAATGAAAACGTTGGTGATTATGGTGGCGCTATTATGGCCCGAGGCGTCGTTGGAATTACCGGTGGTTCATTTACGGGGAACCATGCGGCCGATGGTGGTGGTGCTATTTACGTAGGAACATTAGCTAACAAGGGATATAAATTAACTGTTGATGGAACGACTTTTGCAGACAACTATACGGATGGTGTTACCGTTGATGGCGGTGGTGCAATAGGTTCTTTCTCCGATTTAACACTTAAGAATTCTGAATTTACAGGAAATAAGGCCAAAGGTTCCGAAGATGGTGGTGCCGGTGGTGCGATTATCATGGGATCTGTTTCTTCCAATAATATCTCTAGTACAAAATTTACTGGTAATACAGCCGCCACATCTGGTGGTGCGATTGGTACCAGAAATTTCAAATTGGGTGATAATACAGCCGCTACATTAGATATTTCTGGTTCAACATTTACAAACAACACAGCCGCAACAACCGGTGGTGCTATTGATAATAATTTTTATAAGAGCGCTAGTGGTGAGGGTGTAAAGGTCAGTAATTCAACGTTTACATCAAACTCGGCAGCCAATGGTGGTGCGGTATATAACCATATTGGTCAAGATGGTGATGTAAAACCGAACGGTGCTCAACAAGTTGGAAATATACACTTTTCCAATGCGACATTTACAAACAATACCGCATCAGGAAAAGGTGGCGCTATTTACAATGAAGGCGTCATAACATTGGCGGGTACCAATACATTCTCTGGCAATACAGCCGCTGGAAGTGCAAATGATATTTATAATGCTGGCACGGTGAATGTCAATGGTGATTTGACCTTGGATGGTGGTATTGTTAACGTTGGAACGATTACTTTTGCTTCTGGTTCCAGTTTGAAAGCAGCCCTGAATGGATCAACAATCATTTCCGGAGATACGGGTGTCATTACTGGTACGACAACATTGGTGTTGGATAACGCGAATGATGGTGATTCTATTGTGTTAGAAGGCGATAAGTCTGGCTTCAAATTTGCCGATAATGCTTTGTTCAATATTGTGTATGATAATGCCAATACATACACTATTACCAAAAAGTCTACAGCACAAGTTGCGGAAGAATTGGCAGAACAAGGTGTGTCTTCTCAAGCGGCCGAAACAATCGGTGCTGTAGCACAATCTAGTTCGGATAATCCTGCTTTGAAGGCCATTTCTGAGGCGGTTCAAACGGGCAATTTTGCCGCTGCCGAAGAAGCTGCTAATGATTTGGCTCCAACAACATCTGCTCAAGTCGTTAGTATTGCCAAGGATGTGGTTAAATTGTTGGCTGGTGCCGCACATGATCGTTTGATGGCTCTTCAAGGGTTGTCAGGTGGTGATGTGTTCCAAGGTGGTGGCGTTTGGGCTCAAGGCCTGTACAACCACGCGAAACAAGACAGAACCTCATCTAATGAAGGATTCAAAGCCAATACGTATGGTTTAGCTGTTGGTGTGGATGGCAAGTTGAGTGATGCCATGACGGTTGGATTCGGTTATGGTTACACAAATACGGATGCTGATGCTGGTCATCGTGATGTTGATGCAGATGGACATAACGTGTTCATTTATGGTCAATATCAACCGGATGCTTGGTATGCTAACTGGTTGATGAGCTATGGCTACAGCGAATATACGGAAAAGAAAT
>JAFPYW010000042.1 GCA_017394405.1 Alphaproteobacteria bacterium
CTTTTGCCAAACTTAAAGGCGACAACAAGGAATTGCTGACCATCCCGGGTGCGGTTCACACCGATTTATATGACGATAAAGCGGGTGTGATCCCCTATGACAAAATGGAAGCATTCTTCAACAAATATTTAAAATAATGATCATAAACAGAGAGGATAAACAATGACATTTGAAGAATTGAGTACAGCGCGTTATACGCAAAGAAGCTATGATACTAAACCGGTTGAAGATGAAAAAATCCAAAAGATTTTACAGGCCGGTCGAGTGGCCCCTACTGCCAAAAACAACCAACCGCAAAAGGTCTATGTTGTTCAATCGCCGGCGGCTATGGATAAGTTGCGTGCTGTGACACCATGTCATTACAATGCCCCGCTTGCCATGATTATTTGCTATGACAAAAATCAAGAATGGCATAATCCAACGAATGAAGCTATTACTTCGGGCGTTGAGGATGCATCCATTGTGGCAACACACATGATGTTGCAGGCGGCAGACTTGGGTGTTCATTCCACTTGGGTGAATATGTTTAACCCGGATGAAACGCGTAAGGCTTTTAATTTCCCCGAAAATGAAGTGCCTGTTTTGCTGATGATGTTCGGTTATCCGACAGCCTCGGCGGCACCGGCACCAACGCATACGAACAAAAAGCCCTTGTCCGATACGGTTCAATTTTTGTAATTTCTTGGTTGCTTGGGTTGTTAGCCACCCGAGTGATCAGGTATCTGGCCATGGGTCCTTCCTGTCGAGTTTTCATATGCGGGGCCGCAAGCCGCAGTGTTTTTTTAGTAAAATCAAAAAATTTTGGGTGGTCAGTTGTCAGGTAAAATCATATAAATATCAATGACTTATATTGTTTTATTTTTTGTCTGGGTGGTCACTTGGCCTTTTTGGGTGGTCACCTGGGTGGTCGGACATCCGGCTATGGGTCCTTCCTGGCGAGATTTCGTATGCGGGGACGCAAGCCGCGCCATTTTTCTAGCGAAGCAGAAAAAATCCGGCTGGTCACTGGTCACATAAAAATATAGTAATATCAAATACTTATACGATTTTCAAAAATCGGGGGCTGGTCACTTTTGAAATCGGGCTGGTCACCCTATCAATTCATTACTCTTTTTATAAATTTATTGCAAAAAGCTTCAGTTCCTTGTATATTGAGAACCATAACGCCGCATAATAAAAGCGTGTGTTCTAAATAAAGGGGACAAAGATGAAGAAATTATGTGTTGCTTTGATGGTTATTATTTTTTGCTCGGTGATTGCGCAGGCTGAAACAATTTCCAACGACAAGACCGACTTTGCCGAAATTAGTTCAGTCATTGATGATGCGGTTCTTGATATTCGTTATTATTCGCCCAACAATTTTACGGGCAATAAAATCCAAGGATATAAAGCACCACGCGCCTATATGACGAAAAAGGCTTTGACGGTCCTTGCAAAGGCGGCAGATGATTTAAGAAATCAGGGCTATCGGTTGTTGATTTGGGATTCATATCGTCCCCAAAAAGCAGTGGATAATTTTGTAAAATGGATTAACGACCCGACAGATCCGGGAGATAAAACTTTTTATCCGGAGTTGGAAAAATCTGATTTGCTTGCCGGCAAATATATTATGGCCAAATCCGGACATACCAGAGGGAGCACAATTGACTTGACCATTATCAGAAAAGATGGTTCGTTTGTAGATATGGGCGGTACTTTTGATTTGTTCAGTGAAATTTCTCATCCTGATTATCCGAATTTAACAGAAGAGCAAAAGAAGAACAGGAAAATTTTGCATGATGCAATGATAAAAGCCGGTTTTAATGGGTTGGAGTCCGAGTGGTGGCACTTTACTTTAAAAGATGAGCCCTATAAAGACACCTATTTTGACTTTGATGTGGAATAATTTTTCAAAGGGGGGAAAGATGGCGACATTAAAAACATCTGTCTTGGGCATTAAATTTGAAAATCCGTTTTTGCTATCTTCGGCACCACCAACTGCCAGCATCAAAGGCATTGATCAAGCATTTGAATTGGGCTGGGGTGGCGCGGTCTTAAAAACAATTACGCCGGGTGATATAGAAATGATTGAGGCCAGCCCCACTTATGCCGCTTTTAAGGATGGGCACAAGGTTTACGGTTTTGAAAATATTGAAATGTTGAGCCATTTGTCCGTTAAAGAATGGTTGAAAGGGATTCAATTTTTAAAGAAAAAGCATCCCACAAAAGTAATTATTGCAAGCATTATGGCCCCTGGCAAAAAGCAAGAGTGGCAAAAGTTGGTACAAACTTTTAACAAGTCCCCCTGTGACGCTTTTGAACTCAATTTTTCCTGTCCTAATGGTGTGCCAGAAAAAGGAATTGGGATGGCCATTGGAACAGATCCCGAGCTTTCTGCCCAAATTACAAAATGGGTTGTGGAAGTGTCCGAAAAACCTGTGTTTGTAAAGTTATCCCCCAATGTCACCAACATTGTGGAAATCGCCCAAGCGGTTGAAAAAGCCGGTGCCGATGGGATTGCCGCCATCAATACGGTTCAATCCATCATGGGCGTGAACTTGGATACTTTTGTGCCATATCCCAGTGTCAATGGGAAATCCACCTATGGCGGTTATTCAGGGATGGCGGTGAAGCCAATTGGCCTTAAGTGTGTCGCGCAAATACGCCAAATGAGCAATCTGCCCATTTTAGGAATGGGAGGTATTTCCACATGGAAAGATGCCGCTGAATATATTGCCCTTGGATCAGATGTGGTCCAAGTTTGCACCGAAGTAATGGTAAATGGTTATGGGATTATTGACGCGCTCAAAAAAGGTCTATTGGACTACTTAAAAGCAAAAAAATTAAAGAGCCCAAAGGAATTAAAAAACAAAGCCATTTCTCAATTATCCACGCATGAAAAATTGCCCAAAAAGAAGAAAGTGCATCCGGTGATTGACGATGCGCTTTGTTGTAAGTGTGGAAAATGTGTGAAGATATGCGGTGAATCCAAAAATGGTTGCTTATCCTTGATTAAAGGCCATATTAAATTAGATAAAAAATGTTGCGCTGGCTGTTCGCTGTGCTCCATTGTTTGTCCATTAAATGCAATTAAAATGAAGTAAGGAGAAAAAATGAAAACTTGTAACAAGAAAATGGAAGAAAAGAGTTTAAATTGTACAAATATCAGAAAAGTTGTTATAGTCGGCTGTGGCTTTGTTGGCGCGGCATGTTCTTTTGCCTTAATGCAATCGGGGCTTTTTTCTGAAATCGTCTTAATTGATTCTGACAAGAATAAAGCCGAAGGAGAAGCCTTGGATATCAGTCATGGCGTTTCTTTTGCCAAACCGGTTAAAATTTATGCTGGCGATTATGATGATATCAAAGATGCGGGCTTAATTATTATAACAGCCGGAGCAAATCAAAAACCCGGAGAAACACGACTTGATTTGGTCAAGAAAAATATATCTATCTTTAAATCCATTCTTCCCGAAATCAAAAACAGAAAATTTGATGGTATATTACTGGTTGTTGCAAATCCTGTTGATATTTTAACAACGGTTGCACTAAAACTTTCGGGTTTACCTCAGGATAAAGTA
>JAFPYW010000043.1 GCA_017394405.1 Alphaproteobacteria bacterium
ATATTATTTTCTCCTTTCTTTTTTGAAAATATGCCATAACACACCTATTAGGGCATATTAAAATGCTACTGTCAAGAAAATTTTTTTATAATAGAATATAGAAAATTATTTGACTTTCTTTCAAAAAAAATGTATCTTTATAGCATATTGTTGCCAGATGAAAGGATGAAAAATGGTAGCGGATGAAAATTTAGGCCATGAGCAACGCCAAATTCGGTTGGAAACGTTAAAGAAAATGGAAGAAAGGGGGATCAATGCTTATCCTCATACCTATAAACCGACGGCGACCTCTAAAACGTTGGCCGAAAAATACGCTGACTTAGCACCAGATACCCAGACGGAAGATGTTGTGTCTGTGGCGGGACGTGTGCGCGCCATACGTAACTCTGGTATGTTTATGGATATTTATGATGCCACTGGAAAAGTGCAAATTTACACATCTAAGGAAAATTCTGCACCAGAAGTGCTGGAAATGTTAGACATGGTGGATATCGGTGATATTGTTGGTATTACAGGGACCGTGCGTCGTACAAAACGTGGTGAATTGTCCGTGAATACCCAGGAAATTAAAATGCTGGCCAAGGCATTATTACCTTTGCCCGAAAAATTCCACGGGCTGACAGATACAGATACGAAATATCGTCATCGTGAGTTGGATATGATTATGAATCCAGAAACAATTGAAACCTTGATGAAGCGTAGCAAGATTGTTGAATCTATTCGCCAATTGTTGTTGTCCAAGGGATTGTATGAGGTGGATACACCGATTTTGCAGGCCATCAAAGGTGGTGCAACGGCCAAGCCCTTTGTTACGCATCACAACACATTGGATATGGATTTGTTCTTGCGTGTGGCCCCTGAATTGTTCTTAAAACGCTTGATTGTAGGCGGTATGCCGGGCGTGTTTGAGTTTGCTCGTAACTTCCGTAATGAAGGAATGGATACAACACATAACCCTGAATTTACTGGTATGGAAGTTTATATCCCCTATATGGACTATAATGACATGATGGATTTGTTTGAAGAAATTGTCCGTAAGGCTTGCATGGATGTAAATGGCACTTTGGAAATTGAATATGATGGCAAGAAGTTTGATTTGTCCAAACCATTTGCACGGCGTTCTATGGCCGATTTAGTGAAGGAACACGCTGGTATTGATTTTATGGCTATTGAATCGGATGAAGAAGCTCGTAAGGCCTGTGATAAATTAGGCGTTCATGTGGAAGACAATGCCGATTGGGGACATTGTTTGGCTGCCGTGTTTGAAGAAAAGTGCGAAGCGCATTTGGTTCAACCAACCCACGTGATTGACCATCCAAAATCTATGTCACCATTGACGAAAGTGCATCGTAAAGAACCGCGCTTGGTGGAACGTTTTGAAACGTTTATAAACTGCAAAGAAATGTGTAATGCCTATACAGAATTAACAAATCCGCTGGATCAACGGGCTCGCTTTGAAGAGCAAGTTGCTGCACGTGAGGCAGGTGATGAAGAGGCCGACATGATGGATGAAGATTTTGTTGAGGCTTTGGAACATGGTTTGCCACCCACAGGGGGATTGGGAATTGGCATGGATCGGTTAATTATGTTTTTAACCGGCAACACGTCTATTCGTGATGTGTTGGCTTTCCCCACAATGAGAAAATTAAATAAATAGGAGGATAAGATGAAAGAAACATTGAAAAATGTATTAGATTTAGAAAATCCCGTTTTAACAGAAAAGTTGGCCCCAAAATTGGCTCCGTTTGCAAAAATCATTTATTTTGCTGGCTTGGTTTTGATGGCCTTGCGTTTGATTGAAGCGGTTATGTATGGTGCGAATTTCTCAATCTTATTGCTGAATTTATTGATGGTCGTGGCTGAATTCGCGATTTTGCGTATGTTCTGTGAATATTTGGCGGCCAGTGCTCCAAAGGCAAAAAAATAGGGAAAAGGTTGTTCTCGTAGCTCAGATGGATAGAGCAACAGTTTCCTAAACTGTGGGCCGTGGGTTCGACTCCCGCCGAGAACGCCACTTTCAAGGGACCGATAATGGCAGAATCTCAAACCGCAACAAAGCGTGTGAAAATTCAAAACTTAAAGGGGTTGCATGCTCGTGCGACTGCCACCTTTGTGAAATTGGCCGAAACATTTCAAAGCGAAATTATGGTGTCTAAAAGCGGTGGCACACCGATGTCCGGTAAGTCAATTATGGGATTGTTGATGTTGGCTGCCCCATTAGGAGAAACCTTGAAAATTACTGCCACAGGTTCTGATGCCGCAGAAGCGGTCAAGGCTTTGGCTGATTTAGTTCGTCATAAGTTTGGAGAAGACGCTTAGTCTTTATCTTTTTTTAATGCCATAATATCCTGCAATCTTTGGTATTGCGGGGAATTTTTATCTATTTTCTTCAATAATTGTTTGGCTCGTTTTTGGGCGGCGGATAATTTGTCCGAGGCACGCTCATACTCAACCATAGCATAATCGGCTAAATGTTCGTTTCCTTGGTAATTATAGGCCGTTGCCATTAAACGCCAGCCCAACGCTAAATCGGGTTCTTCCAATGTTGCTCGTTGTAGAATCTTTAATGCTTTTGTTGTCGTTTCGGGATCCTTACGGCTGGCCTTTTCAACATAACTTTGTGCCAAAGCCAAAGCAATTAAAGGTTGGTTCGGTTTTAATTCGTGGGCTTTTTCATAATGTTTAATGGCATCAGCAATATATCCTTTTTCTAAGGCAAATTGGCCCTTTGTTTCGTGCAAATAGGCATCATTCGGGTTTTGTTTGATGAGTTCATCCAGTAAAGCCATAGATTGTTTGATATCATGCCGGCGATATAAAGCAATGGCTTGGGCGTATTTATCTTCAAAGGAGGTGCCTCGGTAGTGTGTCAGAACATCTTTTGGTTCTTGGGTAAAGGCGATCAATTTTGCTTTAATGCGATCAAAGGTTTTGTTTTGTTTGATCTGAGGGGGATTTTTGGTAAAACGATCTAAATCATGAATACGACTTTGTGTCATCGGGTGTGTGCGCAAATAACCCATTTCCGAATCGGAATTTAAGCGTTCATATCGGCGTAAATCTTGCATCACATTCAAAAAGCCCCGCATAGAAAAGCCCAATTTATTCATGACATCAACCGCCGTTCTGTCCGCTGAACTTTCTTCGGTTTGGCGATAGGTTAAAAATTGCCCCATAGCCGATCCTTGTGAGCCAATCATAACGGCAATACCGGCATCCGGTCGGCCTGATGCAACGGCTAAAACGCCCCCCAAGATGGTGGAAATCAAAGTGATATTTTTGGCTTGTTCCATGGCCGTAATGCCGCGAGTAATATGTCCGCCAACAATATGTCCTGTTTCGTGGGATAAAACAAACATCACATCGTCCAAACTTTTGGCATGGGTGAAAAGTCCTGTGTGAATAAAAATGGTCTGACCGCCTGCCACAAAAGCATTGATAGAATCATCATTAACCAAAACAATTTCTGCATTTTCGGGGGGTAAATCAACGGCTTTGAATATATCGCGTACCCAACCGGTGACGGCTTCTTCTATTTCCGCATCGCGAATAATAGATACGGCCTGTGCCGAAAAGGTCACAAACCACAAACAAATAAATATAAGGAATTTTACTAGTCTCATGTGAATAATGTTAGAACAAAAAAATGCGTTCGTCAAGAAAGAATCCTTGACAAGGATAAAATAATTGTGTCAAATGGTGGGTATGAAAATAACTATGGAACAAAAAAAGATCTGGGTTGGTTTTATTTTCGCCCTTTTGTTGGGGGTGTGGTTGATTATGGTCCATGAAAGGTCTGCGTTAGATCAATCACATCGCGGGTTTACCCTGTATGCGTTCTTTAATAAAACAGATGGTTTGAATAATGGTGCAGAAGTTCGCTTGGGCGGTATGAATGTGGGGCGTGTCGTTGAACAAACTTTTGCAGAAGGATATCAAATTAAAGTAGAGTTGGCCTTAAATAAGGATTATGAGCTGCCGGTTGATTCATCGTTGCAAATTGAAACAGACGGATTGATGGGGGCAAAACATTTGGAGATCGTTCCAGGGGCTGATGATGAGATTTTGGTAGATGGAGATGTGATTGGTTATACCCAGGATGTGATGGTGTTAAACGATTTGTTGGACAAAGTTTTGGCATATATGCGTGATAAAAAAGGAGTGACGGATGAAGAAGAATCCAATTGAAACAATTTTAGGGTTATTCGTGTTGATTTTTGCGGGAGCATTTTTGTTCTTTGCGATGTCTCGGATCGACACAAAAGAGATCTCAGGATATACGGTTATTGCTAATTTTTCAAAAATCGGTGGCTTGGGGACCGGTGCGGATGTGCGGATTGCGGGCTTAAAGGTTGGTTCTGTGTTAAAAACCGTCTTGAATCAAGATGATTATACAGTAGATGTATATTTGACCATAGATTCTGACGTCAAATTACCGATAGACACGGTGGCCGCAATCGCCGATTCCGGTATTATGGGCGATAAGTATGTGCGCTTGGAACCTGGAAAAGCTCAAGCCGTTTTGAAAGACAGCGATAAAATGAATCAAACGAAAAGTTACAAATCGTTGGAAGATAGTGTTTCTGAATTTATTTTCTTATCAACAAAGTAGGGGAAAAGATGAAGAAAATATGGCTTTTGTTATGTTTGTTGGTAATGCCAGTCATGGCGGGTGATTATCCGACTGATGCGGTGTTGTTGCAGGCATTAGATAAAACAACCGGTAGAACCAGTTTTTTAACTGTTAAAGTTGGACAGCCCTATGAGTTGGGTGATTTGGTGGTTTCTGTTCAAAAATGTATGAAACGACCACAGGATGAAACCCCTGAAAACACTGTGTTTTTAACCGTTACGGAAAAAGGTGAAGAAATTTTTAAGGGGTGGATGTTTTCATCAAATCCGGCTTTGTCCGCCATGGATCATCCCGTTTATGATATTTGGGTTGTAGAGTGTAAAGATCCGAATTTGAAGGCATATAAGCCCATTACAACGGCTGTTGAGACAATTGAATCCAATGAAGTTGCTATTGAGGCGTTGGAAGATTAGTTTTTTGAATAAAGTTTTTGATATTTTCAAATGTGGTATTCATAATACGCAATAAAGCGTCCCGTGTGTTAAAGGCAATATGGGGTGTGGCGATAATGTGTGGGTGTTGCAATAATTTCAAATTTATGGCGGAATCCAATAAAAATTGAGTGTTTTGGCTGTAATCTTTGAAGGAAATATCATCATGAATCAAAATGTCTTCATTTTCCAAAACGTCCAATCCTGCGCCGGCAACTTTGCCACCTTTAACCGCTTCATATAGGGCGGCTGTATCAATTAAATCTCCACGAGCCGTGTTGATAATATACACTCCCCGTTTCATTTGTCGGAAGGCAGTTTTATTCAATATATGATGATTTTTGGGTGTTGAAGGGATATGCAGCGAAATAATATCACTTTCTTTGTAAAGTTGGCTCAAAGGAACATAGAGGTGTTTAAGTTCTTTATTTGGATATAGATCATAGGCCAATACGCGCATTCCAAAGCCCTGTGCCAACCGAATCATGTGTCGTCCGATGGAGCCCGTGCCAATGATGCCGATGGTTTTGCCGTATAAATCAAAACCAACATATTCCGGAATATGAATCTGATTGTGGCTCATATCTTGTTGAGCGATCAAAACGCGTCGTGATAGATTTAGGATGAGCGCAAAAGCAAATTCTGCCACCGTTTGTGCACCGTAATAAGGTACGTTTGTTATGGTAATTTTATGTTTTTTCATATATTTCATATCCAAATGATTTGTGCCTGTACTCCGTGTTGCAATCATTTTTAGATTAGGGAATAGACTCAATCGGTGGTTGCTTAAAACATCCGAATGTGTAAAAACAGAAATAATTTCGGCATCTAAATAGGGGACTAATTTTGATAGGGAAATCTTGTTTAATGACGATTCCATGCAAACAATTTCCGTGTTATCAATGGGATGTGAGCCCATAAAACAGCATAAATCTGAATCTGCATCAAAGAAAATAACTTTTCGCATACTTCCCCCTTTGCCGTTTAGATGGGCACTGGCGGAAATAAAAACAAGGTTTATTTCATTAAAAGATTCAAGAAGTGAATGATTTTTTCGCGGATCTCTGCACGTGGTACAACTTGATCAATCATGCCATGTTCCAATAAATATTCTGATTTTTGGAAATTATCCGGTAATTTTTCATGAATTGTTTGCTCAATGACGCGTGTTCCGGCAAAACCGATTGTTGCGCCTGGTTCTGCCAAAGTAACGTCAGCCAACATCGCAAATGAAGCCGTTACGCCACCGGTTGTTGGATCTGTGAGCAAAACGATATAAGGCAACCGTTTTTGCTTTAATTTTTTGACGGCTAAAATAGTGCGAGTCATTTGCATCAAAGATAAAATACCTTCTTGCATACGTGCACCACCAGAAGCGGGAATCAGCAACAACGCGGCTTTTTGCGCCATTGCCAGGTCAGCAGCTTTTATAATGGCCTCTCCGACCGTCGTGTTCATAGATCCGCCCATAAAGGCAAAATTAAAAACGCCCACAACAACGGGGAAACTACCCATTTTTCCTTGGGCAACAACAATGGCTTCGTCTTGATTTGTCTTTTTGCGGGCTTCCTTTAATCTGTCAGTATATTTTTTAATATCCCGAAAGTTCAAAGGATCTTCCTTCATTTTTGGCAATTTCACCATCGTAAATTTGCCATCGTCAAATAACATTTTTAACCGATCTATCGGTGGTAAATGGAAATGATATTGACAACTCGGACAAACCAAATTTGTTTTTTGAATTTCAGAATGGAATAACATACCGCCACAGGAAGGACACTTATCCCAATAATTATCAGGAATATCCTTCACAATATTGACCTTTTTAATGGTCGGCCTGTTGCGGTTTGTGATCCAGTTCATTGTTATTTATTCTTGTTCAATGCTTGTTTGACGGCTTTCCCGGCCTTAAAGAACGGAACTTTCTTTTCTGCTACTTGAACGGTAGCGCCAGTCTTGGGGTTGCGGCCGGCACGGGCTTTACGAGTCCGGACGGACAAAACACCAAATTCACGCAATTCCACACGATTGCCGTGAATCAAAGCGTCTGTGATTGTGTCGAAAATAGTATTCACAATGCGTTTTGCGACATCGCGAGAAACATTTTCTTTTTCAGCCAATTTATCAATCAATTCGGATTTAATCATCGTTTTCTCCTTTCTTTTTCTTATGTATATGTTTTACCGCTTTTTTTGAGAAAAGTCAAGTGGTGGTTGATTTTTCTGTTTATTCATTTCTTCTGCACCGGATACAATATCAATTAATTCATCTGTGATTTGTGTTTGGCGAACCTGTTGATATTCTAATCTGAATGTTTCCAAAGATTCGTCAATATTCTTTTCCGCCTCTTGCATATGAATCATCCGGGTATAATGCTCGCTAGCCAGACTGGCAGTTAAGTCGTGCGACAGAATCACAATCAAGTATTCCCGAATTAAAGCACTGAAAAGTTCGTCTTTGTCGGCCGTAATCAATGGCAGGGTGCGTCCATCCCACTTGGCACGGTTTAATTGGTTGAATTGTTCATCAGGCAGGGGAATAATTCGGCGTGCACGTGGGACAAAGGCAGTTGTTCCTTTTTTTCGATTGGCAAACACATACACCATATCAATTTGATGTTTGGACACGATTTCATTGATTTTATTCAATAATAACGCTGACATAGGTGCAATTTCTTTTAAGGCGTTAGAAATGGGATAGGTGGCTTCTAATTTCAAATTTTGAATTTGGCTGAGCATGCCGATACGTTTGCCCACAGCAATCACGCGGTGAGTGGCTTCCGGAAACTGGTTTTCAATATATCGTTGGACATAGGCCATCAAATCACGATTAAATTTGCCGACTAAACCATTGTCTGTGCCGATAATAATGCTGAGAATTTTTTGAGGTCCCTTGGTCAACCGGGGCGGGGTATAATTAAAAGAATCTTGTGAAAACAGGCCGTGGAAGGCATCTCTGATGGTTTGGCGGTATTGTTTGATGGATGTCAAGGCCTTGTCATATTGTCCCACACTGACGGACGACAACATCTTCATTGTGCTGACAATTTCGCGCAAATCAGAGGTTGTTTTTATGCGTCTGTTTAAGGACTCTAATGTCATTTATTCCCTTTCGCCCCTAACGCTTTTTCAAATGTGTCTAACAATTTTCGTTGTGTCTTTTCATCCAATTTTTGCCGTTTGGTGGTCAATTGTTCCACAACCGATCCGAAACGTTGATGCAATATCTTTTGAATCACATCCTGGGCATGGCCAATTTCTGAATCTGTCATGGTGTCCATCAAGCCATTATTCACGGCCAAAAACACAGCAATTTGTGTGGCCGCATCCATGGGCTTGAATTGAATTTGTTGTAACACGGCACGAATAGCATGCCCGCGGTTCAATTTCTTTTGTGTTTCTTCATCCAATTGAACACCGAATTTTGAAAAGGATTCCAATTCTTCAAATTGCGAATAAAATAATTTTAACGGCCCCAATAATTGACGATAGGCAGGTAATTGAGCTTCACCGCCCACACGGGATACAGATCGCCCCGTATCAATGGCGGGCATGATTCCTTTTTGGAATAAAGCGGCCGATAAATAAATTTGGCCATCGGTAATGGAAATCACGTTTGTCGGAATATAGGCGGAAATATTTCCGGCCTCCGTTGAAACAATCGGCAGCGAGGTTAAAGATCCGCCGCCCAATTTGTCGATCAAATGGGTGGAACGTTCCAATAAGCGCGAGTGAATGTAGAAAATATCACCAGGGAATGCCTCACGACCAGGCGGTGTGCGCAACAATAATGACATTTGACGATAGGCGCGTGCATGGGCTGTTAAATCATCGTAAATGACCAAGACGTCTTTGCCCTTCATCATAAACCACTCACCAATTGTTGTGGCCGCATAGGGAGCGATAAATTGCAATCCTGCTTCTTCTTCACCATTGGCAACCACGACAACAGAATTGTCCATCATGCCACCCTTTTGAATTTGATCAATTACGCGGGCAGTATCGGCAGAACGTTGCCCAATAGCACAATAAATGCAAATAATGCCTGTGTCTTTTTGATTCAAAATGGTATCAACAGCAATAGCGGTTTTACCGGTTTGTCGGTCGCCCAGAATCAATTCGCGTTGTCCGCGGCCGATGGGTGTAAAAGAATCAATAGCTTTCAGACCCGTTTGCAACGGGGTATCAACGGGGGCACGATCCATAATCGGAGCGGCAGGGCGTTCCACAGGCCACGCCTGTTTTGCATTCAAGGGACCCCGTTCATCCAGGGGGTGACCCAGTGGCGTAATCACGCGGCCTAATAATTCCATACCGACAGGAACTTCCAAAATTCGGTTTGTTGGGGTAGCTTTGTCACCGGCCTTTAATTTATCAGCATTTGTTAAAAACACAACACCAGCTGTTTGTTCGGCCAAATTATGAACCATCCCAATCACGCCATCTTTGAATCGCAATAATTCATTGATTTTGGCGTTGGACAACCCGGATACTTGGGCCGTACCGGCAGAAATGGATAAAATTTCATTCAATTCCTGCATATGCACGCCGGGCTTTGTTTTTTGAATGGCGGCTCTAATCTTTTGCCGTGTTTTATCTGTTGTTTTCATTCTTTAGCCTTTCCCTTATGAGGTGCAATCAATCCGGATACTTCGTGTGTCAGGTTTTGTTGCAATTCATCCAAATATGTTTTGATGTTCCAATCCACCAAAAATTGACCAACACGCATTTCCAATCCCAAAATCAACGAAGCGTCTTGTGTAAAGCGTAATTTAGTTTTATCGGACAACCGGCAGTTTTTACGCAATAAATCGGTCACAAATTGTTGTTGCTTTTTGGTTAGGGTTTCCGAGGTAGAAATTGTCACAAGTTTTTGGTTTAATAACGCCTTGTCCAAATCAGAGCGTTGTTTTTTGGTCATTTTATCCAACTTCTTTTTGAATAATGACAATACCTGATCCATTGGAGTGTCGTCAGACCATTCGCTCAAAACATTTTTGGTTAAACGCAAAAATTCACTAGCAATCATGTCGTGGATGTTTTGTTGTGCGTTATTCCATGAACGATTCAAATCGTCCTGCATTTTTTGTTGCTTTTCATGGAAATGTTGCGCCAATTTATTCATTTCTTCCATTTTGATGGCTTCGACTTGCGTGTCCATAGCATTAAATCGTTGTTGTTTTTCGTGTTCAAACTCAGCGATTTTATTGTCTAAGGTCTTTTGCGTTTGCTCAGCAGATGCCAATGCTTCCTTGGCTTGCTCGATATCGTGCGCAATTTTATCGCGACGTTTATCGATAACAGCCATAACGGGGCCATACAGAAAATGTTTCAACACCCATATCAAAATGGCTAAATTGACTAACTGCGCCAAAAATGTGACAAGGTTAAAACCCATATCAACTCCTTATTTTGTAGCCAATTCTACAGCGGTATTCCAGAACGGGTTGAAATATAAAATCAAAACGGTAATCACGAACGCGTAAATAGCGGTTGATTCCACCATGGCCATTGCGACAAACAATGTGCGTGTGATGTTTGATGATTCATCTGGTTGTTGTGCCATAGAGCGCAAGGCGTTTGATGCAATCATTGATTCACCAATAGCAGGTCCCACACCACCAATAGCAATACATAATGCCGCAGATAAAACAGACATCATTCCAATCCATGTAATTGAATCCATAGTTATTCTCCTTTTGTATCGTTGTTAATCAAAACTTCTTGAGGGGCCACCGCCGATACATATACGATAGCCAGAAGTGCAAAAATATAAGCCTGAATGGTTCCGGTCAGCAACCCCAATAATTGCAACGGAATAGGGATTACAAACGGCGCCAACATCATTAAAACGGTCACAATCACAATACCACTTAACATATTACCATACAACCGGAAAGCCAAAGCAAACGTGGATGAAAAGTCGGAAATAATGTTGAGGGGTAACATGACAGGGGTCGGATCTATAAACTTTTTGAAATATCCTTTGATGCCGGCGTTTTTGATGCCGTAATACGGAATAGCACAAAAGACCACGAAAGCAAAGGCCGCTGTGGTGGATAAACTGGCCGTTGGGGGATCAAACCATGGAATAATACCCAAAATATTGGATGTTGCGATGAATAAAAAGAACGTGCTGATTAACGAGATGTATTTGTGCGGCACATCATTACTGACCTCGTGAATTTGTTGATTTAACGTCACAACCAACATTTCGGCCAATACTTGTAACCGGGATGGGCGTTTATTCGATTGTAAATTTGATGATATCCACATGGCCAATATCGTTAAAACCATCATGGTAATCCATGTATAAAACAACGTGGCATTGACAGGATATCCAAACAGGTAGAACATAATTTGATCATCTAAATTTTGAATCATTTATGTCCTCCTTTCTTGGTAACGAAAGAAAGCAAAATAAACTTTGTGATGATAAAGCCGATAATGATCCAAATAAAACGGATCGGATCATGGAAGGACAGGTAAATTGATAACGCCAATAAAACGGCCAATCGCACGACGGCGGACAGGACCAACAATATGCCGGGGTGTTTGGTGGTTTTCAATAGTTTGATACTGAAATGCAATAAAACTAAATACAAAACGGCCAAACCAAACCCAATGGCAAGACAGATCACATTTTGCGGGAAGGGCAGTAAAAAAGATGTCATTTTTTACCCCCTTTTTTTGTTTTCTTTAATCCGATGTTGATATAAAACCAATTGTTGGCGTTATAAAGGCCGACCAAAAAGCCGAGCAAGATGAAGTTTAACACCCATGAAAAATGTTCATAGGGCCATGCTTTGTCCATTAAAGTACCCACGCCGATACCCAATAATACAGGGATGGCGACTTGGAAACCATAGATGGTTAAAATGGCCGCACGATAGGCAAATTGCCGTTTGGATCGATCCTTCAAGCGGTTGGCTTTTCGAATCAATTGATTGGCTTTTTCTTCAAAATGATGACTAAAGGTTTGCATCCGGCGCTCCTTTGCTTAAAGTCATCAATCCTTTGGTCAAGCCCAATTCCAATCGGGTGACCGACAAATTTAATTCCTTGCGTTCTTGTTCCATTTCTTTGAACGTTGTGGCAATGGTTTGTTTCAATGTATCCAACTGATCACTCAAAATCGCTAAAGCCGTTGATACATGGACGTCGTTTCCCTTTTTCACCAACACGCCGTGATCACAGGCCACATATTTTTTTTGTCCGTTGATGGTGTAAGTGATAATGCTGTCTTTCAATGCTGTCACAAAATCAATATGCCGCGGGAGCAGGGTAAAGAACCCGTCAATCGCTTCCACATCGATTTTTTCAATATCGGTGTTCAGCAGCACTTGCGTCGGTGTCAGCAATTTGAAATTCATCCTTACCCTTTCTTTTTATGCTTTTTAATGGCTTCTTCCACAGATCCGACCATAAAGAAGTCATCTTCTGTGTAATCATTGAATTCGCCAGACAAAATGCGTTCGCATCCGTCCAATGTTTCTTTCAAATTAACAGAACGCCCTTCCATATTAGTAAATTGGTGCGTTGTGAAAAATGGTTGTGTCAAGAAACGTTCTAATTTGCGGGCGGTTAAAACGGTTTGTTGATCTTTTTCCGGCAATTCATCAAAGCCCAACATGGCAATAATATCTTTCAAATCTTCATATTGTGCCAAAGTGCGCCGAACGGCCGTTGCAATGCGATAATGACGCTCGCCCACAATCAATGGTGTCAACATGTTGGAATTTGATTGCAACGGATCCAATGCGGGATATAACCCTTGTGCTGCGCGGTTTCTAGACAACACGATGGTTGATGACAAATGTTGAAATGTGTGGATAGCAGATGGATCTGTAAAATCATCCGCCGGCACATAAACGGCCTGAATGGATGTAATGGCGGCATCGTTTGTGGATGAAATGCGTTCTTCCAAATCCGCAATATCTGTCCCCAAATTCGGTTGATATCCGACGCGGGATGGAATTTGTCCCAACGAAACAGATACTTCTGAACCGGCCTGAATAAAGCGGAAAATGTTATCAATCAATAATAACACATCTGTTTTTTCGTGGTCGCGGAAATACTCGGCCATTGTCAGAGCGGATAAAGCCACACGGAAACGAATACCTGGTGCTTCGTTCATTTGTCCGAATACCATCACCGTTTTGGGTAAAACACCGGCAGCTTGCATTTCGGCATAAAGTTGTGCGCCTTCACGGGATCGTTCACCAACGCCGGCAAAAATGCTGACGCCTTCATAGCGCCCCACCATGTTGTTAATCATTTCGGTAATCAAAACCGTTTTGCCTACGCCGGCGCCACCAAATAAGCCGGCCTTTCCGCCACGCTCCATCGGGGCCAATAAGTCAATGGCTTTAATGCCCGTGATAAAGATTTTGTTTGAAACATTGAGTTCTGATAAGGGTTTGGGTTGCGCATGGATGGCGCGGGTTGGGGCCTTTGGTTCCGGCTTTTTATCAATCGGATGGCCGAGCGCATCCAACATTCGACCCAATACTTTGCGGCCAACGGGGACTTCAATCGGATGACCCAAATCTTCAACAGCCATACCGCGGGCTAAACCTTGTGTAGATCCCATGGCCAAGGCTCGCACCGTTGTTGCATTGACATAGCCCTGGACTTCCAAGACCAAATCTTGCACCATTAACGCATTGAAAACGGGTGGTAATGTGTGCCGAAATGAAACATGCACAACGCTGCCTGAAATAGAAGTAATTTTGCCTGAATTTGTTGTCATTTTTCCCCCAATTCCTTTTCCTAAAGGAAAGTGTAAAATGTTTTTGCCCGCATGTCAAGGAAAAATTGCCACGTTGCACAAAGGGAATAAATCTTGACAAAATTTCATTTTTGGTGTATAATAATCCCATACTTTTTGAGGAGGAAAAATGAAAATATTCTTTTGCGCAGACGAACGAAATAACGAAGCTAATCAAAAGTTACGGGCGTGTATTAAACGTTATGGTCAAGCGGATTTGGATAAGGCCGATGTCGTGGTGGCTTTAGGGGGCGATGGTTTCGTTTTGAAGGTGTTGCGCGGATTATTAAACAATAAAATTCCTGTGTTTGGTTTGAATTTTGGACATGTGGGATATTTGTTGAATCATTATCGTCCGGAAGGTTTGCCGGAACGTATCGCCGCCGCCAAGACGATGCATTTAACTCCATTGGTTGTGCGCGCTGAATCTTTTGATGGTAAAATGATTCAAGAACACGTTTTTAATGATGTGTCTTTAACGCGTCAATCTCCACAGGCTGCCCGTTTAACCACATTGATTACGGATGAAAAAAATAATGAGCCCCTGATTATGGAACAAACCGTTTTTGGGGATGGTTTAATTGTAGCCACCCCTATCGGTAGCAGTGGATATTACACCTCTGCGGGGGGGCAGCCGTTTCCTGCTCAGACGGGTTTGATTGGTGTAAAGGGAACAAATTGCCGTGAGAGTTATAATCCGATTGTGTCTGATAAGGCGCATATTTTCGTGCAACCGCAAGAGCCAGTTAAACGCCCAATTCAATTGGATTGTGACGGCAAAAAACGTTTCAAAAACATCGCTACAGCACTGATTCAGGCGGCTACAGGCAAAACACAAACGTTATTGGTTGAACGTTAAGCGATAACCTTGAAAAAGCCCAATTTTCCGACTTTAACTTGTAAAGGTTCGGCCAAAGAAATGACTTCTTTTTCGTCAGATTTCTTTTGTTGATTTACGCTGACGGCATTTTGGGTGATCAAACGGCGAATTTCCGAATTTGATTTATCTGGCATACAGGCCTTGACCATAGCCAACAAACCAACGGAATCCGCACCGATTTTGATTTCCGGGGCATCAGCGGGGAAGTCCTTTTTCGAGAACGTTTCCACAAAGTGTTGCAAAGCGGCATCCGCCTCGGCTTCGGAATGATATTGTTTGGCGATATTGTGGGCCAATTTTTTCTTCAAATCCATTGGGTTTGTTGTTTGATTTTTAAGCGCATTGATGGCTTCATCTTTTTCGGCACGGGTCCAATCTGTGGTCAATTCAATCCATTCTTCCAACAAAGAATCCGGAATGGACATGGTTTTTCCAAACATGACATCTGCAGATTCGGTGAGGCCAATGTAATTGCCCTTGGACTTGGACATTTTAATTTCACCATCTAAACCACGCAAAAGGGGCATAGAAATAACCACTTGGCCCGGTTGGCCATGAGCGATTTGCAATTCGCGTCCGACCAAGCAGTTAAACAATTGGTCACGTCCGCCAAATTCAATGTCCGATTTCATTTCAACGGAATCGTATCCTTGCAACATCGGGTAAATCAATTCATGTAAAGAAATAGGAATGTTTGCGGCCATCCGTTTGGCAAAATCATCACGTTGTAACATTTGCGCTAATGTGGCTTTGCCCAACACCTTGATGATATCAGCCAGGGTCATTTTATTTAACCAGTCGCCGTTAAAGACAATATGAACATTCTTTTTGGTGTCAATCACCTTGTCCATTTGATCGATATATGTTTTTGC
Source organism: Alphaproteobacteria bacterium (assembly GCA_017394405.1). Classification (GTDB taxonomy): domain Bacteria; phylum Pseudomonadota; class Alphaproteobacteria; order CAAHEQ01; family UBA3637; genus UBA3637. Next base: position 15,586 of record JAFPYW010000043.1, read on the forward strand.
GTTGGCCTCAGATTGCTCGCGGGTCAATGGCGGACGGGTTGTATTGCGACCTGTTGGATCGCCGATTTGCGCGGTGAAATCACCGACCAACAACCAAATTTCATGTCCTGCCTCTTGGAATTGGCGTAATTTTTTTAATCCAACAGCATGTCCCAAATGCAAATCTGGAGCGGTCGGATCCATCCCGAATTTAATAATCAGGGGTCTTTTTTCCTTTTCGGACAAAGCCAATTTTTCCTTCAATCCGTTTTCGGGAATAATTGTTTCAATGCCGTCGGCCAATTCTTCGTATGTCAGTGTCATTTTAATTCCTTTTGTTAAATTGCGGGTATCGTATCACACTTTTTGATTTTTTTCAAGGATTTCTTTTACCTTTGTCAATAACTCGGGCACGGTAAATGGTTTTGCCAAGAAATCGAAATTTTTGGCTTTATCAGAGGTATGTTTTTCAAATGATTCTGAATACCCAGACATCAATAAACACGGCAGTTTCGGGTTTATTTTTTTGGCTTCTTTGATCAATTGTTCGCCATCCATGTCGGGCATCGCCATATCGGTAATCAGTAATTGGAAATTGGTTTTAGTTTTTAATATTTTTAATGCTTCTTCCGCGTTGGCGGCCGATTCAACCTCAAAGCCCTTTAATTGCAAGGCGCGGGTGGCAACGGTGCGAATGCTTTCTTCATCATCCACCAATAAAATGGGCGATTGTGGGGTCGGTAAGAAGACATTTTGAATTTCAGATTCAACTGGTGTTGTCGTGCGTTCTTTTTCATCAAAACGGGGCAAATAAACAGTAAAAGTGGTTCCAACATTGGGAACGCTATCCACTTTGATAAATCCACCGGCGCTGTGAATAATACCATAAACGGTGGATAATCCCAAACCGGTACCGGATTGATTTGATTTTTTCTTTGTGGTGAAAAACGGGTCAAAAATGTGCGGCAAGACATCGGGAGCAATGCCCGATCCAGTATCTGTGACGGTGATTTTAACATAGGGACCAGCTGGTATTACATCATTTCCGCAAGGGCGTGCCTTTTTAATGTCTTCTTTTGTGGTGGAAATTTTCAATTCGCCACCCTTTGGCATTGCGTCTTTTGCATTGACGGCAAAGTTCAAAAACACTTGGGTCAATTGGTTGTTGTCCATTTTAATCAGACCTAAATGCCGTTTGTGATCCATTACCAATCGACAATGCGGGGAAATAGCCCGTTGAATTAGGGATGTTAGATCCACAAAGGCGTCATGAACGGAAATCAAACTTTCTTTGATGGGGGTTTTACGCGAAAAGGTGAGTAATTGTCCCACCAAACCGGCCGCCCGTTGAATGTTTCCTTTAATGTGCATTAAATCGGAAAAGGAGGGATCTCCCACCGGGTGTTGTTGTAATAATAAATCGGTAAAGCCGAGTACGGCCGTTAAAATGTTGTTGAAATCGTGGGCGATACCGCCGGTCAATTGACCCATGGCTTGCATTTTATGGGCTTGGATGACTTGGCCTTCCAATTGCTTGCGCGGGGTAATATCAACAAAATATAAATCAATTTCTGCGTGATCTGGAGTGGCCCAATCGCCGTAAATTTGATAGGCATGTCCGTCCGGTGTGGTCAATTCTGTTGGCGCGTTGTTATCTAGCCCTTTCGCTTTGGCCAATTTATTGTTGAGGTTTTGCAAACTATCCGGTGTGAAAATATCACCAAGTTGGCGCGGTGCGGCCTCTAATTGCAACGCTTTTAAGAACAATGGGTTGGCCTGTAAAATGGTTTGGCTTTCCACGCTGATCCGAACGTGCGGGAAGGGGGGATCTATTGTGGTTGTACTGAGTGACGGGGCAATGACTGGGTGTAAAGTGCCGCAGAACAAGTTGCCGCCCATTGTTTCAAATTGTGATTGATAAACGGTAAAAGGATAAATACCTTGAGGGGTTGAAACGGACACATCCGATTCCACAAAGGGGATGAATTTCAAATTTGGTGCGTCCAAAAATGTGGTGATGTTTTGGCCCATAATTTCGGCAAAAGTATGACCGATGAGCGTTAAAAATTCGGTGTTTGCATAAATAATTTCGCCGGTGATATCGGTTAAATACAAGGGAATTTTGAGGCCTTGAATAATGCTCTGGAATAGGGTAATTTGCGCTTTGTCAGATTGTTCGCGCTTCAAATCAATGTTTTCTTTTTCAGCGGTAATTAAAATGGCTTTGGTCAGGGGGGATAAGCGCACGTGCCACATCTCTTTGTGTAAGGGTAAATCAAATGAAAGTGCGCTGTTTTGCCACAAAGCGGTTTCCAACTTTTTCAAAGTATCTTTGTCGGAAGTATTGCGTAAAAAGGCAAAGGGATTTTCTTCATCACCGAACAAAGTGGTGCCTAATTCGTTTTGCGCTAACACTTTATTGCGGTTGGATCGCACCTGTGCCGCAAAGGGCAGGGTGGATAATAATTCCTGATAAGACGTCAATCGTGTTTTTTTGAACATGTGTCTATCATACAAAAGTCAAAAATAAAAATCTAGTAAAATTTTTGAAATATTTTGTCATAAAAGTTGTTTGGACGAACGCAAAAAGTTGGAGTATAATATCGCATATAACAAAAGGATCGTTATGGATAAACAAGCAGAAAGTATTATTAAAGATTTAGCAAATTTATTGCGTGAAACTGGCTTGAGTGAAATTGATTATGAAAAAGATGGATTGCGGTTGCGTGTGGCATCAAACACATTGACGCCGGTTCCTGTGGCTGCTACCCCTGTGGCGGAAACAAAGCCCGAATCCAAACCAGAAGAACAACCTAAAAATTATGTGAATTCACCGATTGTGGGTGTTGTGTATTTGTCGCCAAACCCCAATGCGCCGACTTTTGTGAAAGTGGGCGATACCGTGAAGGTCGGTCAAACTTTGTGTATGGTGGAAGCCATGAAAACCTTTAACCCAGTGGTTGCTGAAAAGGCCGGTAAGATCAAGGCCGTGTTGGTGGAATCTGGGGCGCCTGTGGAATATCAACAACCTTTATTTGAAATGGAATAAGGCATGTTTGAAAAAGTTTTAATTGCCAATCGTGGAGAAGTTGCTTTGCGTATCCATCGCGCGTGTCGTGAAATGGGCATTAAAACTGTGGCCGTGCATTCCGTTGTGGATGCCAATGCAATGCATGTGAAATTGGCGGACGAGGCGGTTTGTATTGGTCCCGCTAATGCAAAAGAATCTTATTTGAACAAAGCCAACATTATTTCGGCCGCTTTAATGACGGGGGCGGATGCGATCCACCCCGGGTATGGCTTTTTGTCGGAAAATGCCGATTTTGCTGAAATGGTGGAAGCACACGGCCTTGTTTGGATTGGCCCAAAACCGGAGATGATCCGTAAAATGGGTGATAAGGTGGAAGCCCGCCGTTTGGCTAAAGACGCCGGTTTGCCAGTGACACCGGGGTCTGATGAGGAAGTGGCCACGGTATTGGATGCCATTCAATGGGGCGAAGCATTGGGATATCCCGTGATTATTAAAGCATCTGCCGGTGGTGGTGGTAAGGGTATGCGTGTGGTTCAACGCGCTGATGATATGGAAATGGCCTTTACTTTGGCTCAAAATGAAGCGCGTGCCGCTTTTGGAAACGAGGGCGTTTATATTGAAAAGTATTTCACAAACCCGCGGCATATTGAGGTACAAATTTTGGCTGATAATTACGGCCATGTATTGCATTTGGGCGAGCGTGATTGTTCGTTGCAACGAAATCACCAAAAGGTGTTGGAAGAAACTCCATCTCCGGCCTTAAACCCAGAAGAACGCGAACGTTTGGGTAAAATGGCTGTGGATTTCGTTCAAAAGATTGGCTATTCCAATGTGGGTACTGTGGAATTTTTGTATGAAAATGGTCAATTTTATTTTATGGAAATGAATACGCGTTTGCAGGTGGAACACCCAATTACCGAGGCTGTTACGGGCTTGGATATCGTGCGCGAGCAAATTCGTATGGCGGCCGGCCAAACTTTGGATATTCGTCAGGAAGATTTGCAATTCCACGGCGTAGCAATTGAATGCCGTATTAATGCGGAAGATCCTAATACCTTTACGCCTTGTCCTGGTAAGATCGGTCAATGGCATGTGCCGGGCGGTTTGGCTGTGCGGGTGGATTCCGGTATGTATGCGGGTTGTGATGTGCCACCAAATTACGATAGTTTGGTCGCTAAATTGATTGTGTCCGGCAGAACGCGTAACGGCGCTTTAATGCGTTTGAAACGGGCGTTGGGTGAGTTTGTGATTGAGGGGATTCAAACCACCATTCCATTGCACCAAGCCATCACGGAAAGCCCTGATTTTATTGACGGACAATACGATATTCATTGGCTGGAAGAGTTTATTAAAAACCGAAAAGCATAATAAAAATTACAAATAATTTTATTGACATTTATTTGAAAGGGTGGTATATTTATCCCATTCCTTTTTGGGATGCGAGGGCGATTAGCTCAGCTGGTTAGAGCATATGCTTTACACGCATAGGGTCTGCGGTTCGAATCCGTAATCGCCCACCAAAATGGATGAAAGGGTTTGTTTCGGATGAGAACCGCGCGGTTCGTTTGCGAAGCAGACGCCGAAGGTGGTCCGAGGAACGAGGACGAGGGCTTTGCCCGAGCAATCCGTAATCGCCCACCAAAATGGAAAGGTGCTGCCGGTGTAGCGTAGTGGTAGCGCACGTCCTTGGTAAGGACGGGGTCGTGAGTCCGATTCTCACCACCGGCACCAGGTATTATAGCCCTTGTCTAAACGAGGGCTTTTTCTTTTAACCGCAAGCATTATGGCGAGTCCGATAGTTGACCTTTCAAAAATGGCTAAAATTCACAAATTATCGGACTCCTAAATACGAAAATTAATCTACCCAAATATATCTATAAAACCACAGTAAAATCTTATTCAACATGCAATTCCTTTCAATCTAAAACATCCGTGCAAAAAACAATATAATACATTACAGACGTCTCAAGCAAGACTATTAGGATAAGTGGTGACATTGCCAACAAACAATATTTGTATCCCACTTTTTTGTATAATTCCTTGCGTTTTTTGTTAAAAATCATCATCCTGAACAACCCCATGAATAGAGCACCTTACAACATCATAAATGTTATACAATAGTTTCCACAGAACCCCAAATATCCAAAGCGTTCCAAATGCAAGTATACAAGCAATTACCAACGTATCCATTTTCATTTCTCACTCTTTCCAAATCCCAAAGTTTTCTTGTCTTTTGCGAATAATGGCAGGAAAATGAAAAACATAAGCATGCCAACTAATTGCGCTTTCTCATAGATAAAACTGTTGTTATACTTTATTGTCAAAAAGAATGCAGCCCATAAAGGAATCACGAAAAAGTATGCAAAATAAGGGTTAAACTTCATATTTCTTAAACGTGCCGCAATACATATACCATAAAGGTAACAGAAAATTGCCCAACTTATAGTCGTATAGTATTTTAATTCGAACAGTTTGTATTGTACGACTGCATCCGCAAGAATGTTATAAACCAATAACGTTCCAGCAATGGCGAATATAAAGCCAAATCTGTTTAAGTTTCCTTTGAAAATAAAGTAGTTTCCAATGTTTTTAATTAAGTTTTTCATGTTTTGCTCCTTTCTGTTTATATTTTTGTTTTTAGTTTATTCATAAATGTTTCATATACCTTGGGATCAAAGTTGAATTTTAGCCCATAGTTCCATTTTTTATTGTTACCTTCGAAATCTTTCCAAATAACCACTTTCCCCGGTCGGGCAAGTCTAATCCTAATTGACGCACATCCTACCTCATCACAACAGCAACATAAGATTGGTACCTTTGTATCGCCATGCATTAAATCGGCGTAACTCAAATAGATATACAGTTCATGCGGAGTTAAATAATTGTATGTTCCTGCGCCATCTGGATTAAGCCCATTTTTTGCGAAAATTTCTTGTTCTTTTTTTTTAATGATGGGTAATATCTCTTTCCCATTTACATAAATGACACAGCATTCACGTTCTTTCCATGAAAGCTTCAATGTTTTTATTTTAAAATCTATTGTATCATATTTTATTGCCATGTGTACCCCAGGGTTAATGTTATACATATTTTCTCATAGGTATTCAAAAGTGTCAATAAATGGCAACACTAGAAGTGTCATATTCTGACATATATTTGTACCAGTATTGCCACATTCTGACATTTTTGTTTGACTTTGTACAAAAACGTGCTATTATGTTCAAAAAAGGAGGCCGACATGGTTTATCAAAAAACTGATGATTTGTTGGATTTGGTAACAAGGTTACAGACAAATGAAGATGGCTTAAGTATCCAAGATATCATGTCTATCTATAAGGTATCAAAGCGCACTGCCATTCGCATGAAGGACTTGGTGAAGGCAAAGTTCCCACAATTAAAGGAAGTGTCGGGCGCACACAATTTGAAGCATTGGTATTTGCCTTCCGGCAGTTTGAACCAATATGTTAGTTTTTCCTTGGATGAGATTGTTTCACTTCAAAATGCCATTAAACTATCTAAAAAGAAAGACCCGACCGCCAGTGATTACTTGGAAAGCGTATTGAATAAGGTTAAAGTGTTGATGGGTAAGAGCAATCTGAACCGAATTGAACCGGATGCAGAAGTGTTAATGGAAGCGGAAGGATATGCTTTGCGTCCCGGTCCAAAGATGATTTCCAACAAGCAATTCCTTTCTAAACTACGGAACGCCATCATTGCCTGCAAAATCATCCAGATTCGCTATGTTGGCAAAAAGAATAAGGATTGGCGGACGGTTTATCCCTATGGCTTTTTGTACGGCAATAAACACTACCTGATTGCTTGGCACACAAAACGCAATGAAATGTGCTACTTTGACCTGAACAAGATTCAAGATATAGAAGTGACAGATAAGTATTTTAACCGTGATCCGGAGTTTTCTTTGCAAAAGTTCTGCGAGAATGCTTTTGGGGTTTATCAAGAAGAACCTTTTGATGTAGAATGGTTGTTTGATAAAGCGGTCGCCCATGACGCTGCACATTATTTGTTTCATCCTAAACAAGAAGCAACTTTCAACAAAGATGGTACACTAACTGTTAAGTTTCGTGCTGGAGGTGCTTTGGAAATGGATTGGCATCTTTATACCTGGGGCGACCACGTCAAAGTTATCAAACCGAAAAACTGGTACACAATGGAAAAGAAAAGGTAAACAATGCTCAAGGTTCTATTTGTATGTCTTGGAAATATATGTCGGTCACCTATGGCGGAGTTCATCTTTAAGCAAATGGTTGCCGAAAAAGGCATTGCTGACCAATTTGAAATAGATTCTGCTGCAACAGAAGGTTTTAATGAGATTGCTCATGAAGGTATAGATTATCGGGCAAAGGATATGTTACGCCAGATGAATGTTCCATTTACCGAGCATTATTCAAGGCGTATTCGTCCAAAGGATTATGATAGGTTTGATTACATCTTGTGCATGGATGATGCCAATGTTGAGGATGTTCAATCCATTGTTGGTCTTGATAAAGATAATAAAATCCATCGGTTGTTAGACTTTACCGAGCAGCCTAGAAACATCAAAGACCCTTGGTATACAGGCAATTTTGATGACGCTTACTGGGACATCTATCATGGATGCCAAGCGTTTTTAGAATACGTTGAGGAGAATAAAAATGGCACAAAAACACTATAATATTATATGTCGTCCTGTTGCTCCAACTGATGATATTGACACAATAGATAAGATTACTTTGGCTTGTGAACTATATAATGGGGCACAATATCTGGGCAAAGAAGAGTTAAATGAAAGAGTTTCTTACCTAAAACAAAGAATTGCGGAAAAACAAGCCCATCCCGAAAAATTCAAAGCTCGTGCTAAAAATTCCCCATATTCTGCATTGGTTGCCGAAATTGATGGGAAAATTGTTGGGTATGCGGTCAGTCATATACTTTCAGATGATGAAAAAGTTGTCCCCGAGGCTAAAACAGAATTGGATGCCCTCTATGTTTTGCCGGAATACCAAAAGCAAGGTGTTGGCTTTACACTCTGGAAAACTTTAATAGAAAAATTACGTCAACATGGGGAAGCAATTTTGCAGTTGGCAACCATTACCCTAGGACCAGAAAATGCACAAGGACAACGAGGCCCAGGCAATGTGAATGGAATGCAGTTTTATAAGCGCCAAGGATGTGTGTTTCTAGATAACACAAGACAATGGAAATCCCAAACAGGTATTCCAAAATCTAGGATTGCTATACAACAATATATTCTAAAAAGGATCTCTAATGACACCTGAACAATTATGGCAAGAGTTTGTTGAAAAGTTCCCATCATATAACACAAAATCTTATGATGTGTTTACTTTTGGGGATAAGCCAGATGAGTTGTTGCAATTGGTTTTAAGGGACGACAAAACTGCCACCAGTTGCATTTATCGAGAGAGCGCCACAGCTCAAGTGGGAGATATTAGCATTATCCTAGATTCTGAAGGTAATGCCAAAGCAATTATTGAAGACACAAAAGTTTCTATTGTTCCATTTGATAAAGTAAGTGCCGACTTTGCACGTAAAGAAGGCGAAGGGGATAAAACCCTTGCCACTTGGCGCAAAATTCACAAGGCATATTGGAAAGACATTACACCTAATACATTGTTAGAATGTGAAGAGTTTAGATTGTTGTACTCAGTTATTGAATTGGATATTCATGAAACAACTGTGAAAGATTTAAAAAATATCAAAAAGCTATGGAATAATGGAGATGTAATGTATTGGGTTGGCTTTCCCAAAGGCTTACATAAAACGATAACGCAACTGCATGAGTGGCTTAAAAAATTGCCAGGACGACATGCTAAACATTATTCGATTTATGAAAAATACTTGGGCTATTGTGGTGAAACATTTTATGAAATAGAAAATGATACTGCAAGAATAGATATCAAGTTGTTACCAAATGTTCAGGGACGTGGCATTGGCCAAAGATCCCTTCAATTTGTTATAGAAGAAGCTTTCCATTCAGGGGCTAAACAAGCCTTTGTAGATCCATTTGAAACAAACAACAGGTCTATTCATCTCTATAAAAAGCTGAGTTTTAAACAGAAACGCCGTGTACGACAAACTACAAGCAATTTAGTATTGCCGTGTGATTATACAATTGAGATGATTCTCGAAAAGAGATAATAATTATCCCCAAACCGCCACTCGCTCGCCAAAAGGCGGCTACTAACTTTGTCTTAGTTCCTGTGTGATGGCATCAGGCAGTTTAATGTATCAATTTGTTATAAAGGGTTTTATTGTCCATTAAAAAGGAAAGGACTGATGTCTTAATTTGCTTATTATAATAGTATTGTTCATATATTATAATACTATTGTAGATATGAAAAACACCTAGATAGTCTCCATGTTTTAATACCCCAAACCGTTTTTTACTGATCCTTAAAGTTCTGACGCGTGTTTTGCCCCTTTACTCAGTAAGTATTTTAAAAGACGTGGATTAACCTTGATATATGGATCATTTTCCCGGAGCTGTTGTTCCACGTAATCTAAAACTGTTATAGGAATATATTGATCGTTAGCGTAGATATAACCCGGCATATTGACATCAACTCCACTTTTTAATAACGCATCAATCATAGCAATTGGGTTTTCATTTTGTAAAGCATACATCAAAACATGGTTGCCATCTATATCCATTCCGTACATTTCGGTATACCCATCTTCGGTGGATATACCAGCTTTGTAATTTGCACCTTTTTCAATCAAATATGAAACAAGTTCAGGATCATTTCCGGTTGATACAACAGACATTAAAAGAGAAAATTCGCCAGAGTCTATATTTAATTCTGCACCAGCATCAATCAATGTTCTCATTACTTCTGATGAACAAAAAGGAGCTGATCCCAATGGAGTAGGGTTTAATTGCTCGTCGCCTTGGGCATCCTCTGTAATGCCTTTATTTACGTCGGCTCCATTTTTAATTAAAACTTTTAAAACTTCGGGGGAGGCACAAGCTTCTGCAGCTGCTTTAAGGGGTAATGTCGCTCCTATAACCGCTTTATTAACATCCATTGTGCCGCTTTTCAACTCTGCTTCGACCTGTTCTGGAGTTGCCTTTGCCCACCACTTTAGATTAAATTCTTTGGCGGCTGCGGTTTGTGTTATTAATAAAATGGCTGTAAAAGTTGTTAAAAATTTCGTCATAATTACCTCCTTGTTCTGTTGTGCAGATTACTTCTGTTTTATCAAAGGCCCAACATTGCCATTGAGTCTTGCAATTCAGTGGCCATTTTGGGCAACAGTTTCTGAACGACTGGGACACATTCTTTGGAAAGATATTGTATGTCTGCGGGATCCATTCTTTCCCACACTTTGTATCCTCGCGCTTGTAAAGCACTGTGTTCAGGAGTCAGCTTTCGGCTATCATACCCGGTTCTTTGTTTTTGCAAATAACGCGAATAAGCGATACCTGTTGCGGCTGCGGCCAAACGAATTTCCATATTATCATTATACACTCCCATGCCAAAGCACAAAAAATAGCGTTCTTCTTCTGTATTAAAACCATATTTTGCGGCGCGTCTGTTAAATTCAGAGTCACCACAGGCACTCACCAATATAGTAGAAGCAATTATTAAATATTTGATATATTTTTTCATTTTCATCCTCCTTTTATTTTACAAACGTTCGACATTCTGCCCGTAAATCTGAAACTTGGATCCGATCACACAGAGCGGGATTATGTGTCAATTTGGCAGAACAATAGGCCTGTCTATCGGAATTTCTAATGTGGTCGCAGTAGGCACGATTGTTATAAACTGTTGCCTGGCATTCTGCCTTCATATCATTATCTTGAATGTTATCGCAAGCAGCAAATGCTGTTCCACTTACTAATAAGGCCAATATAAAAAGTATTTGTTTCATAAAATTTCCTATCTTGGAATTATATGCATATCATACTATACAAAGGAACATTAAAAGTCAACGACTTTTTTAACGCTTGGAACCGAAAGAAGAATAGAGATAAAACAATAATAGAAAGGGTGTCTGGCCCGGATGCAGAAAGGGAGTTTAACGCACCCCTTAAAGCTACGCAGTCCTTGCCTACATTTGGTCGTCAAGAACTGGGCGCCGAGTCAAACATTCCTAATTGCTCACAATGTGTTTATAGTACCCAATTTATGAAGTTCGTTGGCAATATCAATATTTTCAATCTTTTCTAAAGGAGCATAAGTTTTCTCATCAATATATTGAATAGTAACAGTGCCGTCATACCTGATTTGTTGCAACATCCACAACGCCCCACGCAAATTATACTGGCAAAACTCATCCTTGCCGAATACCAAAGTTACCTCAGCATACTTTGTATGATGTTTCATAAAGTCAAAAACACCTTTTAATTTATCTTTATATATCTTGTCTGTGGTGTCCAATACTCTGCAACGGTCTTTAATAAACTCTTTTGTGAAGAGTGGGGGCTGCGGATTTCCTTTATTAAAGGCCTCATTAAATGGTACAGAACATTCCGACACATGCTTTTGATAATAAGTATTACAATAATCTCCGCAAGTAATATAGATATGGTTTGGTGTCATTTGGCTTTTCTTTACAAACTTGCGCCCAATTCTCTTGCTTCGGCAAGTTTTGTTGGGGTTTTGTTTGTGGAATTATCAGCTGTCACAATCCCTCTATCCGTCATACCCATATAACCAATCATATCTTTATACTGGGCAATTGCACCTGTATATACGTCCGGCGAATAGGATGAAAGCAACAATGCTGTGTATTTTGCTTTGGGTGGATGATTAATAGCATAAAAGCGTTGAATAACCGCTTCGAGTTGTGCCGACATTGTAAAGTAATAAATGGGGGAAGCAAATACAATCATTTCCGCTTCCATCAGATGTGGATAGATTTCTTGCATGTCATCCTTTTGGGCACACTTACCATTTCCGGCCCCATGACAATATCCGCAGGACATACATCCATTTACCTTTTTATGGGCAACGTCCAGAACGGTTACTTCATGTCCGTTGGATTCAGCTCCTTCCTTAAAAGCGTTGACAAGAGCGACTGTATTACCATCCCGTGTGGGACTACCATTTAAGACTAAGATTTTCATATTTGTTCCTTTTTGTTGGGTTATATAGCTATCATAAAAATATGATACACAAAAGTCAAGGAAAAATAAAAAAAACAACCCCGGCCGGAACCAGGGTTGCTATTTGATCGTTGGCTGTTATTTGCCTTTGCCTTTCTTTTTCCCGATCACTTCGGTCAGGAGCAAGCCAGCCAATGCGGCATCTAACAAAGGGCCGTTAGAGAGAGGCAATTCTTTACCCATGATACTCGCCTTTGTTTCGCCTTTGTGTCCGCCGATGCTGAGAGCAGGGGCTTTATCAAAATCGGCCTTTTTGTCTGCATCTTTGGCCACCCGGGCATAACCCACGCCCAAATTGCCAGCCGCAGCTAAAGCGGTCATTGTGAGTAGCAGGCCACCGACCTTTCTGATTTTATTTCTGATTGTCATGGTTCCCTCCTTTTGTTACAGGTATAATTATACACCAAAACAACGAATTTGTCAAGTTTTTAACAAAATTACATAAGAGATTTGAAGAATGAGTGTGAATTTGGTATTGCATAACATAAAAAACATGATATAATGTGGAAAAAGGAGTGCGGCATGTCCATTTTAAGTTTTTTTAATGACAAAGAAAAGAGATACAAAGAGAATTGTCCGACCAATGTTTTGTTGTATTTGGCAACAATGCGGCAGTGCCCGGTTCCGGTCAATCCATGGTACGATGTAATTAAAGAGTATGTGCAAGGAGCAAATTGGCATTATCCTGAATTTCATCAGGCGTGTGTTTTGGGGATGTTTCCGGAATTGAAGGATGCAGCGCAGTATTTTAATGGTGCTTTAATAACTCGTCTTGGAAATTTGCGTGACTCTTATCGTGCAAAGGGAGAGGCCTTGCCGATGGATGTATTGAATAAGACATTAAAGGTCGTAGAAGATGAGACAATCGCTCAATTCAATTTACCACAAACGCTGTTTA
>JAFPYW010000044.1 GCA_017394405.1 Alphaproteobacteria bacterium
AACGGGTTCTATCGGTGTGGTAACGATTAACTGCGCGCGTTTAGGCTATCTCTTCAAAGGTGATGAAGAGGGAATGTACAAACGCTTGGACGAATTAATGGAATTGGCTAAAAAATCCTTAGAATTGAAACGTCAAACAATTACAATGCATTTGGAACGTGGTTTGTATCCTTATACACAGCGTTATTTGGGATCCTTCCGCAATCACTTTTCAACAATCGGCGTGAATGGTATCAATGAAATGATCCGCAACTTCACGAATGACAAAGAAGACATTACAACCGATTTTGGTCGCGAATTTGCCAAAAAATTGCTGACACATATGCGTCAAAAATTGTTGGATTTCCAAGACGAAACCGGCAACATGTACAATTTGGAAGCCACGCCGGCGGAAGGTACAACCTATCGTTTTGCGCGTGAAGATCAAAAGCGTTTCCCGGATATTATTCAAGCCGGTACGAAAGAAGCGCCATATTACACGAACTCATCTCAATTACCTGTGGGCTTTACGGATGATCCGTTTGTTGCTTTGGATTATCAGGATGACCTGCAAACTCAATACACAGGTGGTACGGTGTTACACCTGTATATGCGCGAAAGGATTTCATCATCCGCCGCGTGTAAAGATTTGGTGAGACGCGTGTTGGAAAACTACCGTTTGCCGTATGTTTCCATTACGCCCGTCTATTCCATCTGTCCGAAACACGGGTATATTTCGGGCGAACACAAATACTGTCCACTATGTGATCAAGAATTAGTGGAGAGAAAACGTAAAGAACAAGATCAACAACAAGAAAAGGGAGAGTAAAAAAATGACAGATCAAGAAATCTTAGCTGCAAACGAATCCGAAAGACAACCGGTGGAATGCTGGACACGTGTGATGGGATATTTCCGTCCGTACAGCCATTTCAATAAAGGTAAAAAATCCGAATTTGATGAACGCAAGTGGTTTGATGAAGAAAAGGCCTGCTCCTGTTCTTGCGGCATGGTGAAGATGGCCGGCTAAGAGGCGATCTATGGCGACAGTTGCTGGATTAGTATCCTTTACGACTATTGATTATCCGGGGTGCTTGGCGGCTGTCGTTTTTTTTAAGGGGTGTCCGTTACGTTGCCCGTTTTGCCACAATCCTGGTTTGCAGGAAAATGATGGCGTGGGAGAGATGACGTGGTCGGACGCCCTTTCTTTTTTGTCTGCACGTAAAGGAAAATTGGATGGCGTCGTGTTGTCGGGTGGCGAACCATTGATGCAACCGGATATTGTTGAAATAGCGCAGCAAGTAAAAGAATTGGGCTTTAAGGTGGGGGTGCATACTTCCGGTGTTTATCCCGACAAATTACGCAAAATGGCCCCTTATATTGATTGGGTGGGATTGGATATTAAAGCCCCGTGGGATAAGTATGATGAAGTGTGTGGGCGCCCCAAAATGAGTGACAAGGTAAAGGAAAGTTTGGCCTTTTTGTTGGACCAGGGGATTTCGTTTGAGGCACGCACCACATGTGATCCGGATTGTTTAACGCCAGCGGATGTATTAGCAATTGCAAAGGAATTAAAGGCCGATGGTGTCAAAAACTACGCCATGCAACATTATCGGACTTTTGATGGGGATAAACATCCCCCCGAACAATCGGCCATCAATCAATTTTTTACCGTTGATGCGTTGGCCCCAATAAAAAAAGAATTTCCGAATTTAATTATCAGATAGTTATTTATATTGAAGCGTTTCGTCGTGAATATAATCGATTTGAATGCCGGCCTGTTTCATCATTTCTTCGGCTTCGGATCCGGCGTGATATTTATATTCTGCAACAACGCGCTTAATACCACATGCAATCAATAACATGGCGCATGTGCGGCAAGGTGCTAATTTACAATAAATGGTACCACCCTCAATGGAAACACCGCGTTTGGCGGCTTGACAAATGGCATTTTGTTCTGCATGAATCGTACGCATACAATGTTCACTGACCGTTCCGTCATCGTCTATCACTTTTTTCATTAAATGGCCGACATCATCACAATGCGGCAATCCGGACGGCGCGCCAACGTAACCGGAAACAATGATCTGTTTATCTTTTACAATAACGCAGGCTGTCCGGCCACGATCACAAGTCGCGCGTTTAGCCAAGGCATGCATTACTTCCAAAAAGTATTCATCCCAACTGGGGCGTTGATATTTTTCTGCCATTGTTTCCTCCTTTTATAAAAAAAGCGCCGCTAATTTCAACGGCGCTTTTGATGAATCATAAAAATTATGCACCTTTTTTGGCTTTTGCGGCCATGATGCGTTCACGCAATTCCTTGCATCCTTTTGAAAGTTTGGATGGTTGTGTATTCAATAAATACAAATCCAATCCGCCATTCTTTTCAATAGTTCTCAAACCTGTGGAAGAAATACGCACAGTCACAGGAGCTTCCAAAATTTCGCTGTAAATGGCCACAGACTGCAAATTCGGCATAAAACGACGACGAGACTTCTTTTTAGAATAGCAGTTGTTATTGCCCGCCATCACGCCTTTTTCAGTTACTAGACATTTTTTTGTCATCTTCAAAATCCTTTCCTTGATAAAACTCGTGCCAATAGTTTTACCCGATTTTGAATTAAAAGTCAAGAACTTTTTATTAAAAAGGATACAAATCCGGCAAGGGCTTTTTCTTGTCGTGTTTCGCAGAGGCGTGGCGGAACCGCCACAAAATGAGGATTGCCAGGCCCAGACCAAGGGCAAAAGCACCCCCCATTAAAGCAATGACCCATCCTAATGCAAGGCCTTTTTGTGTTTGGGGCGCGGGTTGAACCGGTTGTCTGTCAGATAGGGTTTCTTTGACAATTGGATTGACGGGTTGCGATTGGATAGGCGCGTCTCCTGTAACAACAATTTGTTTGGCTGGTACAGACGCTGTTTCAATTTGTTCCGTTGAGGTGTTAAACCATGGAATCTGAATTTCCGGTAATGTAATTTGTCCGGGTTGTGTCGGAACGAAAGTTATTTCTACTTGAACTTCTCCGCCTTGGGTCGTATCGGAACGTTTTTCCGGGTTTGAATAAACCTTAATAGATTCTGTTTGCGGTACCGTTGGAATTGGCATTTGAGCGGCTAATACATTAGCTGCTTTCAATGTGAGTGTGCGCATAATCGGTTCCCCTGCAGCAATTTGATCGGGCATTTGATAGGTTTCGGTTAAAGCAACATGCGGGCTGGGCAACCACCATCCTTGATATTGTGTGGGTTTTTCTTTTACGGACAATGTCAGTGGTTTACCGGCGACCATTACCGGTTGAGTGGCATTTATGCCAAACCCAGCCACCATAAAGTCCAAAATAGACCGATATTTTGTATTGGCTGGGCGTGTATCCAAGATGGCTTCTCCTTGGAAAGTGAATGGGTCCATTTGAATGCTTCCGCTTTGTGTGGGAGAAAAGGCAAA
>JAFPYW010000045.1 GCA_017394405.1 Alphaproteobacteria bacterium
ATATCATTGAAGGTGAAATCAAGAATGTGATTGAATTTGGTGTCTTTATGTCTTTGACAGAAGACCTGGATGGTATGATTCATAGTTCTGATTTGTCTTGGGATAAGCCAAGTGAAGAGGCCTTACAAGATTACAAGAAAGGTATGACTGTCAAAGCCAAGATTTTGGATATTGATGTTGAAAAAGAACGTATTTCTTTGGGCATCAAGCAGTTGACGGAAGATCCAATGGCGGGTTCTATGGAAGGCTTGAAGAAGGGCGCCGTAGTGACAGCAGTTGTGTCTGCGATTGAAGAAAACGGCATAAAAGTTGATGTGAATGGTGTGGAAGGCTACATCAAACGTACCGACTTAGCAAAAGAACGTTCCGAACAAAAGACAGAACGTTTTGCCATTGGCGAAAAAGTGGATGCCAAGGTCTTGTCCGTGGACAACAAAGCCCACAAGGTCAGCTTGTCCATTAAGGCCCGCGAAATTGAAGATGAAAAACGCGCTTTGGCGGAATATGGTTCCACCAGCTCGGGCGCCTCTTTGGGCGACATCTTGGGCGCGGCTTTGGAAAAGAAAGCCAAAAAGACCAAAAAGGACGCAGAGTAATCTCGTCTGGACTAATAAAGAGCGGGTGCCAATCGGCGCCCGCTTTTTTTGGGGCTTGACACATACTATATTGTTTGATATCTTTGATATATCAACCGCCAACAAAGGGATCAAAATGAAAAAAATAATTGCTTTAGTAATGACCTTGTGTTTATCATATAATACCTGGGCCGATACTGCTTGCCCTAAAACTCAGTGGTTAAATGGATCAAAATGTGCAAATTGTCCAGCAAACGCAATCTGCAAAGATGGCAAAACATTCAAATGTGACAAAAACTTTACACAATCCGGTGCCAAATGCGTTCAAACGAATTGTGGCAAGGGATTGTGGATGAAGGGCAACAAATGTGCAACTTGCCCCGCCAATGCGACATGTAAAGATGGCAAAACATTTACCTGTAATAAAAACTTTACACAAAAAGGAAACACTTGTATTTCCGCAATTTGTCCAAAGGGTCAATGGATGAATGGCAGCAAATGTGCAACTTGCCCCGCCAATGCAACCTGTAAAGATGGAAAAGTATTTAAGTGTGACAAAAACTTTGCTCAATCTGGTTCAAAATGCGTCCAAACAAATTGTGGAAAAGGGTTATGGATGAAGGGCAACAAATGCACCGAATGTCCGGCCAATGCAACATGTAAGGACGGCAAAACATTTACCTGTAATAAAACCTTTACACAAAAGGGCAATTCGTGTGTTGCTATAACGTGTCCAAAAGGACAATGGATGAAGGGCAGCAAATGTGCTTCATGTCCGCCCAATGCAACATGTAAGGATGGCAGAACATATACTTGCAACAAAAATTACACCCCAAGAAGCAATACTTGTGTAACCATTGCCAGCACCAAAAAAAGCACTCAGGATAAGATTATAGATGGGTCTAAATATGTTGCAAAAGAGGGGGCCACAAGTGCTGCAATCGGTGCTGCTAAAGGGGCCGCAGTTGGCACTGGTGCCGCTCCTGGCGCCGGAACAGCCGCTGGTGCTGGTGCTGGCGCTATCGCTGGTTTGCAAACAGGCGTCGGCATTGCCGTCACTGACAAAATAACCGGAGGAGCAATTTCGGATGCAAAACAAAAAGCTCTAGAAGAGGCAAAACGTTTTATACATAAGGTTTTTTAGGGATATTTGTTTAGTTTTCAAAAAGACAAATTATAAAAAGTCCATTTTGTTTTTTTTCTTGACATCTATTTTTATTTGAAATAGGATGTAAGTGGATGAACGGGAAACCGTTTGTCCGAAGCCCTCAACAATAGACATCACGGGGTTGCAATAACCTCGTTGTGTCGTGGAATGATTTGGATTTTATAAGGAGATAAAATTATGAAAAAAATTATAACAGCCATTTTAATGACAACAACGATTTTGTATGGTGTTTGTGCCGAGGCCGCCCAATGTAAGCAGGGCTCGTCTGTTAGCCAGGCAACCATTAAATCTAAATATAAAAATTGCACCAATTGTGGCACAAAAAAGGATAGCAAAGGTAAAACCGTTTATTATTGCTATTGCGATTGTGGTCAATCCGAACCAACCAAAGCGGCCACACAACCAGCGGCTAAAAAAGCAAGTTGTACAACGCAGGGATCTCATGAAAGTTTTGAATGGATAAAGAAAAAATACGGAAATTGTTCAAATTGTAGAGTGGAAAATATCCCCGCAGGCAAGTGCCAAAAGGTCAAAGGGGCTCATAAACATTATTACTGTGATTGTGGCGATGGTTGTGCAAAGTCTCAAGCATCAGCGGCAAAAACAACAGCCGCTACGAAATCTGATGCAAAGTCCAGTTCTTCTAGCAAGAAAGAATCCAAGAGTGAATCTGCAGAATCTTTGCGCGCCAAGGCCGCTGCTTTGTATGCTCAAGCAGAAGCCCATGAAAAGGCCGGAGACGCAGCCGGAGCCGCTTCTTTGAGAAAATCGGCCCAAAAACGCGAACAACAAGCCGCTGAAGCAGCAAAAAAAGGCACAAGTGCCGCAAGTAGCTCAAGCAAGAATGCTAAAGACAAAGTTAAAACAGCCGCTAAATCCGCCGGAAAGGGCGCTAAAGAAGGTGCCGCAGCCGGTGCTGTCGTCGGGGCTGTTGGTGGTCCTGCTGGCGTTGCGGTTGGCGCTGCTACTGGAGCCGTTTATGGTGCTGCTGCAAAGGGCGTGAAAAAGACCGCTCAAGAAGCCAAACGAGACGCCAAAAGATTGGGACACCATTTGAAACATGGCTTCTAAACCAAACATATAAAAATAAAGCGGGTGCCAATCGGTGCCCGCTTTTTTTATTTTTTGTCTTGACATACTTTTTTATTTGAAATAGGATGTAAGTGGATAGACGGGAAACCGTTTATCCAAAGTGCCTGAATAAGGTGCGTCAAGAGCCTTAACAAGCTCGAACACAACGGGGTAGTTTGAACACCCTACCCGAAATGGCGTGTTTCCTTCCAAAGAGTAAATACCCATTTCGAACCCATCCTTGACTTATGGTCGGGGAGCTTGTGGCGTATGTTCAGGGGTTGTGCCCTTTCGGGGGCATAACCTTAAAGGCCACAGGGATCATTATCGTTGTGTTTTGATTTGTTAACTCTCCGACCACCTGAATTTTTCAGGTGGTTTTAAATTTTTAACAAGGAGAAAAAAATGAAAAAATTATTATTATTATCAACAATCGCTATGGTTGCCACAAGTGCTTCCGCTTTGGAAGTGAGGCCTTATGTCGAGGGTAAAATTTCGCAAAACTGGATTAAAGCAGAATACAAAGAAACAGGATTTACTAAAGAAAATATGAAAGATAATGTTTTTGGTGGTAGTTTAGAAGTTGGGGCTAAAATCAATCAATTTCGCGTTGGTTTAGAAGGGTATTATAATGATAAAGCGGAAGACCATCTGGCAGATATTATTCCTGTTAAAATGGAATCAAAAGGCATATTCTTAAATGGTTATTTTGATATTCCTTTACCAGAGCTAAAACAAGTTAAACCTTATGTTGGAGTTGGTGTTGGATACAGTTGGTTAAAAGAAACCGCCAATCTCAATGAGTGGGGTTTGGGAAAAGAAAGTATCAAAGATAAAGATTGGGGTTGGAATGTTGGTTTGGGTGTTGGATATGCCTTAAATGACAATATTGACCTGACCTTGGGCTATAAATATGAAGATTTGGGAGAAATCAAAGATTCTGATAGCAAGACAGATTTTACCAATCATAAAGTATTGTTGGGTTTAAGATATACTTTCTAAATGAAACAAAAGACAAGCGGGTGCCAATCGGTGCCCGCTTTTTTTATTGACAAACATTATTTTCATTGCTAATATCATATTCATGAAACATATTTTGATGATTTGTTTGTTGGGTTTAATGTTGGCGGCTTGTGGTCGGACGTGCAAGCCATTGGCGCCAGAAAGGTCTGTCTATCCCGAAACGTATGTTATTAAGGAGTAGAGAATGCCCAAATATAAAGCCATTGCCATTTTCGGTTCTGCCAGCGATGAAATTGATCCTGATTTCAGGAAGCCCGTCTTTGATACGGGCGTATTATTGGCAAAAAACGGGATCACGATGATTTACGGCGTGGGTGATACCGGTTTGATGGGCGAATCTTTCCGCGGTGTGCGCTCTGAAAACGGAAAGGTGTTGGGAATTACCATCCCTTCGTTATTAAAAAAACAATGCAAAGATCCTTCCATTTTCCAACCCGGCGAATTACAGGTTGTTGAAACCCTACACGATCGCAAACATTTGATGATGGAAAGCGCAGATGCTTTATTGATTGCACCCGGCGGTTGGGGAACAATGGATGAAATTGCCTCTCTTGGCGTTCATGCCAAAATCGGGGATCGCGCAGAAAAGCCTATGATCTTTTTGAATTTCAAAGGATTTTGGAATCCCATCAAACAACTATTGGACAATATGTTGGTCTGTGGAGCGGTGGTGGAAGACCAAATAGACTTCATTGAATATGCCAACAGCCCTGATGAAATTTTTGACGCCATTGAACGGGCCAAGAAAAAACTTTCAAAATAACTCTTTACTTTTTACAAAAAGATCATTATAATGGCGCGCATGAAAAACATGACCATAGATAATTTTTTGAATGGTAAAATTAAGTTACGCCAATCTGTAAAAGGATTGCGTGCGACTTCTGATGCGGTTTTGACGGCTGCTGCGGTAAAAGCAAAAGCCAACGATACCATTTTGGACGTCGGCGCTGGAAATGGTGTCATCGGATTATGCATCAGCGCACGTGTTCCCGTTCAAATCACTGCCTTGGAAATTCAAGAAAATTTGGTTCAGTTGATTCAACAAAATGCAGATTTGAACGATCGCAAAATCACGGTGGTCCGCATGGATTTGTTCCAACGCACTGATCCGTTAAAGGGGCATTTATTCCATCATGTTGTGACGAACCCTCCTTTTTACGATACAACGGGCCAACAAAGGTCTAACTCTGAACAAGCCAAGGCCTATGTGGCCAATTTCAACTTGGACAAGTGGATTTTATATTGTCTAAAACATATTCGGGCAAAAGGGACATTTACGATGATTCACCGCCCGGAATTGTTGGGACAAATTTTGGTTGTTTTGGAACAACGATTGGGGGGCATTGAAATTGTTCCGATTTATACAAAGCCCGGCCAACCTGCCAAGCGGATTATTGTCCGGGGCATATTAGGTTCAAACAAGCCAACACAACTGATGAGCGGCATTGTTTTGAACACAAAATCTGACAAGCCGACACCGAGCGCCAAAAGCGTTTTGCGCAACGGGCAAAGTTTGTAATTTTTTACTTGACACAGCCTCCTCTGATTATTTATACTGAATATAATCTATATTCAGGAGGAATCTATGCATCTTTTCAAAAGTATCTACACCCTGCTCGCAGTCCTTTGTTTAATGTGTTCATCCAACGTTTATGCCATGGGTGGTTCCCATGCAGATAAAGATTATGAAAATAGATGGATTCCGGGCGTTAGTTCTCTTGGCGCCTATTTTGGCGGAAAAGAACAGGTAAAAATTACTTTTAGTTGTGACGATCCCAACGCTGTTCCCAACATTCATGGTGTCTGTGCATGCAAGACCGGTTATATGGAAAAAGAGGGAATTTGCCAACCTGACGCTTGTGCGGGCTTTGTTGCCTCAGAATGTATTCCAGCTTGTCAAGATGTGAATGATCAACCCGTTTATACATATGCAGACACATGTCATAACGGCGATTGGGTTTGCGACGAACATCATAAATGTCAAAACCCATGTAATTTTCCTGAAAATCAACGTGAATGTCAAACCTGCATTCCGAAAGGAGATATGCTAACATATGAAAATATCACGGGAAAATCCTGTACTTCAGTCCCGGGTGGTGTTTGTAAAAATGGCAACTGTGTAAATCCTTGTGATGACTTTAATCCAACGGAAGGAACTGAAGATTATTGTAAAAAATGTATTGCAGCGAACGGCAAAAAATTTATGGTGTATGATGAAAGCCATAACGATAAATCCTGTGGCAAAAATAAAATCTGCTACAACGGATGTATAGACGATCCATGTGCTGGCAAAACCAAATCTTGCAAAAAATGTGTGGTAGTCAATGGGCGTGCTACTTGGCCAACAGATGAATCTTTGAACAACAAGCCCTGCGATGAAGACGGCACCTGCATTGATGGTGAATGTACGCCAAATGACGAAATTTGTTCCGCAACCAACCTTGATCCATGTGAAGAAGACGAATGTGCCAACGTTGGCGGCCATTGGGATGAGAATGCTAACGATGGCGACGGCGGTTGTGTTTCTCAACAAAGCACCTGCTCGGCTGATAATTTAGACGCCTGTCCAGATCTCACTACCTGCGAGAATGCCGGAGGATATTGGTGTATGATGGCCAGCATTTACGGGCTTGTCTCTGAAACATGCGTTCCGACAGAAGCAGATTGTGTTCCGGAAGAAGACACCTGCTCGGCCGATAATTTAGATGCCTGTGACACTCAAACGGCTTGCACCACTGCCGGTGGTATTTGGGATAAACTAGGTGAAGTTTGTGAGGAAAATTGGTGCTCAGACAATGATTCACCATACTACGTTATCAAAAAGGATAATACAGGCCTCATTTCCAAACAGCATCTGTGTTCTGAGACCCCGTGTGAAACAAACTCGGATTTGGAATTTCATTTCGATGACGATATGTCCTGCATCTATTGTGGCACAGGTTTAAAATGGGATGACAATGAAAAAGATTGTGTTCCGGATGACGACACCTGCTCGGCCAATAATTTGGACGCTTGTGATTCCACAAATTGTGCCACCGCCGGCGGTATTTGGGATAGAGGGACCGAGAAATGTAAAGAAATTTTGTGTTCAGAGGATAATGAGTCGCCATACTATATGATTAAAAAAGATTATATGGGTGTAATTTCTAGCACACAGTTCTGTTCTGAGACCTCCTGTGAAACAGCACAGACGGGTTTGCAATTTCATTTTGATGGCGATCATTCCTGTTTCTATTGTGGTACAGGTCTGAAATGGGATGACAATGAAAAAGATTGTGTCCCGGATGACGACACCTGCTCGGCTGATGAGTTGTACACCTGTAATAGCCAAACGGCTTGCACCACCGCCGGTGGTTATTGGTGTGAAAAAACATTCTATAACGCTGACGGATCTAGCCAAGTATATGGCGAATGTTATTCTCAATCGGAAAGCAGTACATGCGATTGCACACCGAACTCTATGACAAACGGTATTGGCGGATGGGTACCGCTTGAAGGTGCCACAGATGTCTGTGTACCGAAATGTTGGAATCCAAACACAAACAAATGTTGCGAACATTATTTAAGAACCGGAGAATGCGTTGTCTGTCCTGCCAATGCCATATGGGATGAACATAACAAAGATTGCCAACAAGTATGTGATGGTGGAGAAGTTTGGGATGAAAACGCCAACGATGGCGAAGGTGGTTGTGTTATTTGCACAACAACGGGGACAAGCGGACAACTCGGCGGAAACCAACAATGTCAAACATACTATAATAATTACTTTGCCCGGCACGTTTGTAATCCTGAAACCAATGATTGTGTGGAATGTTTGACGGATGCCGATTGTACATCCACAACCGGGCTACAAAATCCTGCACCAGATTTCAAATATTGTGTAAACAAACGTTGTATTCCGTGTAAAACAGATTACACTGATGGGCAAAATTTAGCGAATGGCGAATGCCCACAAAGCACACCTTATTGTGGTGATAACGGATGCTTTGATTGTGGTGACATGACATGGGATGCCACTAATAGGACATGTGTCAATCCAACCTGTTCCGCCAATAATTTAGACGCCTGTGATAGTCAAACGGCTTGCACCGATGCCGGGGGCAAATATATGTTGCATATAATCCAGGGCACAGTATTATCCAACGAAACTTGGGATAGCATTGGCTATCTTGATATTCCATCTAACAAACAATATTTCTGTGTCCGTCAAGATCAATATTGTAAAGATGATACCTTTATCGGTGGGACAGACAATAACGGAAATCCGACATGTTTTGCTCAACCTTCCTGTGAGAACACAGTATGCGAACGCGTTAGTTGTATTGATGATGAATGTTCTCAATATTATAGCCAGACACTTTGTTCTACCAATTGCCCTACAAGTTGCGCTGCTACCAGCGGATACACATGGAATGATCAGTTAAATCGTTGTTATCAAGACAATTATTGCCCAGAAGGCGAACATTTGTGTGTTGAATGTACAGACAAAAATTGCACTCAAAAAGAGGATTACTGTGCGTCGGATTGTCAGGCTGCCTGTGCCGCCGTTCAAAATTACACCTGGGATAATGAACAGAACGCATGTATTCGTTCCAATAGTTATATAGGGGGAGACGGCTTTGAATCCTGTACAAACTTTATACCAACCACCTGCACC
>JAFPYW010000046.1 GCA_017394405.1 Alphaproteobacteria bacterium
ATTATTCGTCAGGCCGCTGAAACAGGTCAATTGTATGGTTCTGTAACCGGTCGTGATGTGTGCGAAGCTATTGCAGAAAAAGGTTTCAAGGTGGAACGTCGCCATGTTGAATTGAACACCCCGTTCAAAGTGATGGGCGTGTTTGATGTGGTGTTAAAATTGCACCCGGATGTTCAACAAACAATTCGCGTGAATATTGCTCGTTCCGAGGTTGAAGCACAAAAGAATGCTCAAAAAGCATCCAAAGCTGCTAAGGCCGAAAAAGAAACTGCTGCTGTGGAAGCCGTAGCCGAAGAAAAGGCAGAAAAGAAAGCCGAAAAGAAGGCACCAAAGGCCGAAGCAAAAGCCGAAAAGAAAGCTGAAGAAAAAACAGAAAAAGCCCCAAAAGCCGAAGAAAAAGCCCCAAAGGCAGAAAAGAAAACGGCTAAAAAGGCAACAAAAACAACCAAAGCCAAAAAGGCCAAGGAAGATAAATAAGTTTTCTTTTGAAAACAACAAAAGACGGGAACCAAATCGGCTCCCGTTTTTTATTTTGGCCGGATATCTACAAAAAAATCACTTGCTTTTTCTTTTGTTATGGCCTACAATGGCCCTATGACTGAACAACAAATGCCGAAAATTCAAGAACAACAACTGGCGGACGCTTTGTCCGAGCGGTATTTGGCTTATGCGCTTTCCACAATTGTGGCACGTTCCCTGCCCGATGTACGTGATGGCTTAAAGCCCGTTCATCGTCGTCTAATGTGGGCGATGCGACAATTAAAATTGGATCCGGATAAAGGTTTCAAAAAATGCGCTCGTGTGGTCGGTGATGTGATTGGTAAATACCACCCACATGGCGATAGTTCCGTTTATGACGCGATGGTGCGTTTAGCCCAAGATTTTGCCGTGCGTTATCCGCTTGTGGATGGGCAAGGAAACTTTGGAAACATTGATGGAGATGGTGCCGCCGCTATGCGTTATACAGAAGCACGTTTAACACCTGTAGCTTTGGCTTTAATGGATGGACTGGATGATAACTCAGTAGATTTTGAACCAACATACGACGGAGAAGATGAAGAACCAGTTGTCATGCCAGCCGCCTTCCCAAATTTGCTGGCAAATGGTTCCAATGGTATCGCCGTTGGTATGGCCACAAACATTCCGCCACATAATGTCGGCGAAGTATGTGATGCTGCGCTTTATTTATTAAAACACCCCGATACTTCCACAGAACGTTTGGTAGATTTCGTCCTGGGTCCTGATTTTCCAACAGGTGGTGTCTTAGTGGAAGACAAAGCCAGTATTGTAAAAGTTTATACAGAAGGTCGTGGTGCTTTAAGAATCCGCGCAAAATGGGAACGCGAAGATTTGGGTCATGGCCAATATCAAATCGTGATTACCGAGATTCCTTACGGCGTGGTAAAATCCGATTTGATTATGAAAATTGCCAAGTTACTTTCCGAGAAAAAGTTGCCCCTGCTCGCCGACATTCGTGATGAATCTGCCGAGTCTGTGCGCATTGTTTTGGAACCAAAATCACGTCTTGTCATTCCTGAACAATTGATGGAACACCTGTTCAAAAACAGCGACTTGCAGGTCAATTTCAACCTAAACATGAATGTCCTCACCGCCAACCATACACCAAAGGTTATGAGTTTGGCCGAGGTAATCAGTTGTTGGCTTGCCCATCGTGAAGAAGTGTTGATTCGTCGCAGTAATTTCCGTTTAGAAAAGATTGCACATCGCATGGAATTGTTGCAGGGCTTTTTGACTGCCTATTTGAATTTGGATCGCGTAATTGAAATCATCCGCAACGAAGATGATCCAAAGCCATTGATGATGCAAGAATTCAAATTATCTGATGCACAAGTGGAAGCCATTTTGAACATGAAATTGCGTTCTTTACGCAAATTGGAAGAACAACAACTCCGCAACGAATTTGAAGAATTAGCCCTTGAAAAGGCGGGCTTGGAAAACCTGTTGGCGGACGAAGGATTGCGTAAAAACAAACTGGCCGAAGAAATCAAACAGATTCAAAAAGATTTTGGTCCAAAGACTGCTTTGGGTAAACGCCGCACACAAATTGCTGGTGCTGTGGCCGAGGTAGAAATGTCTATTGAAACCTTAATTGAAAAAGAAGCCATTACGGTTGTCTTATCTAAACAGGGTTGGATCCGTGCTCTTAAAGGCAATACTGGTACAGATGATTTGAAGTTCAAGGAAGGCGATTCCTTGGCATTCAGCGTCAATACCTACACCACCGATCACATTATGTTGTTTGCCACAAACGGACGCTTCTATTCCATTTTGGGTAACAACATCACAGGCGGTCGTGGTTTTGGTGAACCAATTCGTTTGAGTATAGATTTACCAGAAGATGCAGACATTGTTGAAATGTTTGTGTTCAAGCCGGATCAAAAATTGTTGGTGGCCAGCCAGTCCGGTAAGGGCTTTATCGTTGATTCCAATAATATTATTGCACAAACACGCGCGGGCAAAATTATCTTGAATTTGGCCGACAAAGACAAAGCATATTTGTGCCGCGAAGCCAATGGTGATTCCGTGGCCGTGATTGGCAATAACCGCAAGCTGTTAGTCTTCAAAGCCGCCGAGATTCCAACTATGGCACGTGGTAGCGGTGTGATGTTGCAACGCTATAATGGCGCTAGATTATCCGATGTGAAGTTCTTTAACTGGGCGGAAGGATTACCTTACCCGTCTGGCAATGGCATTCATATTGAACCAGATATGACTCTGTGGCTTGGCAAACGCGCTGCGGTCGGTCATTTTCCGCCTGTCGGCTTCCCCAGAAACAATAAATTCAAATAAATTATCCGCAAATAATTCCCATAACTGCAGCCAAGGTAATGAATAAAATCGGATGCCCGCGGAAATGCCATGTTAAAATGACATAACAAACAGACAACAACACGGCCAACAATGGGCGCCCCATGTGATCTGCCGTTTGATAATTCATAACGAACAATCCGATGACAAAACTTAAAATCATCATTGCCACCGCCGGACGCAACCCTTCAAAAATAGCATCCAACCATTTGTTTTTGCGCAAATGCTTTAGAAAATGGCTCAAAACCACAATAACAACAAACATAGGCACAACTAAACCGACGGTGCTGATAATGCCCCCTAATACGCCAGCTGTTTGTACGCCGGTATAAGTTGCCATATTCACACCCAACGGACCCGGCGTTGCCTCGGACACGGCGATCATTTTGACTAAATCGGCGATGGAAAACCATCCCTTTTCTGCCGACAAATCAAATAAAAACGGAACCGTGGCCAATCCGCCGCCGATGGCGAACAACCCTATTTTACAAAATGCCCAAAACAATTCCAAATAAATCATTTTTTCTTTTTCACCTTAAAATAAATAATTGTTAAAACGCCTGCAATACATAAAATAATAATTGGCGACACACCATATTGGCGCAATACAAACGCCATAATCATTACAATAATGCTTAACAGGGTCTTAGATCCCTTTTGAATCATTCTGAGAACAATCGGCGTAATCAATGCAGGGATCATCAACTGGACGCCCCAAAAGGCGTTCTGGACCCATTCAGCGTGCCATATTTTGGATAATCCGCTAGCCAACAAAGTAATAATAATCAACGACGGCAAAATCACACCGATCATTGTGCAAATGGCACCTAAAAATCCCCTGATTTTATACCCGATAAAGGTGGATACATTGACGGCGATAATACCAGGAGTTACTTGGGATAAAGCATAATAATCCAAAATCTCTTTTTCTTTTGCCCATTTGTGACCGATTACTTCCTTTTCAATCATCGGAAGCATTGCATAACCGCCACCAAATGTAAATAGTCCGATTTTGAAAAAAGACCAAAATAATTTCCAATAAGTCAGCACATTCCCCCCTATGAGCGCCAATTATACAGAAACAATTCCTTATTGTCAAACAAAAACACGCCCCTGTTTTACGATTATATGAGTTGACTTTTTTGTGGCGGGCGCCCACTTAAACCCTGTTAGAAAAGGAGGATCACATGACACGCAAAGCAGAAAAATGTTTAACAATTGACGAAAAAAAGAAATTAAAACAAGAAATTCACCGCGTATGGCCACAATTTCCGTTGGATTTACGCCGTGTGATTTTTGAAGCCAAAAAGCACAAACTGAACATCATGTATATGATTGAAAATTGGGCGGAAGAAAACGGCAATCAAATTATTGTGGAATTACTCAGCAAAAAAATTGCCTGTTCGGAAGAAAAATTAAAACAAATGGAACAAGAATTATATGCTTGATTTTGAAAGGAAAAGGCAATGAAACCATACAATAAAAACGATTATTCCTTGGGGAATGGCCTTTTCCTGTCTCCTCGTCAGGTGGCCGTTTTGGAACAATTATCTTTTGGACTCAGTAACAAACAAATAGCCCACAAATTAGGTATTGCAGAGCCCACCATCAAAATGCACATCAGTGCTTTATTACGTGCTATGGGTGTTCAAAATCGCGTTCAAATTTTAATTCGTGCAAAACAATTAGGCTTTATTTAATCTTTTTCCCGAAGAAAAACCCCCAACCACTCGGCTGGGGATTTTTTTTAACGACTACCGCCATTCCATGGCCCATGATATACGGCCAAACCTTGCGGAGTTGGTTGAATATAACTTTCTGGTGCAACGATCCATTGTTGCAACGCATTTGGATCTGTTTTCGGTATTTTTGCACCTGCCCTTACAACAGGAATAGCCGCTTTTTTAGAAATCTTGCTTGCCCGTTTAATGTTATATGTTACGGTATGACCATCTGGTCCAACATAATTCAAAACATAACGCGAATTTATTCTACGAATTTGGCCACGACCATGTGTGATGGCATTGACAATTTCAGGCAACTTGGACATATTACCATCCGTCAAATTTGCACAGGTAAAGACTTCATACTCTTTATTTGTACTGGCGCTTACACCATGGCTGGTGGTGGATGTCACTTCTCTTTCATAAGTACGAAGCAACAGCGGCGTTTTTGCCTGGACATAATACTTTGTTCCGTTCAGCGTAATCGGTTGAGCAACAACCGGCGGCGCAATGGGATCCACATCCACAATTTTGGGTGCTTGACCAATGGCATCCACATAAATTGTCGATTCACCACGTTCGTTCAAACCTTCACGAGTATAAACATTATCGGACAATTCCATACGTTGCCGTTTGACATGTTGTTCCATTGGTGGCGGTGGTGGTGGCAATGGTGCTGGTTCATCTGGTTTATCAGGCCCCTTTTCACTATGACCCCTCAAGAATGGGAACAATACTAACAACAGCAATAATAACTTACGCCAGCCCCTTTTCTTTTTGGGTTTAGGTGGCTCAGGCGGAACAACAACCGGATTCGGTTGTGGTGTTGGTGTTGACGGTGTCGGTGGCGTCGGCTGCGGCGGCACAGGAGGCACCGGTCCGGGTGGCACCGGGGGCGTTGGTCCCGGCGGAACAGGAGGTACTGGCCCAGGCGGAACAATGCCCGGTCCTGGCCCCGGTTGTGGCGGTGTTGGTCCCGGCGGCACCGGAGGTACTGGTCCGGGCGGAACAGGAGGTACCGGCCCAGGCGGCGCCACAACAGGCGGCTCAACATGCGGTGGTGTGACCTTTTTCCTGACAGAAATCATCTTTGTAATTTCCGGCAAAACAACACCTGTTTCCAATTCCACTTCCTCTGCAATTGCTTTAGCATAACCCACTTCACGTTTTGTTTTAATCAACGTATTCAATTTTGCCAAACTGACAGCAGGCCCTTTTACCTTATGGCCCGTATGACGATCGCCTTCCCATTCGGAATAACCGCGATAGGCGTCACGCACCTTTTTACAAAATTCTTTTTTAGGGCCAGCCGGCATTTTATCAATCCACGCATCCAATGTTTCCGCTGTCACCTTATCGTTCAACGCAAAAGCTACCTTTGTCAAATCCGGCACTTTAACACGTTGTTTAACGGTTTTCATTTCGGGCGGATTCATTCCTTGTTGTTCAGCCAATTTGGTGGCTAATCCTTCCGAAATAACGCCGCGTTTATTTTTCAAAGCACCCTTTGTATGCTTTTTAATTTCGGCTTTCCATTCAGCCACCTTTTCAGGCGTCATTTCTTTTTCATCAAACACATCTTTTTCAACATGACCATCCTTATTAATGATCATAGTTTGCGTTGTCTGAACACCAGTTTTCAGATGCATTTTTTCCGTTGTTATAATTGTTTTTCCATCAGCAGTCTTTTCTTCCAAAACGGTTTCAACAATTTCTGTTCTGGGATTGAAACGTTGTGTCATCATATCATCGGCGTTGATAATAACCTCTTTTGTCATCCCTGTACCTGTACGGGTATATGTTTCCAAGGCGCGACCCTTTTCATCCACCAAGACTTTATTTCCCTTGCTAACCATGTGTTTTACTTGAGTTGTTTTTTTCTTATTAGTCATTGTGTTTTCCTTTTCCTTAGCGGATGTTGGAACATCTGC
>JAFPYW010000047.1 GCA_017394405.1 Alphaproteobacteria bacterium
ACGCATTTTTACTCCTTTACAACTCCTCAACAATCTTATAATATAGAGGATATTTATAAAAATCAAGGAAAAATGTGAAAAATTCTATTTTTTATTTTGAAAATTTTATATTTGATAAAAGAACAGGGAAAATATCGTTTTTTTATCGTGTGGAAAATGAGTGTGAATTTATGGAGGAAATTGTATTTCCTGGGGCACCATTTGATGTGGATGCAGACACGGAAAGTGCATTGAAGCAAGTGTTGTTTTTGGCGCACATTGCACTGGGAATCAGTTATTATAAGGCATTTTTACCAGACGACGTTGAGGTTTTGTCTGGCACTTTAACGCGAGAACAGGCGGCATTTTTTGACACTTTTTACCTAAAGGGGTTGGGCGAATTTGCTATTAGAAATAATCTAAATTTGCAGGGCAAGATTCATTTCCCGTTTGGCGACATTGTCGCGGAAAAATTTATTTTACCGCTTGAAAAAAAGGCGCTTGTGCCTGTTGGTGGTGGCAAGGATTCTTGTGTGGTGATGGAGTTGTTAAAGGAATTAAAAGTGCCCGCAACGGGTGTGGCATGCGGTGGATCTAAATCGCAAAGTGCTTGTGCAGAAAAATCCGGATTACCATACTTTACTTTTAAGCGCATTATTGACCCGAGATTGATGGAATTAAACGCAACTGGAAAAGTTTATAACGGGCACATTCCAATTACGGGCGTGTTTGCATTTTTGTTGTGGGCGTTGGCGTTGTTGCGCGGGGAAAAATATGTCGTGATGGCATGCGAAAAATCGGCTAACAGCGGGAATATGAAGCAGGGAGATTTAACCATCAATCATCAATGGTCTAAATCGTTTGAATTTGAAAAAATGTTTTATAATTTGACGCAAAGTATGACGCCGGATTTTCGGTATTTTTCACTTTTGCGACCGATTTCGGAAGCCCATATTGCCCGGCTTTTTGCCCAAAAATGCAGCGCCTATTTTGATGTATTTACCAGTTGCAATAAAGCATTCAAATTAGATTTGAACAAACGAATTGACAGGTGGTGCGGAGCGTGTGATAAATGCCGTTTTGTGTTTTTGATTTTGGCGCCATTTATGGATAAAGAAACATTGATTCGAGCGGTTGGAACAAATCCACTGAACGATGAAAATCAAATGCAGGGCTATCGCGAATTATTGGGGCTTTCAGGACACAAGCCGTTTGAATGCGTGGGTGAGGTGGATGAGTGTCGTTGGGCGTTTAATGAATTGAAACAAAATCCCGCTTGGCAAAATGATGTGGTTGTAAAAGCCCTGGAAGTGCCTGCCGCCTCCGCACCGTTTGATGTGGCCGAGGAACATTTAATCCCAGAGGAATTGCAAGATGTTATGGCAAGATTTAGAGCATAAGTGTATTGCTATTTGGGGAATGGGGCGCGAAGGATTGGCGGTTAAACAGACAATCCAAAAACACATATCAACGGCAGAAATTACCGAAATCACAGAAGACAATTTGGGTGATATTTTTAAGGCGCAAGTGCTTGTTAAATCGCCGGGTGTGTCGTTGTATCGCCCCGAAATCGCAAAGGCGAAAGAGCTGGGGATTATTGTCACCAGTGGTACTAACATTTTTATGGCGAATAAAAATCCGAATACCAAAGTGATTGCTATTACCGGTACAAAAGGGAAGAGCACGACATCCAGTTTGATGGCGCACACATTAAAAGCGTATGGATTCAATGTGTGTTTGGGTGCTAATATTGGCGTGCCGTTGATTGATTTTGTGGATGAGCCGGCGGATTATGTGGTGGCGGAATTATCCAGTTATCAGTGTGCGGATTTTGTTGGACAACCAGATGTGACGGTGTTGTTAAACCTGTACCCCGAACATTTGCAATGGCATGGATCACACGAACAATACTATGCGGACAAGCAGCACATGTGGAAACAAGGACTGTGGCAATTAGATAACCGCGAAAATGAAATTAAAATTGAAAATGATTATTTTATGGACGTAGATAAAAAATTGTTCCCAATTTCCAGTTTGAACCTGCGCGGTGTCCATAATGCCCAAAATGCATGTGCCGTGTTGGCCGTGTTGAAGCATTTAGGATTGGATTTAATGAAGGCAGAACAGGCCTTTCATAGTTTTAAGGGGTTAGCACATCGCCTGCAAATTGTGGGGGAAAAGGATGGTTTAACTTTTGTGGATGACAGCATTTCCACCACGCCGGAAACCGCCATTTGCGCCATGGAAAGTTTTGAGGACAAAAAAATAACATTGTTGGTAGGTGGCTTTGACCGTGGGCAAGATTATACCAAATTGAATCAATATATCAAAGATAATGGTGTGAAAGCGATTGCATTGCCGACAACGGGTGATAGGGTGGAAACGCCCCATCATGTCCAAACAATAAAGGAAGCGGTGGCGTTGGCCAAACAAATCACGGAAAAGGGTGGAATTATTTTATTATCCCCGGCGGCACCCAGTTATAATCAGTATAAAAACTTCGAAGCCCGCGGGGATGATTTCAAAAAATGGATTTAGGATGTTATTCCATCACACACAAAGCAAGATTGCT
This sequence comes from Alphaproteobacteria bacterium, assembly GCA_017394405.1. Taxonomy (GTDB): domain Bacteria; phylum Pseudomonadota; class Alphaproteobacteria; order CAAHEQ01; family UBA3637; genus UBA3637. Next base: position 2,552 of record JAFPYW010000047.1, read on the forward strand.
AACTAGAGAATTGGAATGGCCAACGCCTCCAGAGTTAGGATGGAAGTAGTATGGCTTATTCGTAGCATAAAATTCCTTTACAAAAACGGCGTTAGTGGAATCACAAATGTTTTTCCAGTTTGTTTTAACTGTCTGGGGTACACTGGTTGTATAATAACCCGTTTCATCACTGTTTAACCAATCCCGCCAACCGTAATTGCTATTCCGACCAATTGCCTGACCGGTGGTCACTGAACTATTAGCTTCACGTCTGCAGTTTTCCAACGATTGAACGGTTGGGCTACAATCTGTGATACCGAAGTCGGTCAGTGATGCCATCCGACCACCCTGTGCCAGGCACCAATTCTGTGCCGCATCCCAAGTGCGACCGCTAGCACTACGAATCATTCGTTTTGATTCTGTCCCTGAAACATCCAACACCTGCATATCTACCACAGGATCATCTAATGTTACACAGGAACTGGCACTAGGAATATAGTTAGTATAGCCAGTAATTTTACAATATTCCCCGCTGGCGCAATCGGCGTTGGAACGACATTGTACATTGGTTGTATCAACAGCGGTGCATCCGTTTCCATATTCCAAATACATTTTGGCGGCATCGGTACAGGTACAGACGCCATTGACGTTTTCTACACCCGAGCCCTTGCAATAAATACATGATCCAGACGTGCCATACCATCCCTGTGAACCATCGCACACACAGAAACCATCCCGACTAATTTCGTGTTCAGCGCATTGGGTTTGGGACCCCTCTGGTACGCAGGTGAAATCACTATCTTTTTGATACCCATTCACACAAGAAACGGTCACACCATTGCAGGTGGCGTTTTCCGGGCAAGCGGTACAAGTGCCCCAATGTGAGTACAAATCGTTGCTGCCACACGAACAGACTGGCATTTTTTTGTTTTCAACCCCTTCATATTGAGCGCTGCTTGAATTGTATACTGGAATTGTTCGCCATTGCCACAAATGACCGTTTGTACAACTGCATGTGCCATTATTATAAGTACGGAGTGGGCATTTATTACAATACTCTTCGGTAGATGCCATATCGTCGCCATAATCGCATCTGACACATTTGTTGGTTTTGGATGAATAGAACCGATTATCGCAATTTCCACATGGATCGGCTCCATTACCTTTGTCAATAAATCCAATGCCGACAATCAAAGAATCACAACTATAAATATTACCATTATTGTCTAATATATGTCCGGGAGGCGCATCGTTGTAGCATCGGCCGTTATTAGCAAAACTCATGTTTGGACAAGAAGCACATTCAACTGAATTCGTCAATTGAGCGTTTGTGCCGCACGGAACACAGGCATCTTGATCATAGCTGAAGAAGAATCCATCGCTACATAAATTTTCGTTCTCGCATCCGGTTCTATCCTGGTTTGCCTTTTTGCCAATATCGCAACATTTTTTGCTGCCATTTTCTGTGTAGGTGTGATCTTCTTTACAAACACATTGATTTTTAGTGCTGTTGTATTCGCGGTTTGGACAAGCGTCACAAGAAGCGGGAATACCATAATCACCCATTGAAATGGATGTGGATGATGTACCGCAATAATAACATTTTGGCCCCGTATTTGAATTGTTTTTGGCGGTGAAGCGGAAGCCGGAACACCGACCGCATTGATTGTCATCCAACGGGGATTTGGCGTCTGTTTTGGTGCAAGAATAACAGTTTCCATCGTCGGCTCGCCATCCGTTTCCGCACGGACCATAGCATGTGCCGTTATAGAATGTGGCGCCAACACACAAAGCGCATTCTTCGGCCGTCGTTGCTGTTTGAACAACCAAACTGCAATCATAATTGCAAACACCATTGGAACAAAGTTGATTCAATCCACAAGATTGTCCGTTCATGGTGTCATCTGGGATAAAGACTGGTTCATTGTCTTCAATAATACATTTTTGACAGATGGGTGGGGTCAATCCATCGCACGAGGCCAAGCATTGTCCGTTTTCATCAACATATCCTTCGTTACAGACACAGACGCCATTTTCTTCCGTTCGGCCAGTATCACAGGCGCAAGATCCCGCCGTTCCAGTCCAATGATTGGCCGCGTCGCAAACACATTCGTTGTTTTCATTGTCATAGATTTCACCTGTACCATCACACTTAACACAAGATCCTGGAATGCCATAGTATCCATTGGCTGTATCACATAAGCATAGATCGCCTTGTTCCACCTCGTGTTCGCCACAGGACAATGGCATCACACACAGGGCGTAGGAGTCATAAAAGCCAGAATGAAAATCAAGACCATACACAGAAGCGGTCAGTGGTATAAATGCATACATTGCAACATCAGAAAAACTTTCATTCATCCAAACCCATGTGTTTGCAATGTGTTCCCAATTTACTTTGACTTCATTTGAAATCATGGTGTTATAATAGCTGGACCATGGTGTCCAGTTGCCGCCTGTAATCACACCTACACTCGTGCTGCCACACATATCCAATGCTTTTCCGGTGCTGTCACAGGCGTTGATGCCAAAATCGGTGAGCGAAGCCATTCGGCCACCATGGGCTAAACACCAATTTTGTGCCGAAATTCCATTATTAATTGAACTTGCACTATGAATCATGTGTCTTATTCCGACACCAGTTGGATCCATTACGTCAATCTCGGTTGCTACAGGAGTATTTAATTTTTGACACGTACTCATGCTAGGAATGTAATTTTCAAAAAGGACAATCTGACAATATCTGTCCGAGGCACAATCGGCGTTGGATAAACAGTATAAATTGGTTGTATCTACGTTCGTACATCCGCCCTTGTATTCCAAATACATTTTGTTTGGATCCATACAAACGGTGCAGCTGCCATCCGTATTTTTGGCTAATCCAGTTGGGCAATCGGGGTCTTGAACCATACATTCGCTATTGATTTCGGTGTAACCCTCATCACATACGCAGGATCCGGAATTATCGCAAACTTTACCGGTGCCGCACGTTGTTCCTTCGGCATAGGTATAAGACGCTTGGCCATGAACGCTTTGACATGCGGTTGTACATGTATCAGCCACAAAACCCTCACACGCGTTGGTGTAGCAGTTGCCATCATCTTCCTCGGCCAAACCGGTATCGCAAACGCAGGATCCGGCATTGTTGCAAACTTTACCCGTGCCGCAGGGCGTTCCCTCGGCGTAAGTATAAACGGCTTGACCATGAACGCTATTGCACGCTGTTGTACAAGTATCTGCTACAAATCCATCGCACGCGTTGGTATAGCAGCCATCATCCTCCTCGGTCAAATCGGTATCACATACGCAGGACCCGGAATTGTCGCAAACTTTCCCGGTGCCGCAGGATGTTCCCTCGGCGTAAGTATAAACGGCTTGACCATGAACGCTATTGCACGCTGTTGTACATGTATCTGCCACAAATCCATCGCACGCGTTAGCATAGCAGCCATCGTCTTCCTCGGTCAAATCTGTATCGCAGACACAATTACCAGAACTGCACACCTTCCCGGTACCGCAAGTTGTTCCTTCAGCATAGGTATAAGATGCCACACCATGAGTTGAAGCGCACGCAGTCGTACATGTATCTGCCACAAAACCCTCACAAGCGTTGGCATAACAACCATCATCTTCCTCGGTTAAATCGGTATCACAGACGCAAGAGCCGGCGTTGTCGCAAACTTTACCGGTGCCGCAGGATGTTCCCTCGGCATAGGTATAAGAGGCTTGACCATGAACACTTTGACATGCTGTGGTGCAGGTATCGGCCACGAATCCCTCGCATGCGTTGGCATAACAACCATCGTCTTCTTCAATTAAATCAGTGTCACAAACGCAATCGCCGGAATTGTCGCAAACTTTACCCGTGCCGCAGGGCGTTCCCTCATCATCAGGAATTGGTAATCCGGTTTGAGAATCGCATGTGGAATTGCAGGTGAATGGTCGGAAGTTTTTGCATAAATCAGTCGGGTCATCTGGAATAGTGTGGTCCGCACAAGTATTTTCATCTACAACACGATCATTTGGACAACATTGTCCAGCAATCCATGTTTCGTTTTCATTTTCACATGTTCTGAAATCAACATCGGCCTGGGAATCGCCACCATAATACACACCGATAGAATTGACACCTTGATAGTAGTTTTGTACGCGTCCATGAGAGTGTCCCCCACCAAAAGACCAAGAGGGAGATGCAAGTAATAAAGCAACGATAAATACAATAGTTCTCATGCCTGTCCTTGTGTAAATAAACCTTCATCATGTAATGTATAGAAAATATATTGAAAAGTCAATATAAAAATTCACTTGACAGGGATATAAAAATCTGATATAATTTTGCTCGTTTCCCAAAAGGGCTAAATATGGTTTGGCTGCCCCGCGGGAGTGATTAAAACAATAACAAAAGGAAAGAAAATGCCAAAATTAAAGTCTAAAAGCTGCGTGAAAAAACGCTGCAAACTCACCAAAAACGGTAAAGTCAAAACTGGTCACGTGAATAAACGCCACTTGTTTATCCACAAGGATAAGAAGCGCACGCGTCAAGCACGTCGTACCCAGGTTGCTTCTACCACAATGAGCAAAATTTTGAAATTCTTTATTCACGGGAAAGGAGTGTAATCCATGGCAAGAGTTAAACGTGGGACAACCGTCCGTGCAAAGCATAACAAAATTTTGAAATTGGCAAAGGGCTATCGTGGCCGTAATTCCAAAGTCTTTACAATTGCTAAAGAAAAAGTGGAAAAGGGCTTAAAATACGCCTATCGTGATCGTAAAACCAAAAAGACAGATATCCGTCAATTGTGGATCGTC
>JAFPYW010000048.1 GCA_017394405.1 Alphaproteobacteria bacterium
AACCGGTTAAAATAATTTTATCTTTTAATTCTGTTAAATTACCTACCATTTCCTCAATTTCATTAAATTGTTTTTTGGGCCCCACTAACACCAACGAAACATCCTGTGTGTTTGTTGTTTTTACAAACTCAATAAATGACTGAATCAAATGACGGAAGTTTTTACGAGGATTGTGATCAGAAACGCCCAAGAAATAATGGTCCGTTTTAATATCATACTTTTCCTTTATTTTTTCGTCTGGACTTGGCTTAAAGCGTGCATCGGCAGCCAAATAAACAACCTTGGTTTGGGACGGCAAAATATCGGGTCTGAATCTTAAAAAATCTTTTTGAGTGTGTTGCGAAATACAAATAAATTCATCTGCTTGTGCATACTTCATCCAATATGTGTATTTTTGTGTAAATTTCTTATCACTTGCCTCAGGAAAATAAATTGGGAACAAATCGTTGATAACCTGACACGTCCTCAATCCGGCCCGACGAACCAATGGTGAAATAGGCGAAAATACGGAAAAATACTCATCATACTTGTTCAATTCTTTTTTATATTTTCTACCCAAAATCAATTGTAAAATCTTGGCTTTCAGCCGGTATTTTCCCTTCACCCCGCCACAAGTCGCCCTTAAATTCGGCAAGTACACTATGTTTTTGATCAAATTTTCTAATCCTCTTGCCTGCAAATACTGCCCCACTTCCGTTTTCACATGCACTGGAATTAGTGGGTAAATTTCATACTCAGAGGATTCGGATAGCTGCCTTAAAATTTCAACAGTTTCACGGCAAATTCCGGTTTCTTTTCCCGGCGAAGTAAGCAATATATCAACATCAAACAACAACTTCTTCATTTTTATTTTCCCCGCAAAAACCACCAAGACTTCAGTCGATTTTTTAATGTCAAATACTTTGGCTGATAAATTCCTTGTTGCTTCAATTTTTTCAACAACGGATGGGTCAGGGCATACCATTTCTTCAAATTTTTCTTGTCTTTGCGTTTGGGCTCCAACACTGAAAACTTAAAGATCCGTTTGGCAATTTTCTTATCTAAAATTTTTCTTGTTTTGGGGGATAATTCTTTAGTCTTAAAATAATCGGACAACAATTCTGCTGTCTTAATGTTTCCTAAAACAATTTTTGGGGACAAACCACTGTTCATTGCGGAATTTTTGCGAACTCTGTAAAAATAAAGGACGGCGGGAATAACAACCGCCTTTTGGGCTTTATATAAGACTTGATATAAAAAAAACAAATCTTCGCCTATTCCCAGTTCTTTTGAAAAACGCAAACCCTTTAACAAATTTGCTTTATACATTTTATTCCAAATGCAAGCACCCATCTTAACTTTTTCAGCCAAAAAAACGTCAAAAACATTTGTGTAAGATTGAGCGGCCAAATTGTTTTGCGGCCATTTAACCTTTTGCGTTCCCTGTTGATAATCACATGAAGCCACATCTGCTCCGGTTTCCTCTAACGATTTTAGCATCTTTTCGAAAAACGTTGGATTCAATTCGTCATCCGAATCCAAAAAGCAAATATAGTCACCTTTAACTTGTTTCAAAGCATTATTGCGTGCAACAGAAATCCCTAGATTTTTTTGCACAATCACCTTGATTCGTTTATCTTTTTTTGCATATTTTTTTAAGATTTCGCCACATTTATCTGGGCTGCCATCATTGACACAAATCGCTTCCCAGTCCTGAACAGTTTGAGCCAACACTGAATCCAAACACGCTGGCAAGTATTTCTCAACTTTATAAACGGGAATAATAATAGATATTTGTGGCATTGATATCTCTCTTTTTCTCTCTTGCTAATCCGTCAATTAGTTTTTGTTGATTTTATATAAATAAAAATATTATGTCAATATATTTTTGTCTGATTTATAATGCAAAAAAGCATCTAAAAAAAGCCATCCTTTTAATAAAGAATGACTTTCAAAAAAAATGGTGCCGATTGTCAGATTCGAACTAACGACCTACTGATTACAAATCAGTTGCTCTACCAACTGAGCTAAATCGGCAACGGAGTGCATTTTAGCATAAAACCCCAAAAAGCGCAAGAACTTTTTTTATTCCCGTGTCTTTTCCGTCAAATGCGCCTTGGTTGGCGGAAAAATCTGATTCATCAACGGATCCAACACAACATCTCCTTTATCCAACAACACAAAGATAGGATCTTTGGCATTGACCTGCACGATATGTTTAGTGGGATCCACTTGGGTCTTATATCTTAACATACCCAACACCAAATGATCCCATGTGGACATTTGGGGACTGCGATGCAATGCTTCTACCTTCTGTGCGGACAAAACATTTCCCACAAAATACTTTTTGCCATCTGCATCAACAACACCCACCATTTGGCAATTCACATTACGGCGCATATTATACAAAATCTCAATTCCCCGTTCCACACCGCTGGTTTTGATTGGTTGCTCACATAATTGGTGCCCACGGACAAGCAATAATTTGATATCTACTTTCTTTTTTTTCATCATACATCCTTTGTTTGCAGGAAAAAAGTGGCGTTATATTATCACATTTTACAAATTATGTCAAGATTTCACCCTTGCTTTTTATTTATAATAAAAGTATAATGAAAACATGGCACAAAAAAAGAATCTTTGTTTATCAATTGATACCGCATCTGATCAAACTTCCGTGGCTTTATCTGATGAAACGGGACCGATTGCTGTTGCCGAATTGAATGCCATTCGGGGCCAAGGTGAAGCGTTATTTTCCATGATTGATCAAGTCTTAAGCGCCCAAAACAAAACACCAAAAGATTTAACACATATTGCTGTGGCTGTCGGGCCAGGATCTTTTACAGGTGTGCGCATTGGATTGGCAACAGCTCGGGGATTGGGCTTGGCCCTTAAAATTCCCGTATTAGGCATCAATAACTTTCAGGCCTTTGTCCATTTGGCGAAAGGAACAGGTAAAATCGTTTTGGACAGCAAACGGGAAGATTATTTTGTACAAGATTTTTCTGATGGAAAATTGATCGGATCCCCCGTCTTAAAAACAACAGATGAATTGAAAAAAGATTTACCTTTTACAGCCGTAGGAAATGGCGCCAAATGCTTGGCCGAAGCAATCGGATGCACCATTTTTGAAACCACAACTCCAATTGCTGTGGCTATTGCTGAAATTGCGTTGACACAACAAAAAGAAACCCTGCCTCCAACTCCCCTTTATTTGCGAGAAGCCGATGTTACGATTTAATAATCCCTCCTTTGCTGCGGCTTTGGCCGAAATTCATACAAAATGCTTTGAAGCACCTTGGCCAGAACCCATTTTCAAAGATTTATTGGCTTTGCCCACAACATTTGGTTTTATGGTAGAACAGGCCTTTATTTTGTGTTCTGATTTAGGAACAGATTTGGAAATTTTGACCTTGGGTGTTTTGCCCGATTACCGCCGCAAAGGATTGGCCACAGAATTATTGAATGCCCTTAAACAATATGCAAAAGATAATGCCAAATCCAATATTTTTTTAGAGGTTAAATCAACCAACACCCCCGCCATCCGACTATATCAAAAAAATGATTTTGTTCAAACCGGTTATCGAAAAAACTATTACCACGAGGGAAATCAAACCTTTGACGCAATGTGTTTGACTTGGCATCAAAAAACCTCCGATTAAACGGAGGTCTTTTTTATTACTTATAGGCCGGAATTTTGATTTCCGCAAAGTATCCCGGTGGAATCTTTAAGTTTGCATAACGCACATTATCCACGCTGATCAACATATTACTACGGCCCATTGCGCTAACAGCCACTTCAAAAAAGTCACGGGCTAATTTTTCGTATGTTGCGTGATTCATCACATACAGCACACAAGCAGAAGATGCTTCCGTCTCACGACCGCAACGTTTTAACGGCTGTGTAATATCCGGGTTACGCACAACGCCTTGCAATCCCTGAACAACAGGGGCTGGTGTTTCACCTCCGCCAAACAGCAACGCCCCCAACAACACCCCAACAACGAACACAGCGGCAACGATAATCAACATCGGCTTAGACGCCAACATACTTTTTGATGTTTCCACAAACGTTTCTTTATTGCTGGAAAACAGTGATTTTAAGGCCTGCATTTTATCAGCAGAAGGATTTTGGTCCGTTGCTGTCTGTGTGGGTTCAGACGCCGGCACTTCTGTATTTTCAGGCACAGGGTTTGTCGTCGGTTCAGCGGCGGGTTCAGGTGTATCCGTAAAACTTGCTGGTGGTGGTGGCGGCGCTCTAAATTCTGTCATATTAGTCTCCTTTCTTCACAAAACGAACCAAATCAAAACGCAACAGGAACAATATCTCGGCTTGCCCGACCTTTGCAGGAATACCAAACAAAACAACTTCCTGATTCAAAGAACTCGGTATATCAAAAGCGGTAATCACATTTCCACCCGAATATAAACTGACTTGAGTCCTCAACGCATCCCGATTTTTAATATGTGTTTTCAAAACGACAAACATTTGCGGATAAGGTAATGTGTAATTGGCACATTCATTGACATTAAAACGCATCTGCCATCCATTTGGAACAACGGCTTCACCGGCCACAATTGGATCTAATTGATATGTCTTGGCGGCCTGACGCATAAAGTTTTCAACCTTTGACTTACTGGATAAAACGGCTGAACGTCCGACAACGGCTCGGCCAACCGTAGATAATTTGCCCGACATTTGATTCAAAACGCCCTGCCATCCCGTCATAGACAATGGAATGGCTTGATATCCTTGAATTTCGGCCGCCAACAGGTACGAATCATCCAAAATTTGATCAATCAATGCTTTGGCTTTTTTCAATTCTTCCGGAGCCACAATCATCCGAATTTGGTATTTTTCCCAATCCACACTCAAATCAGAAATTTCACTGCCGCGCAAAGCATCCAAAACGGCCATCAAAACCACTTTGTTTTTAGGAACATTCAAGGCAAATTCAGCCCGTTCCAACAATGTTAAAGTCTTTGTGGAATCTTTATAGGTATAGAACATATCCCCTGCATCTACCAATTGTTCAACAACGGAAGACAACTCTCCGCGTACATTTTTACCACTCAATTCGTTATATTCAATAACGGGGGCTTTGACATCAATACCAGCAGGCTCTAATAATTTACACAGCACATCATTCAAGGGACGCTCTGTAAAATTATACCCATTGACAGCAAAACGAGGCAACATATCACCAGTCTGCAGCGGTACAAAAGAAAAATCATCTGGGGTCAATACAATCGTTTCAGAAATTTGTTTATCCATAGCGGGCGGCAAACATCTGAATGGTGTTTCCATATCTACATACACAGCCGGTGAAGCCGCTTTAACGCGTGGATCCGCCTGGGTCGATCCAGCCAATCCCAACATCATCAATGCAAATAAAATGTATCTGTATTTCATGAGACCCCTTTTTATGTTGTGCCTTCTGGCTTTTTCTTCTTCAGCGAGAAGGACATTTTCCTTTGTACACCTTTTTCCGGCGTTTGTGAAGTATTTTCTTTCACGGGTTCAGATTCTGGAACTTTTTCCTCTGCCTCTTTACCCGTCAAAACATCCTTATTCTCCAATTTTTCGTATTCTTGTTTAATAGCCCCTTCGTCCAATGGCGCATCATCATCCAATAATTCAAAGCCATCCGGTGCCGGGCCAATATATTCCACTGTATCGCTAGAATCAATTGCACCTAAGGTCCGTTTGATTTCATCCATATCTGTATCTTCCGAAATCAAGGCAGTCACATTGGATTCGCAATTTTGTTCGGCCAATTCAATTTCGTGCTGTACGGCTTCCTTGCGCTTTTGCAAAGCGTCCATACCACCATCAAAAACCTTATCTACATAAGGTGCGATTGCTTCATCTTCCTCAATAGTTTCAATACTTTTCAAAACTTGACGCAACAAATCCACGACAAAGCCATAAAACGGATAAGCATATATTTCTATTCCCTTTAATTGAACACATCTAGCCGACAACCACGCTTCATTTTGATCCAATAAATCCAGTTGCTTTTGTAGTTTCCGAATTTCAAAAACTTCCGGTGGCTCTTCTTCCGGAACTGGCTCTGCTGGTGCGGCATCAACCATCTCTTCCGTTGCCGCTTCATCAGCAACAACCTCCTCAGCCACTGGCTCAGTGGCATCCTGTGCGGGTCCTTCATCTGAAATATCCGCCACATCATCCGCAGGGATATCTGTCTGACTTGGCTCTTCTGGCGCACTTTCAATCATCGGCTCTTCCGGATTTTCATTTGGAACATTTGGCTCAACATCTTTTTCGTCCGCAGCCAACGCCGCCATTTTAGTTTCTAATTGCTGATAGGCCTCTTGACCAGGTGCCCCAAAAAAATCCAACCAATGTTTCAAAACGGGCAAACGATCTTGAATTTCCGGTGTGTTTTCCAATTTTGGATCAGCCAAATATCCTTGCAATTCATTCCATGCTGTTGTGGCCGCATAATAATTAAAGACATGTGTTAAATTTTCTTTCAAGGCAGGAGGTAAAGATTGCAAATCTTGGAACACAGTACTGGTCCAATTTTCACCCAATTCTTCTTGCAACACAGCCGTCACAGATTGCATAGAATCTTGTTGCCCTGTGTAGTCTTGTAATGCCTGAGAAATACGACCTAAATCCATCCTGTTGCCCCCTTACTTTCGTTCCTCAATAATCTCAGAATACTCAGTTGAAGATGCTGGTGATGTAGTTGTTTTTTGCGATCCCGTTGTCAAACGCGACAGCACAGCACTTTGTTCTGCCTTTAATTGATCCATTAACGCCTTTAATTTTTCATTTTGATTATTCACAAACGCTTCAAAATCGGCTCGTGACACAAAATCACCGGTTGGCACAGAGCCACCCGCACTGCCACCAATATCTGCGGTCGGATCGGGCAAATATCCTCGTTTTGATCCTGATTCTTCGTCAGATTCTACCACGTGGTTTTGTGCTTTCAAAAATTCAATATACTGACGCACTTCCAAACCGCCAACCAAAGCGGATAATGCCGCATTTACTTCATCAGAAATATTTAACAATTTAGCATTGTATTCTTCCATAAAGTCCGGACCAAAAACATTCAAAACGCGATACAAATTGATCAGCTTTTGTGCTTCTTGTAAAGTCACATTGGTCTTGCTGTTCCTTTGTGCTAAAAAGGAATGAAATTGATCTTGTATCTGTTTTTGTTCGTCCGTCATCAAAATCCTTTATAACAATGCAATCCACACCACGCGTTGAACATTAGACAAATCATCCACCCGTGTTGTTTCGGATGTGGCAAAAGAATACATCTGCCAACAGAAAGTATCTTTATGCACCCGAACAACTTCCACTTCATTATTTTGTTTTGTTAAAATGGCCAAATCGCCTTCCCGCAACGGCATTGTTGGGGAAACAACCAACACGGCACTTGGTGGCAAAATACCCGCAAAAGATTCTCGAGATCCCAAACGAACCGCATATAATCCCGGATCATTAGCCAAAGTTGATGGACATACTACTGCCCCGACAGAATGGGCTTTATTCCGATAAATTTTTCCATCTTGAGCCGGCAGGGCCTCAATAGGAACGGTCACTTCCTGATCCTCCGCACGGCGCAACATCAATCGACTAATCGGCAAATCATTGTATCCGCCCTTAAACAAATTGACACCCGTTCTGGTTTCGCTGTTTTTCAAATCCTCCAACACACCGGACATATCCAAATCATAAATACGCTTTTGCAAATCACTGGCGGTCATACCCAATGCACTGGCAATAGCGGAAAAAGCCTGTTCATCCACCTCACGTTGTCCCATTTCAATTCGGTGATAAACAGATAATGTCATGTGAGCACCGGCAGCCAAATTAGCCAATGTAATTTTCTTTTGTCCGCGCAAATACCGCAATCCGGCCCCAAGTGTTTTCAAACCACCGCCGACATTCATTTTATGACGTCGTCCCTGCTCTTCTTTCCATGCTTGAATCACTTCCGGTTGGGCCGAACCTTCCGCCACAAATAAAGTACTGACCGGACAATCCACAAAGGCCGCAACCTGCTTTATTTGGGCTTCATACAAACGCCGATACCCCTTTTCTATTTTGCTGATTGCAGAAATACTCAAGTGTAACAAATCGGCGATATCTTGCATAGACTTACCAGCAACACGACGCATCATACGAATTTGGTTCGGGAAAACGATTTCTTCCATGGTGTCTCCTTTTTCATCAACACTACTATACACCAAAAAAAAATTTAAGAAAATAGACAAAATGCAAAAAAATGAAAATTTTTGTCAAAAATAGAAATTATTTTCTTTTCTTTTTATCTTTTTCATATTGTTTGCGCGCTTTGGGCGTCATATAGAAGAACTTTCTGACGGCATTTCCAACCGTATTTAACACACCACCAGCGGCGGCCATTCCAACGGAGCCAACCCCCTTCAAAGCCTTTCCAACCATTGTATTTCCCAAAGCATGCGCCGTCTTTTGGGTCGCTTTCACAGCACGATCAACAGCGCTCCCCTCATAAGCCCGCTTGACAGCTGCCTTGGCCCCAGCCAATTTATTACCGGCGGCACGACCCATTTTGGTATTAGCCAATTTAGGTCCTAATTTGTTACCTATTTTTTGGGCAATGGCTGCGCCACCTGCTGCCGTACCGCCAATTGCCCCAGCAACATCACCAATGGTTGCCCGTATATCTTGACCCACCATATTCATCGGACTTGGACTGGATGGAACACCAAAGACCTTTCCGAATATCTTTTTCGCATTTTCAAACATAACATATGAGAAAATACAACTTACTGTCAGGATCAAGAAAAAGCGCGCACCACCTCGTGTCAAAACATCATACAGATTCGGTACGATATATTTTGAACTGTAATTATCAGTAATTTTCTCCAGCAGTTCTTCTTCATGATCTCCGACCACAGCGCTATACATCAATGGTGTTGTCAAGGCCACAGCAAATGCAATTTGGATAAAGCCCATAAATGCCCCAAATACACTTTTCAAAGCATTTTTTGCATATTTTCGCGTTTCAGGAATGACCGCGGCAGCCAAGAAAATCGGCGCCAGCATTAAAACAAAGCACAACTTCAAACAAATATCTATCAATTGGAAAGCCACGATAACGCCGAACAACCATGCCGCAAATTGCAACATCAATCCGTAACATAATTGCGGAATATCCGGAATTCTAGGACCAAATTTCAACAGCCACGTATCAATCACTGGCTTGGCATTTTGGATTGCATGCGTGACCAACAAAGATCCAATCGCTGCCAAAGGTGCAACGCTGTTAAAAGTCATTTGTGTCATACACAAAAGACCACTTTCCAATTCATGGGAAATCATATGTCCGCGGGCCGCGGTATCCATCCGGTAACTGACACGGACTTCACGCCCTTGTAATGCTCGATAAAGCGCACGTTGTTCAATTGCCGAATCATTGACACAATAATCTGCCATTTTAATTCGGCGGGCCTCGGCATATTTACCCCGCTTTTCCAACGCTTTAATCACGCGATTCATCAAATTATCCGTTTTTTCTGTCATTTGTTTAGACCATTTAATTCCCATGCCGGCAATCATTTCAAATGGTGGGTTCATAATGTTTGTATAGAACCAATCCAGTTGGGTATCTTTTACCCTGAGCGAGTTGGCCTGCTTAGAAACATCCGTCAAAATAAAGGCGACAAGCATGACACTCAACAGACATTTAATAAATGAAGAAAAGAATTCTGAACCCTTCAATTTTCCTAAAATCAACAAAACCGCCTGATACACCAACCAAATTTCAAACGCCCAAGTCAAAAATTGCAATGCCGCCTTGGACATCAACGGCCCCATCTTATATGATAAAGTATTGATAATCGTAACTAATAAAAACACAACATCACATGGCCAACATTGCATATTCGGTTGCGCCAAAAGAGAAGGCACACTTTCAATTCCACGTGGCGGATGCAGTGCCGTATAACGTTCATAAGCCAATTTCATTTCTTTTGCACAACAAACAGGATGTGACATCAGCGGCTTTCCCGTTGCATCATCAACACACTTGACCAAATTTTTTTCTTCATCTGGCAACCATGAATACCCCTGTTCAAGGCCCAAGGCATTTTCGTTCATTTCCAACATTTGTTCTTCTGCTTTACCGGTTCTAACCCGTGTGGATTTTGAGAATGTTTTGACATACTGACACAATTCATTACCACATTTTTCAAGATAGTAATTATAATAACAACGACGGCCTTCTGCTTGGGTTAAATTGGCCCTTCCGCAATCTGCCAATTCTAAGGCCTGTGCAGAACAGACAAACAAGCCCGCGAAAAGTATAACCAACGCCCGTTTTTTATAATAAAAAATGCTGCAAATCAACAACAAAACAATTGCTGCCACCAATATACCCCAAAGCGTACCAACAATCAATTTCATAGCGTCTGCAGGAATTGCGGCGACGACCAAAACAACGATAAGCCCCAACAATACTTCCAGGCGGTGTTTTGCATGAAGCATAATTTTCATGGACTACCTCCACTTCCGCTATTATTCCTACCGGACGCTGTCTGTGCGGCTGCTGATGCGGCCGTTTTTGCAGCGGTGCTTGCAATTGTTCCGACAGAAGCAACCCCACCGGTCGCCACGATTGCTGTCAATTTCACGGCACCAACAGCAAATTTTCTTGCCAGCCCTTCAGCTTGCTTTGCCAATTTCCATATAGCACCACCGGAACCCAATTTTGTTCCCATTAAATTATCTGTCGTCTCGCCTACTCGCTCAGCCAATTTACGGACAGCCAACAACAAAATCACCATAATCATAATATCCGGCTTACCAACACGCGCATTTTCCACGACAGCCGCATTAAAGGCACCCGTTTTATAATTCAACATACTGCTCAAAGAAACCTCTGAATAAACCCCCAACAATGTCATCATCACCACCAAGAATATCGTTCCCATAACAATATTTGCAAACGGACCGATAAAATCATTTGGTACAAAACTTTTCAGATATTTATCCTGTCCCGGGAAAACCCACAAAGCCAATAAAATCGGAAAAACGCACATAATAAATACCAACTGGACAAAGGAATCAACAAAAACCAACGGAAATACCAATGTCAAAATCACCACTTGATACATGGTGTAAAGAGCCAACAACCATGATAAAAATCCACCTTCTGTCAGCAAATTTGCAGCCAAAGGAATCATGTTACTCAATGTGCCATAAACACGGGATACAATATATTGAACCTGAACACCCAATGAACCAAAAACTGATTGAGCAATTGTCGTGCTTGACATTTTTCCGTTAAAATTGACAATAACACCAGCCTGTGAATTGTGGGCCCAAAAATCTGAACTGACGCCCCGCACCTCTGGGAAATATTTTTGCATTCCTTCAACTGATTTCAAAACAGAATTCGCTAGCCCGATAAACCATGTTCCGATAGATTCGTATATCAATCTGAACATATCCAACATTTCATTAGAACGCCACAACAACAAAGCAACAAACATGCCCTTCAACCCAATTGGAATCAAACTTTTCAAATCTGATGCCATATCGTGTTCTTCCGCCCCTCCCTTCTTATTTTTATCATATATAAAGGGGAACATCATACGACCGACTTTGAACAAAATCGTCCAAACACCACCCAATGCCAAAATAACTAATCCGATTGAACATGCGGAAGTAACACCCGATTTTACCAATCTGTCAATCATATCAAATACAACGCCATAGATGACACACGGCCAACAACTTTGGATAGATAAATCAACCCGCCCCATATCGGCGGATGGTTCTGCCTTACCACAACTGCACAACGCCAAGCATATTGCTATGCCAAAAACAATCAAAAAGATTCGTTGTGCCGTTATATGTTTCATTGAACTTCCTTATTATAAACTGCCCGTAGCAACAAACCCAGAATATCTGCTTTCCATATCTGTGGCCTTGGTAATAAATGGGCGAGCCAAACGTTCGGCATCCAATGCTCCCCGCTTAAATGTAGCCGCATCCTGCATAATGCTGTTTATACTTGACGGAACCGGAGCTGCAGAAGCAATATCAAAGCGTCCCGTCGCAGCATTCCAATCATGCGCCACCATAGCCCCAGATGCATCTCGTGTATATTCACGGGTTGCCACATAACGTCCTGTTGAATTATCCAATGTCCGCTCAACAACGCCACCGCCAATAGTATGTTCATATTGCTTGTTGCCGATATTGACGGTATATTGATCCGTTCCCAAATCAAACGAACGATCACCTTGCTTAAACGACCGGCCATTGATGGTATATTTACGACCACCACCCAAATTCAATTCCTGAGTGCGTGTATTGTAAGAACCTTTGAATTCGCCCTTCTTATCCATATGAACCATTTCACCCGTGGTAGCCGAATACCGATCAATGGTACCATCGGTGTTTTTACTGGTCATTACTCCTGTTTTCTTATCCGCACGCAAGGTATTACCATCGGCATCTTTACCTCTATCCCAACTGTCACTAAACGCCCGGCCCAAAAGAGAACTTCGGGTCCATTCGCCCAGTCCTTTTCCTTGTGTCATTTCCGGCCCCAATGTTGTTGCATTACTATAGGCCTTTGAAGCCCCAGCACTGACGCCATGTCCAGCCGCACGAGCCCCGACAGCGGTAAGTCCCGCCGCGGCGGTAAGCCCTCCCGTTGCCATTTTGCCGAGCCCCATATCCATTCCACTTTCTCCGGAAAATTTATCAGCCAACGATTTGACTTGACCTAATAATGAAAAGGCCACAACACCCAAAACCAATGTTAAAATTATTGATTTTCCAGCCAATTCCATCTTCGTGGCTTTTGCGGCGGCCAAGACATCATCATCTGCCAGTAATTTTTTGTAAAATTCCACACGATTTTCTGGCAAAGCGGAGTTCATGATATTGATACATATCACAGCAACAATAGATAACACGACGAAAGTTACCATCACATTGATAAACAATCCTAGCGCAGTCTTTGTTTTATCTGCCGTTTTTTCAAATGCCCACAAAGCGCACCATAATGGCAGTAAAGCCGATACCAACGCCAACTGCAATAACGGGTCAAACAACTTCAAAGGCATCGACAAGAAAATAAAGAAAAAGGCACAGTATATAATCAACCCCATAAAGACCAACAACCACCCGTCCGCCTTGAACGGATGCTGGAAACCACCATGAATCATAGTAGCCCCGGTTGCCATTCCAACTGACATCGCCGCTTCACCTGTATAAATGAAGCACACAAATGCTTCCTTTACCAAGTTTGAATAGGCCGAATTATTTTTATCATACATTCTGTTTTCACCAATGCTGTTGTTTCGGTCGGCACCGGCTTCACGTTGGGCTGCCAAATTGATATAGGGCTGGCACAATCTTTTTTCTGAAATACTCCTCTGTGAAGATATTTCCCCAGAACCCGTTTTAGCATAATTCATTTCCTGGCTGGCCGTATTCAAAACCACATCCATTTCCCGTGACACAATTTTTTTACCGACCCCGATGGACAATTCCATTGCTGGGCTTAAAATATAATCAAAAATACTCAAATAATTAAAAATCAACAAACTTGCCACCATTACTCGCAAGATTTGTTTGAATATATCTGAAACAAAGGTTTTATCGCCACTATCTGGTGTGATATCAATCATGACACGACCGACACGGAACAACAACCAAAACAACAGCCCCAAAGACAACAACACCAAAAAGACACCACGGGTTGTTTCCGCCGATATCGAAATCATATTATTTAATGTTTCAAAAATACTTCTAAAAATACCGCAAAACCAGCATGAGCTTGTATATTCAATCAAGCGTTCACCAAAAGCACTTGCCATCACAACATTCGGCAATAATGCCATAGCAAAAAAGCCCAACACCTTCATTGAATGAGTTAAAAAATGTTTCATTTTAGACCCCCAGTAAAAAAATCCCTTTTCCCAAAGTTTAACAAGATTTTTTTGTAAAAGCAACATTTTTTTATGCAACAAAAAACTATTGACTTTTAGGAAAGTTATGGTATCCTAAAAGATAGAATATAACAAAATGAAAGGAAGCCCTATGCCAGTTGATATGACACACATCATAAATATGGATATGAGCGAGATTATGGAAGTACTTGCTAATCCTGACAATTTGAACACACCTGACGGGCGTGAGTTGTTGGATGCTGTCTTGAATCAGGGTTACGAATTATTGTCAAAGGGCGGATATGATCCTGATTTCATTACTAGATTTACCGGATTATCCAATGATTTGGCAAACAAAGGTGTTCCTGCTGCTATTACACACTATACGGAACACCTGAAGTTGGACAATTGGAAAGAACAACCAAACGGAACACGCGTCTTTGATTTAATTGATAAAATTACAGATCCCAGTTTGAGAACAGAGATCATTGACGATTTGACGAAACACTTTGGTTTGGTGACAGAAGATGACGTCCAAACAACCGAAGGGGGTAATCATGTGGCGTCTATTTATACACCATCAAAAGAGCGTTCTAATGCTTTGGTTTATGGTCTGGTCAATAATGAGGAAATTCAAAAGGCCTTGGCTATGTGTGGCCAGCCAATAAATACTCAAACACCAGAGGAATTGATTAATTTGTTAAGCAGTGCGGGTAAATTGGCAAAATTGACGGCTCCTGCCCTGTTAAAAACCGCGACAACGACCCTAGGAGTTACATGGAATTCTTCCGTTGAAACCGTTGATAACATTATGACTAAGATTGCTGAGGCCGATTCCGTAGATGAAATGGGCAGAAAAATGTGCGAACAAATGTTGTTGGCGCCCTTGACGTTCCTTAATTCTACCTTAAACCAATTGGATGCCATGATTTTGGCTTGGGCCAAAAATGGTAAAGGCAGCAAGGGTGGTTCTTCCACTGGTGGGCCCAGCGGTGGTGCTGGCGACCGCGGTGATGGAACCTCAACAAACCCGACAGGAACACCAACTCCCGTTCCCGGTTCTGATGGAAATGGTCCGGCGGAAGGAGATGATCAATTCCGCCAAGATATTGCCACAATCATTCGTATGAATCAAATCAGCCGATTCCATTCTCAATACTTGAATGCATTAGCGGCAGCAAATACCCCTGCAAAACGTCAATTATTTGAAGATTTACGCCCGGTGTTTGCTGATGACAATATGACACCTGAAAAATTGGCGACAGAACATCCTGATTTAAGAGATCGCTTCTTGGCTGACCTGCCACACACCTTGGCCGATCCAGCTAATGCCAATCTGAAGAATTTATTTATGTCTATGGATGTCTTCCCTGAAGAGTTGCGTAACGCAATTAACCAGCAGGTTGAGGCATTACAAAATGCTCATACTCCTGATCATGAAACCCCAACGCCAACTCCGACGCCGACACCAACTCCAACTCCAACACCAACTCCGACGCCGACGCCAACTCCGGCAACAACGGATTTGACACCTGATGTGCGTTTGCTGACAGATAAATTTCTCAATGGATCAGAAAAGAAAGACGTGATTGCGGCGCTTCAAGAAGATCTCAACAAACGTATGAGTGAAACCACTTTGGATGCCTCTACACGCGATACTTTGACAGATACAATAGCGCGCGTCAATAATATGGCAAGAAGTTTAAGTGCGCCAGATACAAAACCTGCGACCAGCGGTTGGGATGCCGATCATAAGCATTGGTCGTTTGTTGCTGAAACACTTAAAAATCATCACTTGTTCGGAACGGAATTATCCACTGAGCCGAAAGCCATCACCAAATGGCGTCAAACGAATGATGGAAAACGTGAAACATTCTCATTGATCTTGGACTCAAAACAGATGGTTCACAGCACACCGGACGGACAACAAACAATCGTTGATTTGGGTAAAAAACCGCCTGTTCAACATTCCTCAAAAGATGGAAAAGAAACACCTTTGACCAAAAAACAAACACAACAATGGCAACGCAAATTTGATTATTATCAAGGCAAGTATAATAAAGTTGTCGCCAATCGTAATGGACAGGATAAAGATATGGCATCAATTTTATTGGCCACATCCGACAAAGCCAACGCTTCCTTCTCCAACTTGATAACATTGAAAGCCGGCAAAGACAGATAATAATAAAAAAAAGGGGGAGACATGAAACGATTTTTAATCAGCATTCTGACCGGCATTATTGTTGGGTGTTTATTGGTATGGGGCGCTGATCAACTTATCGGCAAACATTACTTATCCCGAATCAAATGGTCTAACGCCGTTGTTTATATTTTCTTTTTTGCCGGTTTTATTTGGGCTTTGTGGTTAAACCTTTGGAACAAATGTTTGAATCGTTTTATTTGGCAACGAAAAAAGCCAGAGGCACAAGCCGCACAAAACACTAATGTTGCAACATCACTACCTGCGCAGCACCAACAACAAGCGACACAATCAACCGAACAAAACACTCAACAGCCGGCTCAGACATCTGCTCAACCAGCACAAAGCGCCACACAAACAGCCACTAACGGTATACTCTATCGTCCCGCGAAAATTGTGCGCCCAATGGCTATGTCAGTGCAAAACAATGCTGTTATGTCCGTAAATGCACCCGATTCATCTAACGGGGTAACACCAACTTCAACAGCGGGGGCACCCGCAACAGGCGCTCCAATACGACCAGCCGCCCAAAAGGAACATGATATTGCCATCTTGTCCGATATTGATCCAGATTTAGATATGATGGCATTTAAGCATGTGGCATTGGAAGGGAAAGTTTTGGATTTGGTTTATTCTTCAGATGATGTTGCCGTATTGTGTAAATTGTTCAGCGATGAACACACCTGGACCGTAAAAACAGATCAGTCCATTGAAGAATGCTCATGGACAAACGAACAAGGCGATGTTTTATTCCCCTGCAAAGATTTGCTAGCACAAACAGCCATTTTAGAAAAGATGGAAACAGAAGCGGAAATTATTCCAACAGTTGTTTTAATGCGCGGACAAATCAATGATTACGATAATGTGCAACAATACCTCTTGCAAAATAATATTTATTTGGTACAATATGAATCAAATGGCGCACCTGGCGTGAAAACATTACATGAATTGCTGAAAGAAAAATTTGTTTTATTCACGGAAGATGAGGAAGAACCAACCGAAGAGGAGGAACAAAATGAGCCAGAAGAAAACAACGAAACCGGCGAAGACACGGAAGAAAGCAATACCGAAGAAGAAATCAGTGATTCGGAAAACACTAAAGAAACCGGCGACGAAGAAGAAATCTTTGATTCAGAAAACGCCGAGGAAGAAGACAGCACCGAAGAAAACATCCCGTCAACCAACCCTGAAGGTTAAGGCGCCTGTTGAACAGCCAAAACAAAAAAACGCAACACCTGTCCGAGATAATAAAAAAACACCTTTACGCTTTGCTGACATTGCCACTTTAGGTCCATTGGGTTATTTTCCAAAAGGTCCAGGTACAATCGGTTCTTTAGCGGCCCTACCCGTGGCATACGGATTGAGTATGATAAGTGTTCATCTTTTATGGATGTTTGCATTGGTTATGTTCTTTGTGGGGTTACGTGCAGTCGCATTATATACCGCGGACAAAACAGAAAAGGATCCTCATTGTGTGATTATTGATGAATTTGTCGGACAAATGATTCCGTTCATGGTTATCATTCCCGATTTTTTCCATTGGCCATTTATTTTGATGGGCTTTTTATTGTTCCGTCTGTTTGATATTGTCAAATTTGGTCCGATGGCGGCATGGGATCGCCGTAAGACTCCTTTGGGGGTCATGATGGACGATGTAAGCGCAGGCATTTTTGCCGCCTTTGTCTTGTCTATGATGCAAATTTTAATGGTTGAGTATTTCAAAATATAGAAAGGATAAAAAATGGATAACGAACATTTCAAACATGTAGTAGAATTATATGCAAAAGCAAAAGGATGGGAATTATCCCCCTTTGCTGATAAGATTATCAATCGCTGTTTAACGGCTTGCAACGGATGTTGCCCATGCGATCAATCCCGAGGATTTTGCCCTTGTGGATTACATGAGCAAGAAGTCGCCGAAATGGGACATTGTCATTGCAATTTGTTTGTTAAAAAGAAAGATTAGATCAACCTAAAAAGGAAACACCGGCCAAATTGACCGGTGTTTTTTGTTGGACTTCCCCCTTTTTTGTAATCGCTCAGAAATAATAGCGAATACCCAGTAAGCCCTCCAAATTATACACATCTTCATCACAGAAGATGTAACGAGCGCGCAACATTCCAAACAAACTAAAGTCCGGAGTTAAATCATACGTTGCACCACCCGCCAAAGAAACGGCAAACTTCTTCCCATCTATCAAATCCAAATCATTCGTTTTATAGGACCCGTTGGCTTTTCCTTTAACACCCCAGATTCCTACACCCAAAAATGGTTTGACGACATAAGCATTCGTCGGCATATCATAATATAAATTGGCACCCAAATCATATTGTTTATACTTGATTTCTTTTCTGCCTTCCTTGCCCAACTTGCCATTCATATGATAATTGAATTCCACATCGGCACGCAAATTGTTTTTCAAATATGTACCAACGGTCACACCCCAAACGCCACCGGTCGGAGAGTCTAAACCATTTCCGATACTGAACGTACCGCCCGCTCCTAAATGAAAATCGGCATAATATTTCTTTTGTTTATAGGCAATTTTTTGTTGATCATAAACTGGCGATCCGTAATACACAGGAACGCCTGCAGCCGTCACATAACCAGGATAGGCCTGGTAACCCGCAGCCCCAGAAGTTGCTGGATAATTTGATAATTGAGACGTACCATACCCGTTGGCAGCATACGCCACTGCCTTTGTTTCCGCGGGTTCCTGATAAAAATTATAACTTTGTAAAGAACGTTGTTCAACGGCTTGCGCTGTGTTGTTTTGTGCCCCATAATACGCTTGATCCTGACCAGTATAACCGCGACGCATTTGAATGGCCGGATCTTCATAAACGGAAGCACGTCCATAATTTTGGCCATCATTCGGCATATATGTGCCGTAATATTGTGCCGAGGCAGAGCCCGCCACACAGGCCGCCAGTACGAAAGAAAGGGTGGATAATGTCTTCATTAAATGCCTCCTTTTTCTTTCATCCTAACAACTTTTTTTATATAATGCAACAAAAAAATTTTACATTTTATAAACATAATACGTATCGTATTTCGATCCCAAGAAAACTTTCCGCGTTGCTTTTACATTTTTCATCTGGAAACGATTCGCATAAACCAAAGCACCACATTTTGCCTCCTTCAACAATTTGGGTGTTAGTTTTGCCATGGTGCTGTTCATCAAAAACGTCAACACTATGTCGGCTTTGGATACGTCACTATTAAAAAAATTTTGGCGCAAAAAAGTTATATTCGATATTTTTCTGGCCCGAAATTTGCTGACAAAATACGGAATACATCCATATTCAATGCCGATAAAATGATGCTTTGGAAATTTGCGGGCCAACGGCAATAACAACGTACCCCACCCGCTGCCTAAATCCATCACAACTTGGTTCTTACGCCTTGATAATACCTTTGATACATCTGCAATAATTGCTTGTTTTGTCTTGCCACATGAAGGCACAGGGGGGGGGGGCATACATACAGGCGGAATTTAACGCAAAATAAGCAACGATAATGCTTAACGCCACCACACCCAACATTAAACATCCTTCAATCAACAACAATAAAAACAGTAATATGTGCATAATTCCCTCGCCTTGTGTTTTCATTTTAATGAACTTTTTTCAAAAATACAAGACCAAAATAGCAAACAAAAAACCACCTGTGATAAGGTGGCTGTTATAAATGGTGGGCGATCAGGGACTCGAACCCTGGGCCCACTGATTAAGAGTCAGTTGCTCTACCAACTGAGCTAATCGCCCCACCCAAGGAAACGGAGGTTATTATACCGCACTTTCACAAAAAATGCAACAGATTTTTTATAACTCCACTCCCGTTGCTTTTTGCAGAGGTTGTTTTTTCTTTGCTTCCGCCGATTTTTTACGTGCCGCCGGCCCTTTGCCGACATTCCCGTTTTCTTCCAACGCTTTAGTCATTGTTTTCTTTGGTTCGGCATAGGTCTTTACAGCAGACGCCAATTTACTATACTTTGGAAAATGCTCGATGTTTTCTTGGCTGATGATCGGTTTGCCATCTTTGTCGCGCAAGGCCATTAAAATGGGGATTCTTGCCAACGACTTTTTGATTTCTTCATCGGAATAATCTTTTAACGTCTCCAACAATAAATTGCCACCATCCCTAAACTTATACTTAGTATCGTGAATATCAAACATTTCCCGTGAAAATGGCAAGTTTCCATTTTCGTCTTTTAGCGCATCAAACATTCGTTGAAAATCTTGCGAATTATCTATATGGCTTGACAAACTACCGGAACCGACTAATTCCTCCATCCACTGTTCGGGAGTAATCAACGGCTTTCCATCATTCCCCTTTAATTTATAAAGAGCAGGCAGCATTTCCAGCGCATTATGTGTCGTTTTTTCGTCATATACATATAATTTCTCCAGGAGTTCGTTCTTTCCATGTTTATTGAAAAAATCCTGCGCGGTAAATGGCAAATTTCCTTTCTCGTCTTGAAACAATTTAATACCATCCATAAACTCTTTTGGTCCGAATGTTTCCATAGGTAAAATTGCCCCAATCTTCATCTTTGTATCAAAGAAAGGTTTGCCATCTTTTTTCTTCAAGTTTATAACAGTTCGAATTAATGCCGCATCTTCCTCATCCGTTTTACTCATATACAAACGATTAAAAAACGCCCTCAGAGTATATTTATCTATATCAGATTCAGAAAGTTTGTTCTCCTCGTGATTTTTTATGCATTGCACGATTTTTCCGCATCCAAACCTCGCCTCTCGTGGCATTTGACGTATAACTTCCATAAAATTTTCGGACAAACCATAATGCTCCGGGATTTTGGTTAATCCAACATCTGTATTCAACATGGGGTATTCCATTTCCGCCTGTATTGGATAGACGCCATACCCCTCGTCCGACAACATACCAAACAATCGCTCTAGGGCTTTTTCTTTAACCATGGACATATCTACGTGCCCATTTTCATCCGTATATTTTTCCAACAAATATTGATAATGCTTAAGCGGAGTAAACTCGGACACGTGGTCCATTCTGCCCGTTGCAACACAAACCACCGCTTCTGTATAAAACGCTTCGGCCTCATCCAAATAAAAAGGAACCCGTTTTGCCAAATTATCGTTTCCATCAAAGATGGCTTGTATTTCCGGTTGAGCATGTTGTTCCGCGTGTTTTAATTCATGAGCAAGCGTTCCAACCAAATTTGCCTCTTTGTCCACAAAACCTACTTCATTCCTTGATGGCCAAAACACAGCCGATGCATGCAAAGCGTATTTCCCGCAACAGTTAATTGCTAAGGGCTTTTTAGCGCTTTCGTGATGAAAATTTTTATAAAGAGGAGGATCTTTTTCATTCAAATCATAAACAATACGGATCGCTTCCTGAATTTTACGTTCATCCTCGGTTAAGTCCTCGGGATTTAATTTCAAAAATTCAGGAACAGTAACTGTTTTAACTTCCGGATGCTTGCTAGCATCAAACTCTTCTTCAATGCCCGTTGCCCCATACCTTACCAAAATGCTATCCATTGAATTTGCCATGTGTATTCTCCTTGTTAAAATCATTGTATCACACCCTTGTTTTTTACGCAATAAATTTTTCTTGCTTTTATATTCTTTTATGTTTATACTGGCTTTCGTTAAACGTTTAATTTTTTTTAAGGAGACCAAATGAAAAAAATATTATGTTTATTGCTTTGCGCGACAGCGTTGCCGGCTTTGGCCGAAGACGCCGAGGGCAACCAATGGAACTTGAATATCCGCGAAATTTCGCTGAGTTATTCAAACACCACCGTTGGCAATGCAAAAGAATATCAAAACTCGCCCATTTCCCAATTTAATATGGACAGCCAATACAATATCGTTGGCACATTGGATGCGTTGTTGGATTACCACAATGACACAGGTATGTGGCGCAACAATTTATTCTTGAACTATGGTAAAGTGAAAATTAAACCGGTTGATGGACCGGATGAAACCACAGAAAGTGCCGACAAGATTTTATTATCCACAGAATATGCCTTCAAAACATGGCAAGTTTCTGATGTGGATGTGGGCCCGTTCGGACAATTGGCTTTCCAAACAGAATTTACCGCCAACCAAGGCTCTCCACGTTATAAAGTCATTTCTGCTCGCGAAGGTATTAAGGCCTTTGAAGGACAATATGTGAAGGAATTATACGGCGCGTTGGTTGAGGAATATGATTTTACCTATACTCATGCTAAAAACACGAAATTGGCGTGGGAAATCGGCACACGTTTGGAATATCCTTTACGTGAAGGTGTGAAATTGACCGGTACGGCTCGCTATACCGATTATTTCTACTATTCTAAATATGTTCCGACAGATTTAACTTATGATTTCGATATCACAGGTAAATTTGAGGTCAATTTGACGGACACGGTCACGTTTGCTCCGTATGCCAGTTATCGTCGCGGTAAAGCACGGGCTGCACGCAGAGCGGGTGACAATTTCGTGATCGGTTTGGCTCTAAAATATGCGGACTTATTCCATTTGAATTAATGAAAGGAGAACAAAATGAGTATTTTGAAAGAATTTAAAACTTTTGCGTTAAAAGGTAATGTGCTTGACATGGCCGTCGGTATCATCATTGGTGCCGCTTTCGGTAAAATCGTCAACAGTTTGGTGTCCGATGTGATGATGCCCCCGTTGGGTATGTTGCTCGGTAAAGTTGATTTTTCTCAATTAAAATTCGTGTTAGGTGAAGGGGAAAATGCAGCCGCCATCAATTATGGCGTGTTCATCAACAATGTGATCAGCTTCGTCATCGTGGCGTTTGCAGTATTCTTGTTGGTTAAAGGTGTGAACACAGTTCGCGCCAAGATGGAAAAAGCCGAAGAAAAACCGGCTCCATCCGAAAAACTTTGTCCGTACTGCTGCAGCAAAGTTCCTATGGCTGCAACACGTTGCCCACATTGTACAAGCGAATTGAAAAAGGGTAAAAAATAAGATCAAAATCTTAAACGCATATTTTATCCCCCTTGCAAAAGGGGGATTTTTTTTGTATAGTAAAAGCCATGAAAAAATTGAAATCATTTTTATTATCTAGATGGGCCTTGTTTGTGTGCGGATTACTTTGTTATTTCGCATTCGCGCCTTACTTTATGTTCCCGATTATGTGGTTTTCGTTGGCCCTTCTATCCATTAAAAACGAACGGAGCGGACACAAAGCGTCTTTTGCTAATGCCTTTTGTTTGGGGGCTGGTTTAGGCATTACAGGCATGAATTGGCTTGCCCATGCGATGGTATTGGGTGATGGCTATTATGCGTGGTTGGTACCACTTATTTGGATTGGTTTTGCTTTATTCTTTGGTCTATATTATGGCGTTACCGCATGGTTTGCCAGTTTTGCCAAACCAGGCGTATCCAGATGGTTCGCTTTTGCTGGGTGGTTTTGCGTAATAGAATGGGTGCGCGGTTGGGCCTTTTCTGGATTTCCATGGAATGTCATCGGTAATGTTTGGAACGCTTATTTGCCAATCTTCCAAATTGTGAGTGTCGTCGGTGTTTATGGATTGGGCTTTTTATCCGTCTTATTATTTACTACGCCCAATTTTGGCCGCAAATTAAAACCAACATTGTGGGCCGTTGTAGCCTTGGGCATTGTCTATGCTTTGGGGGCGTGGCGTTTATATGAAGCCCCGAAAGATTCTGTGTGGGGTGTTAAATTGAGATTGGTACAACCCAACATCCCTTGCACATTAAAATGGGATCCGCGGGAAGCCCAAAATAACATCAATAAACTGATCCGCCTATCCCGAACCAACAATGATGAAATCACCCACATTATTTGGCCTGAATCTGCTATTTCATTTTTGCTGAATTATCACGAGCAACAACGTTTGCAATTGATGGCTGCCATGCGTCAGGGCTCAGTTCTAATCACCGGAGCCATGCGCGCCGCCAACACACAAGACCAATCCGTTGCCAACAGTTTATTTGTCTTGGATGATTTAACTAACATTCACGCTTTTTATGATAAAGCACACTTGGTGCCCTTTGGAGAATATACTCCTTTAAAAGGCATCTTGCCTTTGGATAAATTTGTGCCATTTGATTCCGACATTGTTGCCGGTCCAGGCCCAAAAACAATTCCTATTGAAAAAGCACCACCGGCCAGCCCAATGGTTTGTTATGAGGCCATCTTCCCGGGAGAAGTGGTGGATGAAGCCCACCGTCCGGATTGGTTGATTCACGTCACAAATGACGGATGGTATGGTATGTCTGCGGGTCCATATCATCACTTTGCAATGGCGCAAACTCGCGCTGTTGAGGAAGGATTACCGCTGGCTCGTTCTGCAAACACAGGAATCAGTGGCGTTGTGGATGCTTATGGTCGTATTTGGGACAAAATGGATCTGGGTAAAGAAGGGGTTGTGGATGTAGCCCTGCCCAAACCGGCCCCGCCGACAATCTTTTCACGTTATGGCAACAAATTAGCGCTCATCTTGGCGGGAATTTTTATTTTGATTTCAATGATTCGCAAAAAAAGTGCTTGACAACAGGCCTAAAAAAAAGTATAATGCCCTCAAGTTTAATAAAGAAAGGAAAAACCTATGAAAGTTCGTTGTTCATTAAAGTCTGCTAGAACCCGTGATAAAGATTGCAAAATCGTGAAACGGAAAAACAGCAAAGGAAAAACTCGCGTTTATGTGATTAACAAGAAAAAGCCAAAATTGAAGGCTCGTCAAGGTTAATCCACAACAAGTTTCTTAACTCCTGTAGAAAAAAGAACTCTCCTGATTATTGGAGAGTTTTTTTATTGACCTTGGCGATAAAATATCATATGCTAATCATATGAAAGAAAATTTGAGTCAAATTGCAGAAAAAGACTTACACCTGACAGGCGCAAAAAAGGACAAATTTGTGCGCGAGGCAGAGGCGTTGCGAGCCAATTTGGCATTGCGTCAAAAACAAAAAAAAGAAAGAGATCTTCCCTACTGGTTTTGGGAATAAATGCGGACATGCTTTCAGCGCCTCTTATTCTGCAGCTGTCCCAAGCGTCATGTCTGCAACATC
>JAFPYW010000049.1 GCA_017394405.1 Alphaproteobacteria bacterium
AACAGTGCCTTTGGATGTTCTTGAACAAATGTAGGATCAACCGCAAAACCGGCTTGCTTTGTTTTTGGATCAACAAAACTCAAACCTTGGAAAGCCCCATTTTTATCAACCAAAACATTGAGTTGATCCAAAGACAACGACCCCAGTGAAACATCTTTAGGTATTTCAATATCATTACATTTAGAAAACTCATCAAACTTGTCGCTATCATGATCATAATGATGATGTGGCCCCAAAACGCCCGAACGAACAAAAAACGGCGTACGGGTATCAGGCAAATTAGATTCTTTATCTGCAACACGAATAACAGATTGTTTTTTCCCGGCATCGGTATATCCCCCTCGGCTATATCCAGCCGGTATCAGCAATTTCTCTGCTGGTTTATAAGCATCCAAATTCATATCATTACATCCCAAACCAACTGTAACCGTTTTTGCTCCCTGACTGCAAAGATATTCTGTTGCCTGTTCATAAATTTTATTCAAAACGAGTGAATCAGCATATCCACCTTTTGCTTCAACATTATCAAAGCATACGCCGAAATTTTGATCTTCAGCCGTACGCCATACCCACGAACCAGCCACCAAATCACCATTACTATTTTCAATGGCAAAAACCTGAGAGAATGGATCTATCATAGACGAAATGGCACATTCTTCGCCAGCGCCATTATAATGTTGGCAACAATCGGTGTGGCATCCAAATGAAAAAGCACGAGGATCCGTTCTTGGCAAGAAGCGTCCAATCAATCGACCTTTTTCTTCGTCTTCAACCTCAAAACGTTCGCGCGTACTAAATGGTTCTGGCACTTCTTGAGAGGCAAAGAATAAATCTTGCACCTTTTGGTAGTCTTCTGCTTTCACAGAACAAGCCAACGCTTCCAATGCAAAATCCTTGGATTTTACACCATTATATGCTTTAACACGAGCAGATTTCAAAATGTCCGAAAATCTGCCGGAACGATCGTCATCATTCATTTTCAACCATGCGGCACAAATTTGGGCCAATTCATACGAATTACGCAAATGTTTTTTCCCTGCTGCCGCATAAACCATATTGGTTGAAAGAAATTGTTTTAATGAGGCCTTATCGGCATCTGGCCACTCAGCCCAGTTGCTCGGGAATATATCACAATATTCCACAACATTACCAAATTTAGAAACTGTATCACAAAATGACACATAATCTTTGCCCATAATACCACAAACCCGATCTGCAATCTCGGCAATATGGTGTTTATTTATTTGTCCTGCATCACTATGTATTCCGCTTTCCATCCGTTTTTGTTTTTCATATTTAACGATATTGGAAAACACTTTATAATACATGTCATTTTTTGCCAAAATTTCCTCAGGCGAGTAATGATCTTCCAAATATGAAATAACACTGGGATCATAACGCATAATTTTATACGCCGCCCGAATATGTGGTGATAATTTTTCCAACTCCTCATGAGAGCAAAGTTTTCCAATTGTCAATTCCTTAATCACCGGACATAATAGCGACAAGATCTCATGCGTACTAGAACTCAAACGATCCAAAACTTTTCTTTTTAATTCATCATCTTTTGGAAAATGCGTCAAAACAGCACCATTGGCCAAAATGTCGAACCTCTCATCTCCAAATTTTGAGATTACTTCATCAGCAGTATAATATTTTTCCCATGGAATTTGATCAACGAACGTCTTGATCTCTGACGAAGACAAATCATGAAACGCCAAATAACCCGATGAGAGATCTAACAATTCCCGAATACGATCCTTATCCAGCCCCTCATTTTGCTTGTCCCACGCCACAATATCTGGTAACATGGTTAGTATTGTTTGGGCATCGCTGCTTAGGATAGATTTTATATAATCAAACCGTTTATCCACCGGAATATCGTTTTTAATGATAGGCCACAACACATTAAAATCCAAATAATCTTTGGCTTTTATATCCATAACATTCTTTTGAATTAAAGCCCCTAATTCTGGATTATCCTTCTGTAATTTATGGGCCGTTTCCAAAATCTTAGCATATACTTTTGTGTTCGCATCTTTCAAAACGTACTGACGTCTAGATGATTTAGCAAGAAGCCATAAAGGTTTTTGTGCTTGGGAAAGACAATTCATTAAAGATTGAATGGACAATAAATCATTCGGATCTGTGGATGGTTCAAATTTACTTAAATACACACCTATACTACCCATACATTTTTCATAATAATACTGATCCATTTCATTTGTCCGCATATCATTTAATAATTCTACGGCAAATTTGCATGTTTCTCCGTCATCAATGCGCTCCTCCCTTAAAAAGTCAAAAGCATGGTGGCGAAAAATCACCTTTTGATCCACCAACCAATTAAGTGACTTTATACATCTTTCTGGAATCAGTTTTGACCCAAATATCCCATGAAAAACACCCGGCTCGGCTTTTCCAAGGGACAAAATTTTGTCCTCAATGACCTTTTTATTCGGATCATCTTCGGGCACCAACATCAAAGCATGAACATAGAAATTCAAGCATAATTGGGGATCCAAACTTCCATGCCAATATTCGCGTTGAGCATTTTCAAATTTTTCATTCAACTCCAATATATCATTAGAACGATCCGGATGACGTTCAAAATACCTGGTTAGCAACCGATATCCCAAAGACTGATTATTGGATAAAGAGCTTGAGCATTCATGATCATTAAACATGAATTGTAAAAGCGTCATATAGGCATCATCTTGCTTTGGATGGGAAGTATAATATTCCAAAATCTTTTCGGCATTTGGAAAGACGTCTGATTTGTCTTCAATCAACCAATCAATGGCTTTTGCTGTATCTTCAGGGGAACAAGGTGCTCGCCCGACCAAAAACGGCCTCAGCAACGCCAAGCGACATTCATAATACATATCATTACCAATGTGTCTTCTATAATTATCCAACAACTCGGGATGTTCTGAAAGTAATTTATACCCGACAGTTTTATGAATTTCGTTCGGCTCACTCACCTTTATAAGATTTAATGGATCAAAAAAATATTCAAAACTATTCGGTTCTGTTTTCAAAAAATCCACCAAATACTGCTTATAATCGGCCAAAAGTTCATCTTTTACAGGCGCAAGATCCACTACAGAGGGCAATTTCTTTTCAAAAAATACACCATCTTCGGGAAATTTACCAACAATCCCAAAGGCGTATTCTCGTGCAAAAGAAAGCACTTTCTTGCGTTGTTCTTCCGTTTTATATGGCAGGTGTTTTAACTCATTCCAATTTCGCATACACTGGAATGCTTGCCCTTCAACCTCTTCATTCCACTTCCTGCTTCTAGATGCTTCTTGATACTTATTTTTATCATATATCATACATCTTTCTACTAACTTTTCCAAAGACTTGTCATCATCCGTTTCTGTGCATAAAAGATCTTGTACAACAGCAGTAGCAACACCAAATTGTCGCCGAGCGTTACCACACAAACTATAAAAATCAACTAATCCCTTCAGGTCCCCATTTGCGCAAAAGATATTTTCTATATAAAAAGGCGGCAAATGCCAATCTCTATATTCCGCATCTCCCTTGCCACACAAATATTGTAATGACTTTACATGTTTTTTTCCATCTGCTTCGGATATATGTTCAAACATAAACTCGGGATCAATATCTAATCGCCGCATTTGATAAATATCATCACGCTCATAAAAGTTCACATGGGCGGCATATCTTACAAAATCTGATGAAAATGCCTCTCTTTTATCTTTGCGCCAACGCAACCGCTCTTTCAATTCAGCAATAATTTTATTCAACGCAGTCACATCTGCATCAGATTCTTTTTCTAGATCCTCAGGAATCAATCCCAAAATTTGGTGCCACGCTTCATTATCTCGCGTTTGAGAGGATTTAACCAAACGCCCCCACGTACTACGATATTCCGAAATAATTCTTTGGATTTTTGTTTTCGTTTGTGGCATCCGATACCCCCTTGATGTAACAAAAAAAATGGTGGGTGTGATTGGACTCGAACCAGCGACCTTTACGATGTCAACGTAACGCTCTAACCACCTGAGCTACACACCCACAAAATCAAAACATTATATTTTTACACCATTTTAATTCAAAAAGCAAGAACTTTTTTGCTTGCATCTCATTTTTTTTGGGTATATAGTGTTAGCCATGTCATTATTAAAGAGCATAGCAACGGTTAGTGGGGGAACCGCCATCAGTCGTGTGGTTGGTTTTATTCGGGATATTTTAATCGCCCGTTTTTTAGGGGCCAGCATGGCTGCCGATGCCTTTTTCGTGGCCTTACGCTTTCCTAATTTGTTTCGCAGTCTGTTTGCCGAAGGGACATTAAACGTCGCCTTTGTTCCCTTATTCACTGGGGAATTACATAAGGGTAAAAAAGATGCTTTGAACTTTGCAAAAGCGGTTTTTAGTTTCTTATTCTATGTCCTGTTGATTTTCGTTGTCGTTATGGAAATTTTAATGCCCGCGCTGATGTTTTTATTTGCGCCGGGATTTGATGAAGTCCTTGGCAAATTAGAATTGACAACTACCTTATCACGCATTACCTTTCCGTTTTTAATGTTTGTATCATTGGTATCGTTATTGGCCGGCGTTTTGAATTCTGTCGGTAAATTTTGGGCCGCGGCCTTTACGCCGACTATTCTCAACTTGTGTATGATTGGCGCTTTATTGGGTTTCACACCATTTTTATCCGGCGACAGTGCACCCGCCTATGCCTTGGCTTGGGGCGTTACCGGTGCAGGTATTGTTGAATTACTCTTTCTCGGATGGCATATTAAAAAAGCGGGCTATTTATTTGGTTTAATGAACCCCATTACTGCCCTATTCCACATGACAAAGGAAGTCAAAACCTTATTAAAAAAGATGGCCCCGGGAGTTTTAGGATCCGGTGTTTATCAAATCAATCTATTTTTAGATACTTTATTTGTTTCGTTGGTGGGGGCTGGTGCTATGTCTTGGCTGAACTATGCACAACATCTATTCCAGTTACCAATTGGTATTATCGGGGTCGCCATCGGAACGGCTTTACTGCCCGTTTTATCACACCACATAAAAGCTGGCGAAAAAGAACAGGCTAACACCCAACTCAATCGCGGTTTGGAATTATCTATCGCCATGTCTGGTGCCTCCATGATCGGACTAATCGTGTTGGCAGAGCCCATTATTCGCACGTTATTTGAGCACGGCATGTTTAATGCGACAGACACAACAAACACAGCCAATGCCTTAGTGGTATTTGCCATCGGCTTGCCCGCCTATATGATGACAAAGGCCCTGTCTCCTTTCTTCTATGCGCGCGGAGATACAACAACACCAGTCAAAATTGCCATCGTTGGTGTTATTTTGAATGCCATATTAGCCTTAACTCTCATGCAGTTTTGGGGATATATCGGTATCGCTTTGGCCACAGGCCTCACAACATGGATCAATGCAGGACAATACTGGTTCCGTTTGCGCCACAACAAGGAGTTTTCGCTAGACCATCTATTCAAATATCGTTTTATTCGTATTATTATATCTTGCCTGTTGATGGCGGCCGTTTTAATCGCCGGCCGTTGGGCATTACAATTCATTCCAGGCACAGATGGCAAAATTTGGCAAATTCTCACCTTGACCATTTTGGTGGGTATTGGTGGAACAACCTTCTTTTTTGCACTCTTGACAACCAAAGCATTTTCTGTTAAACAGATTGTAGCATTTATGCACAAACCGGGGAGAAAACATGCATAAAATTATCGCTCTCATTTCTGCTTTAATTGTGGGCTGTGTTGTCCAGGCACAGGTGTTTGATGATGCCATTGCTACTTTATCACAAGATATCAAAGGACAAGTTGTTTCACCGAAAACAACGACGGAATTAAAAGCATTATTCAAAGATGCAACCCACACAAAGGTACCACGCATTTTTGTTGATAAACTTCCTGCTGATTTTACGACCGAAGGATCCCCCGAATTATTTACGCAGGTCATGACCGCTTTGGTTTTACGAGCAAACGAAAAAACATTGCGTGATAAAATTATTTTAACTGGCTTAAAATCAAAATATGATAAGGGTGTTGAATGGACACCTGCAGAAGATGCCTTTTTCCATAAATTAGTGGAAAAATATGATGTGATTGTGAAAAAAACAATTCCGACACAATTAGAACAATTAGTGATAAAAATTGATGAAGTAACGCCGGGATTAGCTGTTGCACAAGCCGCTTATGCAACGAACTGGGGGAAAAAAGATCTTTCTCATCCGTTTATGCAAATGGGATGGCTGGATGATGAACATTACGAACCGGTTTCGTATAATTCTCTCATCAAAGCAACAGATGATTATGTTCAAGATATGAATGCGGCTCCTAATTATTGGCTATGGCGCGTGCAACGACAAAAAGCAGCACATCGAGCAGCAGCAGGAACACGATTGGCTTACAACATGGCTGGACACTTACGTTCTTATTTACCAGAAGATCCTCTTTATTCAGTAACATTACAACAACTGATTAAAAACAACCCTACATTAGGGGAATTATATAATGCTTCATTTATAGA
This sequence comes from Alphaproteobacteria bacterium, assembly GCA_017394405.1. Taxonomy (GTDB): domain Bacteria; phylum Pseudomonadota; class Alphaproteobacteria; order CAAHEQ01; family UBA3637; genus UBA3637. The sequence goes on from JAFPYW010000049.1 coordinate 6,538, forward strand.
AAATTAGGTAAAAAATGAAAATATTAAAAATCTTATTGGTCGTTTTAATTGTTTTAGTCCTGGCTGTGGCTGTTTATATAAAATTTTTCAGATTAAAAGAATTGCCGATTTACACGGAAAATGGCATTATTTCCTATCGTGTTGAAATTGCCAAAACCGACGAACAACAACAAAAAGGATTGATGTATCGCAACAAACTGGCGCCTCAAACGGGCATGATTTTCTTGTTTAATCCTATTCGTATTGCATATATGTGGATGAAAAACACATTTATTCCTTTAGATATGATTTTCTTTGATAGATTTGGTCGGATTGTGGCGATTCATAAACATGCTAATCCACAAGATGAAACCATTATTTCCAGCAAAATACCTGTTGCAGGGGTTTTGGAAATCAATGCTGACGAAACGGACAACAATCAAATTCGTGTTGGAGATCGTTTAATTTTGAACAATTTTTAACACAAGCCTTAAAATAAATCTTGCATTATGTTTTTGAGTATAGTATAACGACGGTAGTAATTTTAAGTAAGGAGGGTTTTATGCGATCAAACGAATCAGGACGGACATTGGTGGAAATGTTGGCAGTGTTGGCCATTATTGCTATTTTGAGTGTCGGCGGTTTTATGGGATACAGTTATTTAGTACAAATGAGAAAGCGCAATTACTCTGTGGAGCAAATTCAACAAGTGATGGTTGGCTTGGAAACATCTGACGCCTTGAAGCATTATGAACTTGGGAAGAATGTCGGATTATCGGAAGTGGTCAAAGGGCCCAAGTTAGTTGAACCGCAAATTATCAAACTGCCACTTGATGAAAACAATTTTATGGCAATTACGGTATTAAAACAGGGACAATTTGCTGTTGATTTACAAATAACGCCGGATTTATGCGAACCCGT